>JAZRQG010000127.1:0-6119 GCA_045649625.1 Acutalibacteraceae bacterium
GATTGCTGGAGGATGGGGAGAGTGTTTGATTGCGACAGATCAGCCGAGGCGGTCAGATAAAACCCTCCCTCGCCGTCGGCAATGAGGTCGGCATCGGTCGGGTCGATCCAATGCATCAGCTCGACGGTCTCGATCACCGTACCGCCTTCGCTCACAAAGGTGATTTTAAAGGTGCCTTTCCCACCCTCTGTCAGATGGGACACAAACAGTACGGCGTACAGCCCCGGCTGTATTTGCTCAATGTCCTGGGCAATGCCCTCTCCGGCAGGGTTCTCGTAATTCGCTTCCCATTGGAGCTCTAAATCCGCATTTAGTTTGGTGACGATAGGCGGCGTGTAGGAGGAGGCGAGATACCCGCCGTCGCTGCACGCGACAAGCTTGGTAAAGCCGTTACCGCCCCAGTCCTTATATTGCTTTTGGAGAACGGCGTTTTGGTCGTATACCTCAAGCACGGCCTCCGTATCCCATCTTCCCGCCACGGCAAAACCGCCGCTCGTTTTCACGATATCCGTGTAATTGCTGTATATACCGAGCTTGGCGAGCTTCACGGTCGGCAAACGCTGAGGATTTTTAGCGGGTGCAGTCGGACAAATGGTTTTCGTTTGGGTGGTAGAGGGGACAGTCGTTTTACTCGTGGGTGTGATGGCTGTTGACGATAGTGTTGTCTGACTGTCGGTAGTCGTCGTCTCGGACGCCTGCGTGGTCGTTCCGCTTACCGCGTCCCATATCTCCTCCGCCTTGTCCTCACAACCGCAAACGGGCAGCAGCAAGATGACGGTGAGCAGCAGAGCGACAAACTTTTTCATGATATACCCTCCTTGTTGGTATCTATATCTTGATTTTACCATGCCGCAAAAGCTGACACAATGTGCAAGGTTTATCTGTTTTTAAATTAATTTTATCTGTAACTCAAGATATAGGTTTCGATTGATTTTTTTGACAGCAGATGCTACAATACCAAACGGAGCGTGATGTAATGATCCTAAAACTGTTTTTGACCTTTTTAAAGATCGGCGCGTTTACGTTCGGCGGCGGTTATGCGATGATCCCGCTGATCCAGCGCGAGGTCGTGGAAAAGAATAAATGGCTCACCGATGACGACATTCTCGACATCATCGCCATCGCGGAATCCACCCCCGGCCCGATCGCCATCAACTCGGCAACCTTTGTCGGGTATAAGGTGGCGGGCTTTTTCGGCGCATTTTTCTGCACCTTGGGCGTGGTGCTGCCGTCGTTTATCATCATTTTGGTGATCTCGTTCGTGCTGGATCGGTTCAAGGCAATCACCGCCGTGCAGTACGCGTTTAACGGCATCCGCGCAGGCGTGTTGGCACTGATCCTCAAGGCGCTTATCAATATGTACAAGAAATGCCCGAAAGGCATGGTATCGTACATCGTGATCGCGGCATCGTTTATCTGTGTCGCGGTATTTGATGTCAACGTACTCATTGTCATCGTCGGTTGTGCCGTGTTTGGACTTGTCACCTCGCTCGTTGCAGAAAAGAGGTGCCAAAAATGATTTTTCTGCATTTGTTTTTGACCTTTTTCAAGATCGGCGCGTTCACCTTCGGCGGCGGCTACGCCATGTTACCGCTGATTCAAAAGGAAGTCGTCTCCCTCGGCTGGATGGAAAACGAAACCATTTTGAACTTTATCGCGGTGAGTGAAAGCACCCCCGGCCCGTTTGCTATCAACATGGCGACCTACGTCGGGCAGGCGATGGGCAGCAGCTACGGACTGTGGGGTAACCTGCTCGGCGCGTTCTGTGCAACACTCGGTGTGGTGTTACCGTCGTTTATCATCATTTTACTGGTTGCACGATTTTTCGAAAAATTCAAAGAAAGCACCATCGTCAAAGGTTGCATGACGGGGCTCAAGCCCGCCGTCATCGGTCTGATCGGCTCGGCGATCGTTTCAAACGGCATCACGGTATTTTTCCCCGTCGGCATTTCCCTTTCGGTATTCGCCTCGGTGGAATTTATAAGCGCGGCGGTGATCTTTGCCCTCGCCCTGGTACTGGCACTCAAAAAAGTACATCCGATCCTCATCATCGTGCTTTCAGCGGCACTCGGTATCGCGGTGGGGTATCTGTTCTGATAAGTAAAAATATAAAAAACAGGCTATGGAACATCATAGCCTGTTTTTCTTTTCTATTGTGAATACAACAAGGTTCCGGGGTGCCCGCCCGCAATTTTTAATTGCGCAGGTCGTTCAATGTAGATCATACAAACACCTTATTTCACGCCGATCTTGGCGTTGATAATATCATTAGCTAGCTGTTTGGTATGTATCTCTCTGCCCACCGTGTTGAGATGGTAGTCGGTGTTGTAGAAATACTCACCGTTATAGATATAGTTCCGCACATCGGAAATCAGCTGGCAATGTACCGTTTCGGCAATCCAGTTGTTATAAGCGTCATACGCTTGTTCATTCAGACTGGTTGTTTCAATATTGTTTTTGTTAACCGACGGATAACTGAACAGCACGGTCGCACCTGAGCCTTTGGCTCTGTCGATCACGCGGTTCAGATGGGGGATATACGCCTCGGGGATCACGGTGCTGTCAAAGCGGAAATAGCCGTTCGCTCCTTTGCGGTAAGTGGGCGAATTCATTTCGCTTGTGAGTATCATCAGATCGCCGTACTCGTCAAGGAACTTGTTGGGCTCCTCCCATGACTGTACAGGCATCGTTGCCGCTACGGTACAATACTGTCGGAGGGCGTTAAACACATTCGTGTATTTCGATACGTCAACGTTATCAAACAAGTTATAGCAGGTGGCGAGCCCCTGGAATGTCGCGGAGGCCATTTCGGGATTGCCGTTGACGTGGTACGCATACTGCCCGTATTGTTCCGGTGCAAACACCACGACGTCGTCGCCGGTTAAAAGCGGCGAGATGGCATCCAGGAAAAGCGCAACATTCATATTGCCGTTGGTTCCGAAATTGACAACCGCATAGTTTTTCTTAAAAAGTGTTTGCATATAATCAGAATCGAGGCCGTATTGCACGTTGGAGCCCGCTAACACGATGATCCGTTTCTGGCCGGCGGTGAGCAACAACCGCTCGTATTTTTTACCAAATGTT
This sequence comes from Acutalibacteraceae bacterium, assembly GCA_045649625.1. Classification (GTDB taxonomy): domain Bacteria; phylum Bacillota; class Clostridia; order Oscillospirales; family Acutalibacteraceae; genus RGIG3009. The sequence continues at coordinate 3,085 of JAZRQG010000127.1, forward strand.
TCCAGACTTTTCATATACCGGGGCAATTGTGCTGCGCATAGGTGCACCGTTTGAATCGGTGATTCTTCAAACGACGCATCGCAGATGAACTTCAGATTATCATATACCGTCACCGTTGTGAGATTGGGACAGGACTTAAATGCCCACGCCTCAACGGTCTGTATCGAGGAGGTGATATGCACCTCCTTGATGGTCTTGTTACCCTCAAACGCTCCCTCGGCGATACCCGTCACGGTCTTGCCCCCGATTTGCTGCGGGATATATACCGTCTCGTCGCTGCCCGTGTATGCCGTAATGTACACTGAAGACGCATCGTTTTCTGCAACGGTGAAATCGGCAGCATTTGTTTCTTTTGCCCAGACGCAATACAGATTTTGCTGTTCCTTTGCCGTTTTTAGGCGGAATTTATGTCCGGGGCGGATCAACTCACCTGCGCCGTTTTCATCATAAGAATAACCCAGCAGCACGTATCCGTCACGTGTCCAAAGGCCATCATCCTCGCGGGCAAACGGCATTGCCCAATACGAGGTGTTTGCCCACAAGTCATATACCTCGTCCTGCGTGAGGGTATACGTGATCGTGCGCATGTCAGGGCCTGACTCCGGCTTGCTGCACGCTGTAAGCGAGACCAGCATACATGCGGCGGTTATCATTGCGATCCATTTGCGCATAACAAATTCTCCTTTGTGCATTTTGCATATTTTTCCACATTATTATACCGTTTGCGCTTGAAAAAGTCAATGAATATCACGCGCGAAGTGTCTGTGAAGTTTTATGTAAAGAGGCGATTCATATTCTCACTTGGATGGACGTAGGATAGTAGCAGGAGCGTGAGAGTATGATAATCTTAAAAAAACGATGGCTGTTTAGCGCACTTTGCTGCCTTGCTTTGCTGATTGCCTCGCCGCTGGCGATTTCCCACTATGCCGATGCGCGGCAAACGGCGGCAGGACCGGTGACAAGCTGGGGGCTCAGCTTTAGGAAAGAGGGGGAACCGCCCGTCGGAAACGCGGACGCTACGTACTTAAAACAGTTCGATGCGTATTACGTGGGGCAAACCTCCACCGAAAACGGCAAAACGCTGTACCTAACCTTTGACGCGGGTTTTGAAAACGGTAATACTGCCCCCATCTTGGATGCACTGAAAAAACACAACGCCAAGGCAACCTTCTTCCTAGTCAAAAATTATCTGGACACTGCCCCTCAACTGGTGAAACGCATGGTGGCGGAGGGGCATACCGTCGGCAATCACACGGCAACCCATCCCGATATGTCTAAAATCGTCGACCGTGAGGCGTTCCGGAAAGAGTTGACAGATTTAGAGGATGCCTACCGCTCGCTGATTGGTGCTGATATGGAAAAGCTGTACCGTCCGCCGCAAGGGAATTTTAACGAATCCAACTTGAAGATGGCAAAAGAACTGGGATATCGCACCTTTTTTTGGAGTTTAGCGTACGTGGACTGGTACGTGGATCGCCAACCCACCCGCGAGCATGCGCTTGAAAAACTGACCACCCGGGTGCACCCGGGTGCGATCGTACTGTTGCACAGCACTTCTGCGACCAATGCGCAGATTTTAGACGAACTGCTCACCAAATGGGAATCCATGGGATATCGGTTCGCCCCCTTGCAGGAATTACTGTAACCTATCGCCTGTCCCTTTTCTACACTGGTACAAAGGGGGCGGCGGATATGTGGGAAAGTATTGGTGCGGTGATCGGATTGTTGCTTGCACTCTACGGTGCGGCAGACTTGGTTATGCGGCTGTGTTGGCGGCTGGTATTTGCTGGCGAAGTCCAGCCGCTGATCTTGTCGGTGTCGGGAGAGGATGCCGAATACTGTATTCGCCGCTTCGCGATGTGGATGCGATTGCGCCCCGCGGGCGGGGTTACCCCGACCGTGCTGCTCCGTGATGAAGATGCTGCTCTGCGGAGGTTGTGCGAGGAACTGGGACTTGGGGTTTGTACCGCAAAAGATGATTAAAACCGCTTTACAACCGCTGCTTCATGCGCTATAATAAAAACAGAATATATGTTCGGCAAGAGGATAAAACATGGAGCAAACAGAGCAGGTGTTATGTGGCGCCGTGGAACGGGTGGTTTTCCGTAACGAGGAAAACGGCTGGACGGTGCTGGAACTTGCGGCGGAGGATGAATTCCACAAGGTGGTGGGTGTCCTGCCGAGCACGCAGGCAGGCGAACAACTCAAGCTGACGGGCGAATGGGTAGAGCATCCCAAATTCGGTCGTCAGTTTCGCGCGCACACCTGTGAGCACGAACTGCCCACCGATCGCGATGCGGTGTTTCGGTATTTGGCGTCGGGCGCGATCAAGGGGATCGGACCGGTCACGGCATCGGCGCTGGTGGCGCAGTTCGGAGAGGATACCCTGCGTATTCTGGAGGAAGAACCCGAGCGGCTGTGCGAGGTGCGCGGTATCACCGCGTCTAAAGCTGAAAAGATTGCCAAAGAATATCGCGAGCAGTTCGGTCTGCGCGAGGTGATTCTTGCGTTTTCGGGTTACGGACTCACACAAAGCGAAGCCCTGCGCTGTTGGAAACGGTGGGGGGCTTCCACGGTGGATACCATACGCTCCAACCCCTATCTGCTGTGCTCGGCGGGATTGTACATTTCCTTTGACCGCGCGGATGCCATTTGCATGAGCATGGATCGCCTACCGGACGATCCTCGTCGGATTGAAGCAGGATTGTTGCATGTGCTGCGGCACAATCTGCAAAACGGACATACTTGTCTGCCGTCGGACAAGCTGATTGTGGCGACGGCACAGATACTTGGTATTGATGCGATCAAAGTCGGCGAAACGTTGCAGGACATGGTGACCCGGTTCACGGTGCGTACCGAGCAGATTAATGACCAAGTTTTTGTGTTTTTACCCGCCTTGCATCAGGCGGAGAAATATGCCGCCTCACGGATTCGGTTGATGACGGGCTTCCACACCGAGATTAATGAAAAGATTCGCCGTAATCTTCAAGCCATGGAGCAACAAAACGGCATCACCTATCAGGAACGGCAACGTG
>JAZRQG010000128.1:0-5810 GCA_045649625.1 Acutalibacteraceae bacterium
TGACGGGGGTGGAGGCACGCAGCTCCTCACCCATTCGGATCATACGTGATGCTTCTTGTCAATCCACGGTTCGTGGTTTGTACCCCTGCGGCGAAGGTGCCGGTTATGCCGGCGGCATCACCTCTGCCGCGGTTGACGGTATTCGTTGTGCGATGGAACTTATCGCCGCACTGTAAAATCAAAAAACGCACCGCAGGACGGTTGTTCTGCGGTGCGTTTTCTGTATTTAGTTTCCCGATACGGCTTCCACGGCTTCGGAAATCACGCGGAACATTTTCTCGTCCTCGTCGGAGCCTTCGTCGTGATCTGACAGTATGACCAGTATGTATGGGCGGGGAGCTTTGATGATGGCCATATCGTGATAGGCACCCTCCATCCAACCGTATTTGCGCACGACCGGATATTTTGAGCGGATCATCGGGTTGACGGTGCTCCGCATATGGGTTTCCAAGGCTTTGCCGTATGGCGTATCGCCGGTAATGTAGGAATAGATGTCCTTCATATAGGTGATGGCATTCACGGCGGTGATATTACTGTTGCTGATGTTTTTAATGCCGTAAATGTCCGTGATCCCAATCGCTCGCGCATATTGCTTAAAGCCGGTTGCCGGATACACCTGTCGGAGCATTTTGAAGGCAATATTATCGCTTTTGCGGATGCAAAGCTTGATGAGATCTTCCTGCGTATATACCGTTCCGAATTCGGCGTTTTTGATGATGCCGGTGCCGCCGACGTGCATATCCTCGGTGTAGGTCAGTTCTGTTGACAGGTCCAGTTCGTGTTGTTCTGCCATTCCCAGTACATAGCGGCAAAAGGGTGCCTTAATAAGGCTGGCGGCGTCAAAGGTCAGTTCGCCGTTGTAGGTGTATTGGTATCCGGAGGTGATGTCGTAATACCCCACCGCTAACAGGCCCTCGTACGAAGCGATCAGCGCATCAAGGGTGGCGACCTGCTCATCGGTCAAAGCAAACCCGTCCGAATTGTTTGGACGGGTTGTGACCACATCCAACGTTCCGTCCACCGTCGTGACCGTTGTGGTCGTGGTGGTTGGTTGTGCTGTTGTGGCGGTCGTCGTGGCAGATGTGGTTGTGGTATCAGTCGCGGACGATGTGACGGGGGGCGCCACCTCACCGACACATCCCGTTAGCAGTACGCACAGCACTGCCGTTAAAAACCATACTTGTTTCATGCGTGTCCTCAATCATCGGGCGTTTCAGATAATGCGTTATCGATCAGTTGTTGCTGCTCTTCGCTTGAAAGCGGATTGTCGCTTTCAAAATATGCCAAATATTCCACATTCCCGTTCGTGCCGTGAATGGGGGATACGGTTACGCTTTTGACGTACAGTCCGTTTTCGGCCGCCGAATCAAACAAACGACACAACAGCGGTGGCAGATCGGCGGGATCTTTCAGCACACCGTTTTTGCCAAGTTGACGGCGCTCCGCTTCAAACTGTGGCTTGATGAGCGTGATGACGATACCGTCCGGAATCAGGATCCGCCGCATGGCCGGAAATAGTTTGGTCAGAGAGATAAAGGAGACGTCAGCGGTGACGAGATCGCACACCGAGCCGAGCTGTTCGGCGGTGAGGTTGCGGGCGTTGGTGCGTTCCAATACGGTTACGCGTTCATCGTTGCGCAGCTCCCAGGCGAGGATGCCGTATGCCACGTCAACGGCATACACATGCCGCGCGCCGTTTTGCAGCAGACAATCCGTAAAGCCGCCGTTGCTGGCACCGATGTCGCAGACGATCTTATCCGTGATATCGGGCGAAAACACCTGCAAGGCCTTGGCAAGTTTATATCCCGAGCGGCTGGCATACTTTTTCGGCTTTTCAAGAAGCGTGAGCACAGTATCTGACGACACGGGCATGCCGGGCTTGTCCATCGGCACGTGACCGATCCAGATGCGTCCCGCCATAATCAGACCGGTTGCTTGTTCCGGCGATACACCGAACTGCTCTTGCACCAACGTATCCAAGCGTACGTTTTGCACGGCGGTACACCTCACTTTCTTAACAGAGCGATTAGTCTTTTTCAGTATATCTATCATTGTACGCAAAGACTGTTGTTGTGTCAATAAAAAAAGGTGGACATTTATGCCAAAAGAAGGTAAAATATAAAGTGATACCGTATGGAAAGGAGTTGATGATACATGGAACACTGGGATTTGTTCGACCAAAATGGTGCACCGCTCGGCCGTACAATCCGACGTGGTGAGCGTCTGCACGCGGGCGAATATCACAAAGTGGTACACATTTGGATCGTCAACTCTGTCGATCGTGTGCTGATTCAGCGCCGTTCCAAGCACCGCAAGCTGATGCCGAATATCTGGGCGGTTACCAGCGGCTCGGTGATTGCAGGAGAGGAGAGTCCCGATGCTGCACAGCGTGAACTGAGTGAGGAATTGGGTATTCAGCTGCCGCAAACAGAATTTGAGTTTGTTGGCCGATTGGTGCGTCGTAACTCGCTGTGCGACGTGTGGCTGGTGCGTCGTGATATTGCGGTACCGGATATGCGCTTACAGCGTGAGGAGGTATCGCAAGCACGCTGGGTCACGGTTGCGCAATTGAGCGAGATGCTGCGCCGCCGCCAATTTCATCATTACGGAGCGGGATATTTCCGCTTTGTGTTTGAGGCGATCGGTAAGATTCTCGGTCGTGATCTCGCGGAAGGGGAGGACTTTAAGTGCTTACCAAAGCGTTGATACGCCGTTTTGTTCGCGATCATGAAAATATCGCTGCGCCGTCGGTCCGTACGGACTACGGCAAGCTGGCCGGTTTAGCCGGTCTTGCGGCGAATATCCTTCTGTTTTTGTTTAAGCTGCTTGCCGGCGCTGTGTCCGGAAGCGTTGCGATTATTGCGGATGCGTTTAACAATCTGTCGGATGCGGGTTCTTCCGTGGTGACGTTGGTTGGCTTCCGTTTGGCGGGTTCGCCGCCGGATGAGGAGCATCCGTTTGGTCATGGTAGGATTGAATATCTGTCTGCGCTGACCGTTGCAGCCCTCATCATGCTTGCCGGCATCGAGCTGGCAAAAAGTGCCGTTGAAAAGATTTTGGAGCCGTCCCCGTCCGCGTTTTCGTGGGTGACGGCGGTGATCTTGGCGGCATCCATCCTTGTGAAGCTGTGGATGGCACGGTTTAATCGGCAGATTGGTGGCCGTATCCGATCAAACACCTTGATGGCTGCCGCCACGGATAGCCGCAACGATGTGATCTGTACCATAGTGGTATTGGTTTCTTCGGTGTTTACCCTTTTCACCGATCTTCCGGTCGACGGTTACGTTGGCGCGGCGGTGTCGTTGTTTGTCATTTGGTCCGGTTTTTCAGTGCTGAAAGAAACGTTATCACCGTTACTCGGTGAAGCACCGAATCCGGAGATCGTCGAGCAGATTCGCCGCATTGTGCTGGAAAACGAGGGGATCGTTGGCATTCACGATCTCATTGTGCACAATTACGGCCCCGGTCGCTGCATCGTGTCGTTGCACGCGGAGGTGCCGGCACACGGTGATATTTTGCACAGTCATGAGTTGATTGATGCGGTGGAGCGCCGTTTGGTTCGCGAACTCAATATCACGGCGTGTATTCACATGGATCCTGTGGATACGCAGGATGAACAGGTGTGTGAGCTGAAGGTGTTGACACAGACCATCCTGGAAGATATTGATCCCGTCTTAAGTCTTCATGATTTTCGTTTGGTGCGCGGCGAGCACCGCATTAACGTGATCTTCGACGTGGTTGTCCCGTTCAAGTATCAAAAGACCGATTTGCAGGCGGAGCTTGAGCGGCGCTTGCAATTGGTAGACCCCCGATTGTTTGTTGTTTTAACAATGGAGCATAGTTTTACATGAAAACCTACTTTGTGATTTATAACGGTTTTTGGAATGCGGTTCCGCCCGATCCGGTTCAGCGGCTGGAAACAGCACTTTTGCAAGCGGGTGTGACGGTGCGCGTTCTCAAAAACACGGAGTGCACCGTCACCCTTACCCCTGCGGTGTCGGTGGAACCGACCCGCGCGGGTGACGTCGTGTTGTTTTGGGATAAGGATACGCGTTTAGCGCGTGCTTTGGAGTCTGCAGGCGTTTCGGTATACAATTCGGCTGCTGCTGTTGCACTGTGTGACGATAAAAGCGAAACGCATCGCGTGCTGGCGGAGCACGGTGTCCCCATGCCGAAAACACTGCTCGCCCCGATGACCTACGTTGAGGTTGCCGAACCGATTGAGCCATTTTTAACCACCGCGGAACGAGAACTGGGGTTTCCGTTAGTGGTCAAGGAATGCTTTGGCTCACTTGGTGAGCAGGTCTATCTTGCAAAAACGCGCGAGCAACTGCACGAGCTGGTGTATGGGATGCGTCATCGCCCGTTTTTGTTGCAGGAATTTATCCGTGATGCAGCGGGCGAAGATAAACGGTTGTACGTGATCGGAGACCGTGTCGTTGCCGCTATGAAACGGGTGAACCCCTCGGATTTTCGTGCCAATATTGCACACGGCGGCAAAGCGCTTGCGTATACGCCCACTTCGGAGGAGACGCAACTGGCGGTGCGTTGCTGCCGCTTGTTGGGGTTGCATTTCGGCGGCGTTGATCTGCTGCGGGGCGAATTGGTTTGTGAGGTGAATTCCAACGCTCAGATGGCGGGTATCACCGCCTGTACCGGTGTGGACGTTGCGGGAGCGATTGTGGAAGAAGTCCTGCGGTTGGAAGAAAGGAGAACCTGATCTTGGAACAAATCAAAGATGTAGTTGCGGGTAATTTGATCCGCTTGCGTACCGATGCGGGTATGACGCAGGCACAGCTTGCGGAAATGCTCAATTACTCGGACAAATCGGTTTCTAAATGGGAACGCGCTGATGGGATGCCGGATTTAGCGGTTGCCAAGATGATCGCCGACCGTTTCGGTGTCACGGTAGATTGGTTGCTCACCTCCCACGATGCTTGGGACGGCAAAACTGCCAAGGTTCGGTACAGCCCGTCCATGATTACCGGTGTTTGCTTGGTGGGTATTTGGACGTTAGCGATTCTGTTGTTTTTGATCTTCCATTGGACGCTTGGCAAACTGATTTGGCTGGTGTTCCTGGCTGCCGTGCCGGTGTCGTTAATTACCCTATTGGTGCTTAATAGCGTCTGGCATAAAGGACGATACCATTTGCTGACCGTATCCTTGTTGCTCCTTTCGCTTTTTGGCCTGGTTTACTTTGTATTGTCTCCCCACGTGAAAGACCTATGGTCACTGATCTTCTTGTGGGTGCCGGCTCAGCTGGTAATATTGCTCAGTTTCCGTATTCGAAAAAGAAAATCCTGATACGACAAAACAGCCTTTCCAATTGGGAAAGGCTGTTTTGTCATTGGTCACTACCCCTCCGCCGGTATTGCCTCGGAGGGGCGTTTTTGTCAGTATTTACTGCCGACGATCTCGACTTTGAGCAGATTGGTATTGCCGGCGGTATCCAGCGGAACACCCGCGGCGATCACCACGCGGTCACCGTCTGCCACCGCGTCGATTTGTTTGGCACAGTCGATCGCGTGCTGCATCAAATCGTCTGAGGTTTGTTGATATCGCGCCAACACCGGATATACACCCCAGGAAAGTGCCAGCTGATGAAAGGTCCTCTCCACCGGTGTCGCCGCCACGATGGGAACAAAGGGACGGAACTTGGACATGCGTCTGGCTGTCTGTCCGTATTTGGTGAGCGCCAGTATCGCTTTCGCCTTGATATCACGAGCGGTGGTACAGGCGGCATCGCACACGGCGTTGGTGGTATCGGTGCTGTCCAGATCGTAGCGGATCCCTTCATACGCGCCCATCTG
>JAZRQG010000129.1:0-2041 GCA_045649625.1 Acutalibacteraceae bacterium
CGCTTTACGAAATCCTCACGGTTCATGCGGCGGCTCACAAGGGAGAGCTCCATACCGATAGAAGCGTCGTGGGCGTTATACATATCACAGAGAGCTTCAAAAATTGCCGTCTGATTGTCAGGCTTGGCAAGCTGATAATTCACGTCCTCAAACTCGATACAGCGGGACCAGGTCTTTTCATCCAGACGGCACAGACCGTCCGGGTACATTTGACGGAACGGTAAGGTGTCCTGCGCCGTTCTCGCCTTGCCGTCGCCCTTCGCATTTTCGATAATGCGCCTGATCTCACGCTTTTCAGCGTTTGTCAGCTTTACCTTCGGTCTTGCCGCTTTGACCGCCTGCGGCTCTTGCTTTGGCTTTACGAACAACAGCCATCACCTCCTTTTCTGTCTGCATTTGCCGTTTCAGGGCGGCATAAAAATTGTTTGTCTGATAGGGTCGCTCCTTCGTTCTCGTAAACATTGAACGGATGATATGACCGCCGATCACCTCCAGGGGTTGGCCGTGGCGCTCATACATAGCGAGAAGAAAGAATGGGAGCATGACTAAGATCATGCAGAGGGTGGCGGCGGTGGTATTGATAACGCTTTTGAGCAAAAAGAAAAGCGGTACTCCTATGAGTGCCGCCGCGCCGAAACATATTAGCTGCCGTTTGGTGAGACCAAACATGACTTTGCTTTTGACTTTGGTTAAGTCTTTGGGAATGGTTACATACGCCATTATCAGGCCTCCTTCTTAATGGGCTCCGAACAGGCTCTTTGCGAGGCTGCCGGTCTTAAAGAGTGCGAAACACAGAAGCACCGTATATCCCATGCAGCTCCAGATGGCGCCGGAGATATTCCCGGTCGTACCGATGGTCTGAATGAGAACGGAATAGATCGCCACGCACACCATAATGAGAAACGCCTGAAACGCCAGCGCGAACAGAGATTTTAGATAATTCTGCCCGGTGGAGCTCCAATCACGGTTCGTCATAGTGGCAAGGGGAATCGGTCCGATGGAGGTCGTTAAATACACCTCGATCATGCGTCCGTAAATGACGAGCATAATACAGATGGAGAGCGCGTTCATCGTCAGCCCCACGAAAAGGGACTGGAACCATAGGCCGAAAAGTTCTCCTGTGCCGAGGGCTTCAAGCTGTGCCTCCATATTGGATATTACGGTGTTCACGTCAAGGGCGGTGTTTCCGATGATAACGCCGGAGGCGCTGTTTACCACGCTTTGGCCCACGTCGAAGATACCCATGACGATATTCCAGGTGTTGGTTACAATCAGCACGGCACAGAAGGTCTTGAATATCCACTTGAAGAACATCCAGGTATCTACGTCGTGCATATTATTCTTTTCTGTCACAAGCTGGATCAGCTCATAACACATAACGAAAGTCAGGATAACCCCGGCTATCGGGACAATGACCGATTCAGATAGGTTGCGGATCATGGAATAGACGCCGCTGTTCCAATTCAGCGGCGTCTGTCCCACTTCTCCGGCGATCTCGCTTACTTTATCGTTCACTGTGTCGAACATGCCCGACAGGTTTCCTGTGATACCCTCAATGAGCAGCCCCCTGAGCCACTCACCCAGTTTGTCGAGTATGCCGCCCATAAGCGATTACCGCCGGACGATTAACCGAACAAACCGGAGAGCAGAGGTACGAGGGTGATACCGATGAGGGCAACACCGCCGCCTGCCATAAGCTGCTTCATACCCTGGGACTTGGCGCCGGGGTTGTCGTTGCCGTAGCCTTCCAGAAGGTTGATAACACCCCAAATGCCGAGACCGGCACCGAGAGCGATAACGAGAGTCTGCAATACACCAACTGCGCTATTGAAAAATTCCATAAAGTAAATCCTCCTAAAAAATGTTTTTGATTTTGGTTTTTATGTGGTTACGTCGATCTCGTACACATCGAAACGGTCCGTAGGCTTTACCACGGCGCGCTGTTTCTTCATGTACCGTTCCATGTCAAAGACATTTTTAGGGTCGGCGTCGGCTGTGTATTTGAAGTTCGGGTGCCTTGTGAGGTCGTATTTATCCGAGA
>JAZRQG010000130.1:0-6081 GCA_045649625.1 Acutalibacteraceae bacterium
CCCGCCGTATAGCAGTTTTTGAGGGTCCAAGTGCCACCTGAAGTACCAATCAAGCCACCAACTTGATAGCCGGTGCTTTGCACAGTGCCGATGAAGGCGCAATTCGTCATGGAGGCGTTGTCAGTTAAACCTCCTGCAATACCGCCGGCGGAATTATGACTTGAAGTCACATTGCCCTGGACGGTCAGGTTATTAATATAACCGATAGAAACTTGACCGAATAACCCGGCATAACGACTGGATGTGTTAACGTTTAAGCCGGTGATCGTATGGCCCATGCCGTCAAAGCGGGCAGAAAACTTCGGCTTACCATTGACGTTGGGGTTCCACGTCTGATTGTCTAAATCCAGATCGGCATGCAGTTCGACCCTTACACCGGCCAAGTGACCGTATTGAGTGCTTTTAAGCTTGTATGTAGCTCCGTCAAGCGTATATGTCCATGCTCCGTCTGCATGTGTACTCGTTGCATCGGTGAGCAATTTCATTAAAAGAGCGAATTGCTCAGCCGTTTCAATAATATACGGATTGTTGGTGCCGTTAAATTTTGTATAGTCTTCATCATAGTTCGCAAACGGTTTGTCTGCACAAGTGCCATCCCATTTATCGGGTTTACGGTAAATGTTTATCGTATAGGTAGTGGAAAAGACGCGATTGGAAGTAACGGTAATCGTAATGGCAGTGGTTGTGCCGGGAATACCGAGAGAAACAGTGGTGTTCGCGTCAATATCGGTACCGTTCACCGTAACCGTCGCACCATCGCTAGGGGTTGCGGAAATCAAAACAGACTCCGCCGTATCCTCAACGTCTTGAGCGGTGTACTCAAAGACACCGTTAACAAGCGTGATTGGTTCGTTATTCACGCTCAGGCTTTCCAAGGTCGGCTTCTCTTGCGGGCCAAGCACCGGATACTCTTGCTCGTTCGAGTTGGAAATCATCCAGGTATCTTCACCAAGCAAGGCGACTACCCTACCATCCAGGAACTCCTTACGGTTTTTCTCCTCGACCGTCTCGTATCCCTGGAGCGTATGCGTTTTTGCCGTGGTGGAACCCGCACGGTAGTACAAGTTATTTGCCTCTACCGTGCAATATTTACTCTCATAGTACATAAAGGGCTGTTTCGCATCAAGACCCGCAAAGTGGCACCGCTGCAGCGAAATTTGCACATCCTCTTCCGCAATGGTTGTCGCATTGGTATTATGACGTGTATAGGAGACCAAGCCGCTTGCCGAATCAGCGGGAGCTTTTGTCAAATCCATCACGCTGTAGCAATCCTCAATCGTGAGTTCGAGTTGACGAGCGTTAGCAGTATTCGCGTCATTACGCACCCAACCAACTAAGCCGCCGGTACAACCGGTTGTAGCACCGCCGGTTATAGCATTTCCAACCCTATCACGAGCAGCAGTTACCATACTGCCGGCAGTATAACATCTCATAATTTGCACCGTCGTGATATTTGAATCGGCACCGATCGTTCCAACAAGCCCACCGGAACCATCCCAGCCGGTTACGGTGCACTCGGCATAGGAGCCGGTAATCGTCATATCACAACCCGCGCCTACATAGCCGACCAAACCACCGATATTTTCCGGGTTGTAGGCTCTATAGTCACCGGTGACAGAGCCCGCATCTGCCGGCACGCCGGTAATCGCGGTGCCCTCGCCGTAAACAAAACAGTCGGTGATCGCAACCGCTTGGTTTGTGGATGCATTACCGAGCAAGCCGCCGACATTGGCAGTATAGCCAAAGCCGCTCCCCTGAACGGTACCGGAGAAGCTACAGTTTTCCATTTGCAAAGCACCGGTGCTATAGCCAACAATACCACCCATATTGGTTTGTTTGGTTCGAAGCGTCCCTTTAACATGTAAATTTTGAATAACAGCCGTGTTACCTGTTTGACCGAAAAGGCCGATTCCGGAACTGACTTTATTAGGTGTGACTTCATCAACGTAAGACAGACCACTAACGATGTGACCCTTACCGTCGAAAGTACCAAAGAACTTCCGGCCATTACCGATGCCGATGGGTGTCCACTGCTGATCATTCAGATCAATATCAGCGGTAAGCTCGAATTTCACGTTACTATTTACGGGAACATAGTAATAGCTATCCGCCGTGCCGTCCCCATCCATATCTAAGTGCACCTGGCAACCGCTTGAATCGTCAGTAGGCGTTGCATTTACAACCGCAGCTAAAAACGCCAGTTGCTTTGCATTGGCTATCTGATACGCGACAGTTCCGTTAGCAAATTGCTGATAAACCTCAGTATAGTTTTGAAACTGTTCCAACTGCTCACCGTTCCACTCATTCGCGGCGCTGCTTGCACCAACAAGGAGTGCACCGAAATCTGCCGGTAGCATCAGCACCAACATACATACTGCAAGTACAAAGGCGAGCCCGGCTCTCAACGTTGCCTTTGAAGTTAACAGTTTCAAGCGTTTTAAATTCAACATAAAAACATCACCTATCATTTCTTTAATTAACGTGCCCTTTTCAGGCGTTTGTGCGCGCACTTTCCTACAATTCACCCGTATCGATAAGTGTATCGCCGTCCGAAGTTGCATTAGTTGCATCCGCGATGCTCTCTACAGCAATAAACGAGACAAATGTGATCGTAGGTTCTAAATACTCCTTTTTAATTTCAGATCCCTCCCATCGTGAGATTACGTCGGTAAACATTGTCGGTCATACAGTTTTCACATTCCGTAAACAAGCGTGTATAACACATCCGTTATTGAGGCTTTGTCCCAAGATCGGGCGTCCACCCTTCATCTCTGGTACGCACGGTAGTGGTAGTGGTTGTCGTATCAGATGGCTGTGTGTTTTTGCTTGAGGATACGGAGCTTGTGACTTTGGAGGTTGTGCTGGCGGTTGACTTGGTCGTACTCTGCGTCGTGCCGGTTGCCGTACCGTCGGTTGACTGTACGACGATTTGTGATGTACAACTCGTGGAAGTACCCGAAATCTTGTCGGTTCCGTTTGTTTCGATCTCCACGGTCAGATCATCATCTTCTTCCAAAACCTCTGCGTCGAAACCGACGTCGGTGGTTGTGCCGGTATCACCGTCTTGCTGCTGCGTCTTACGACAGCCACTCAACACCACACCGCATATAAAGAGAAACAGAACCCCGCACAACGCCACGCACTTAGCAAATTTTGTCACGATCAACCCCCCATTAACCCAGCATATAAGTACAATTTAGGATAACATATTCTCAACTTATTGTCAACGCTATGTTGTCTTAAAAATGCCGATAATCGCCGCTTTTTCAGCGTGCATTATACAAAAATCATCACCCTTGTTCTTTTGTGTCTCCACGAATCAGTTGATACAGATGAACAATGTTTAAATCCTCTTCCATGGCAAGACCGTGTGAACCGCAGTTTCCATCTATTTCATGGCACCCGTGATCCATCGCAAACCCCATTAAAGTGTTGTGCCGATTTCGGTGGGTCTCTATCGTTTCACGGAACATGGCAAAAGCTTTTACATTAGCAGCAAGCGCTCCCAAGGCTTGTTCGCTTTCGGGACCGAATTTATGCATGATACTGTCATAATTTCCGTTGTAAACAGCAATGAAATCATGCTTGTCCTCTACTATCAGCTCCGTCGCTTTTGCATTCACCTGCTCAACGGTATCGTAAATGAAATACTCCATTTCGCGCTCAAGGAAGATCTTCGACATACTATCGTTGGCGGTCGAAACAATTACCGGCTTTTTGCCGCTGCGGATAAGTGCATCAAAAATCGTGTCAATGGTTATCACCGGTTTTGCATAGGATTGTATGCCGTGCTCTGACGGTTGAGCGCCTGTATACATGGTGCCGAAACAAACCGGTGTTACCGAAGGCATCACCGTGCAAAAGGGTATTTCTATATCGATTGTGTGTGTGATTTCCTCAAATAAGTGGAGGTATTTTTCATAAACCCATTGCGCGATCGCATCGGGATTGTACATGAAAACTCGATCCGCCTTTTTCCCGGATAGGCTATCATCGATGTACCGGCACAGGTCAACGTTGGGGGCTGCCGAAAGCGCGGGCGCTTCAATACCCATCGCGTAACACAACGCCGCGCATAAGGTGTCAAGCGAATGGGAATTTATCATATCGTACACTCCTTATCACTCACAGCGGGACGTTTTCTTTTCATATACTCGTCAACATCATTTTTGATTTTCTCTGAAATCGTCATCGAAACCGGGAAATCCAAAACATTGGCAACACATTCGGTGAATTGTGCAATGCTTTTCATATCACCCAACAAGCGCTTGGCAGATACCGCATCCGGCGTGTCATAGCGAGTGTGAATCGGCGCGGCATTTGAAGGCGCATATCTTGCAAATGAAATGGCCGGAACACCATGATAAACAAATGAGTTTGAATCACTTGACCGTATTGCATGACGAACAGATGTCGAAAAACGGTGTTTGGCGAAAAAATCGGTAAGAAAATCTTTCATTTCATCATTCGTGCAAGAAAATGCTACAAACTGTCCCAAGGGACAACCCAACATATCAAGATTGATATTAAGCACGGTGTTCGCTAACTCGTTCTTATGCATACGGCAGTATGCCAGTGATCCCAATAAACCGCGCTCCTCGCTTCCGCACCATAACAGCCGAATGCGACGTCGATGCGGTCTTGCCGAAAAGTACTCCGCAAGATACAAAAGACCAATACACCCCGACATATTGTCATAGGCACCGGTTGAAAGCGAGGTGGAATCATAATGTCCTGAGATGACTACGGTTTCCTCTGTTTTCCCTTCGATATCCAATACCACGTTATACGATTCGCCGATATACGTCGTCTGCCGGAGCGTAATCTCGGCAAGTTTGCTATCCCGCTTCACGATGTCAAAGGCATCACTAATGTGAATATTAACAGCCGGCATACGGCTGCCCTCTTCAACTTCAAACCGAATTTCTCTTGTATCTAAATCCCGATCATCAAAGCACATATTCCCGCTGTAGGTAATAAAACCCTTCGCACCGTTTTTAACCAGCTTATCATAAAGGGCATAGTTCACCGCACCATCTACCAAAACGATCTTATCTCTGCACTTTCTGAGAGAAGGCGCATCATTCTCACGAAGATAATACAGCGCGGCCGTCACATTTCCGTTTGAAGCCCCCAAATAGCCGGTACAGGGAATCTCCTTTCCATCAACAACCAGCTTTACACATTTTGTATCATACATTGTTAAAGGGAATGACTCTATTTTGGCATCAAGCTGCATTTGCGCGCAAACCGACTTCAGATACTCAGCACATTGCTTTTCTTCTTTCGTTCCGCCCATTCTTACATAAGATGTATCCAAAAGAATTTGATTTACGGTCTTACAATTCATACGCCATACCTCTCCCAAATTAAAAAGAAACACTACTCAAGTAAAGTATATCACAAATGAAAAACCGTGGCAATGCATTTGCTGCGCAAATATGATGTATTCGGATACGCCGAAAATGATGCGATGTTTGCCAAAAACATTAGCGAAGCCGTCATCATTAGCGTTTGTGTCATCATTTGCCGAAAGGCAAACCCATAAAACTAAAAACTCTTGTTCTTTTCGAACAAGAGTTTTTTCTGGGACCGACACTCAAAATGGAACCGGTCGAAAAACCTGATTTTCTTATAATAATTAATGATATTTTTGAATAAATTCTTCCCAAACCGAATTTGTAATGCCTTTATCTTGTTCTGCTTTATATGTCCACAATTTACTTCCCGGGACAGTTGTCAAACTGCCATCAGCACCTAAATTTAATTGGTACAGAACATCGTTAATCGTTACATAAATGCTATTAGTTGGATATATAAATAATTCATGTAACTTATCGCTAGGATAATCGGAAGAATATTTATAATCTAAAAGAAGTTCTATGTCTTTCTTTTGAGTAATTACAAGTTTGTCCTCATAATCGCCTTGATATTCTTCATATAAAAACTCAACCTTTTCTATATCCTCAAAAGACTTAGCACCCAAATCATATAAAAGATTACCTTCTTCAAAAGCATTACTTTCGCCACAAGAACAACATACTAAAACCAAAACAACAGTCATCAAAACATAAAGAATTT
>JAZRQG010000131.1:0-6417 GCA_045649625.1 Acutalibacteraceae bacterium
ATTGCTATTTGCCTTGTCGCTGAGAGCCTTCAGTTTCTCAACGAAGCCCAGCAGGCCGTCAAGATCACCGCCGATCTTCAAGGTAGAATCTACAAAAATATCGGTGATGTCATAGTTACCGGCGCACATACCGGCGATCAGACCGTAAAAACTGTCAAATCCACGGATCGCATACTCATCAGCCGCCACCAAGCGAACATTGTGCTTGAGGCTATAGGTCAAAGTATTGTCTTTTTCGATAAAGACAACATTGCCCTTGGACTGCGCCATGGCTTCGTTGCACATGTCGATCAGCCGTTTGGTTTTGCCGGAACCTTTTTTTCCGAGGATTAAAGTGATCATTAGAATTCCTCCCAGTATATATTAACCGCTTGCGCGGTCACTGCCAATTATTTCCCAAGTCGCCATTCTAACGCTGCTTTTTGATCTTCGTAACCCGGTTTCCCCAGCAGCGCAAACATATTTTTCTTATATTCCTCCACGCCCGGTTGGTTGAACGGATTGACACCTAACATATAACCGGAGATAGCGCACGCTTTCTCGAAGAAATACACCAGATAGCCGAGTTCCTCCTCACAAACCGAGGGCACGTGAATCACCATATTCGGTGTGCCACCATCGGTATGAGCGAGAATCGTGCCTTCGAATGCCTTTTGATTGATCTGAGCCATGGTGCAGCCGGCAAGGAAGTTTAATCCGTCCACATTTTCGGCATCTTCCTTGATAGTCATCGTGACAGGGGATTCGTCAATCACGACCACGGTCTCTGCCAAAATGTTGGAGCCATCCTGCACAAACTGACCGAGTGAATGCAGATCGGTAGAGAAGATAACGGATGCCGGGAATAACCCTTTGCCGTCTTTGCCCTCACTCTCACCGTACAGCTGCTTCCACCACTCGGACATCATCGCATATCGGGGTTCGTAGCTGACCATCAGTTCAACCGCACGACCTTTACGCAAGAGAATGTTCCGCATAGCGGCATATTTATAGCAATCGTTTTTTGTGATATCCGTCTCACACAACTCCGCCTGCGCTTTGGCAGCACCCGCCATCAACGCGGCAATATCGCAGCCGGCGACAGCAATAGGCAACAGGCCAACAGCGGTGAGCACCGAGAAGCGGCCGCCCACGTCATCCGGCACCACGAAGGTTTCGTACCCTTCGCGATCGGCAAGACCTTTCAGCGTGCCTTTCGCCTTATCAGTTGTCACATAAATACGGCGACGAGCTTCCTCCACACCGACGGTACGCTCCAGATACTCACGGAACACGCGGAACGCGATCGCGGGCTCGGTGGTGGTTCCGGATTTGGAGATCACATTCACCGACACGCGGCGACCTTCGCAAAGCTCGAGCAACTCTGACAGTTCTGAAGCGCTGATACTCTTGCCGGCAAAGTACACATCCGGTGTATCCTTTTTTAAATTGTTATACAACGGGGATTTCAAAAATTCGATCACCGCGCGGGCGCCAAGGTACGAGCCGCCGATGCCGATAACGATAAACACATCGGTATCATTTTTGATACGCTCTGCCGCTGCCTGAATGCGGGAAAACTCTTCTTTGTCATAATCAGTGGGCAAGGTCAACCAGCCAAGAAAGTCATTGCCCAGGCCGTTGCCTTTATGAAGCATCTCGTGCGCCGCCATGACCTGCGCCTGCATCGCCTGCAGTTCATGATCGCGGACAAAATCGGTAAGATAACGGGTTTCAAGTGTAGCTGCCATATCAGATGCCTCCATCCTGTTTTGTTGCTTTTATTGTACAATATATCTGTTCCGATTGCAACCGAAATTGGAGAATTTTTTATGAATTTTTTACAAAGAAACACCGGCCAGACGCCTGACCGGTGTGAAAATTAGGTAGATAATGCCGTAATCAGTCGCGATAAGCAGAATCCAAAGCTGAGTTTGGGGACTGCCTCGACCGTGCGCACCGGATATTCCGCCAGCACCTCGCTATCGCGGGTGACTGTGACGGCGCCGACGATCTGCCCTTTCGTCACCGGTGCCTCAAGATCTTCGGAGAGTGTGACCGTACAGGTCAATCCCTTTTCCTCCCCTTTTTTGACCAATAGCGGATCGAGATCACCAATTTCCACCGCCACCGTCCCCGCCGTACCGCGCAGCACGGGAATGGGGGTCAACAGGGCGGGATCGACCTGCGGGGTGTACAAACTGTAGTTGGCGAAACCGTGATCCAATAATTTTCGTGCACCACCGAATCGCTCGTCGGTGGTAGCGCAACCCAAAATGACCGCTACGAATCCCAGTCCGCCCCGCTCTGCGGTGGCAGACAGGTTATGTCCAGCCGTAGAAGTCGTGCCGGTTTTGAGTCCGGTAGCACCCTGATAAAAACGAATCAGTTTGTTGGTATTTACCAGCTGTGATTCACCGTTACGCAGAGTATCCATCCAAATGGTGGTATAATTTTTAATTAGCGGATGCTTCATCAGTTCACGGGACATGAGTGCCACGTCATAAGCGCAGGAATAAGCGGTATCATCTAACCCGCTACAATCCTTGAACAATGTATCCTGCATACCGAGTTCAGCAGCGCGGGTATTCATACGTTGTACAAATTCCTCGATTGAACCGGCGACGTGTTCCGCGAGTGCGGCGCACGCATCGTTAGCAGACACCACCGCCGCGGCTTTTACCAGCTCATGCACCGTCATAATTTCGCCCGGCTCCAGCCAAATCTGGGAGCCGCCCATAGATGCTGCCTCGGACGAACAGGTGACGGGGTCCTGCAGATCGATCAAGCCGTTGTCTAGCGCTTCCATAACCAGCAACAACGTCATCACCTTCGTAACCGAAGCAATGGGCAATTTTTCATGTGCGTTTTTTTCGAACAGTACCTGTCCCGAGGACTGTTCCATCAAAATGGCGGATTTTCCGCCAACCTCCAGCGCCGTTCCTGCAGCGGTGGATACCACTTCGCTAAGCGATTTCGGAATTTCCAGCGACATCAGTTCCTCGGCGCTTTCACCCGATTCCGTATCGATGATTATGGCTTTTGCCGCAACCGGAATGGTGAACAACAGCGTGATGCACAGCGCACACGCGAGTACTCGAATAAATTTCATACGATCTCCTCCTCCTAATATGATATATACAAGGAGGACAAGCGCAATATGCAAAAAGAACGGTCGGGAATTCCGACCGTTCTTTAGAAAACTTATGTGCGGGAGGCCAAGAGATTCTTGATTTTCTGGTGCGAGTCAATGATGCGGGTGACCGACATATCGTGATTGAGCGAGGCGATGAAATACGCGATGTATTTGGACACGTCCACTTCGCAGAACCATTCACGCTTTTTGAGTTCGTCGGTACGATAGGTCAGGTTGGTGCCGAGCACGCCCGCAATCACACCGTCCTTATAAGCCTGATCGAACTTGTCCAGACCGTTGGTGAAGATGGCATAGGTGGCATACGCGAAAATGCGACCCGCCTTACGTTTCTTCAGTTCGTACGCAATATCCAACATGGATTCGCCGGACGAAATGATATCATCCGCGATGAAAATGTCCTTGCCCTCCACCGAATCGCCAAGATACTCGTGCGCAACGATGGGGTTACGACCGTTAACAACATGGGCATAGTCACGGCGCTTATAGAACATGCCGAGATTCACGCCCAGCGTGGACGCGTAATACATATTGCGGTTGAGCGCACCTTCGTCCGGGCTGACGATCATCATATGCTCGCGATCCGGGATGAGATCGGGATAGCGACGGAACATGGATTTGAGCACCTGATAAGAGGGGATAACGTTATCGAAGCCCATCAGCGGAACCGCATTCTGTACGCGCGGATCGTGTGCGTCAAAGGTGATGATATTGGTAACGCCCATGCGCTCAAGCTCTTGCAACGCTACGGCGCAATCCAACGACTCGCGGTAGTTACGGCGATGCTGACGTCCACCGAACAGAATCGGCATAATCACGTTAATGCGGTGTGCTTTACCGCCTGCTGCTTGAATGATACGCTTGAGATCCTGAAAATGATCATCCGGTGACATACAATTCTGTTGACCAAAAATATTGTACTTCACGTTGTAGTTGCCAACGTCCACCAAGATAAACAGATCGTCACCGCGGATGCTGGATTTGATAAGGCCCTTACCGTCACCAGAGGAAAACCGCGGACATTCAGCGGAAATTAAAAAAGAATCATTCGGAACACCCGCTTTGGCCGCCCAATCGGTAAGATAATAGTCAATCTTCGCCGCCAGTTCTTCGGTGCCGGGCTGAGCGATGATGCTGAGCGGTGCAACCTGATTGGGTGCAGAGAAAATCGTTTCACTGGTTAATTTTTCCACCATATTTGCTATCCCCTCGTCTTCACATACTAGCTATTGTACTTTTATATTACCATACTCTTCGACAAATGAAAACAAAAACTTTTGAATTTGGCAGAAATTTTTTTCGCAATTTTTTCGGATATACTATGGACAATGCACAAAAGAATGATAGAATAATCAAAAAGGGGTGTTGGTATGAGCGAAGCCACTGACAACATCATAGTGGACGGCGACCGTCGTGAGCGCGCCTTGCTGGTGTCAGTGGATACCGGAGAGTTTGATGCACAGCTTTCCTTAGACGAGCTCGAGGAGCTTGCCGATACCGCCGGTGCCGACGTGTTGGGGCGACTGTTGCAAAAGCGGGAAGCGCCCGACAAAGCGACCTGTTTGGGGCAAGGACGGCTTGAGGAGTTGGCGTTGCTGTGCAAAAACACCGAGGCGGATCTCGTCATCTTCGACCGTGAGTTGACCGCGACACAACAGCGTAATTTAGAAGATGCTCTCCCCTGCCGCGTGGTGGACCGCACCATGCTGATCTTGGATATTTTCGCCGGACGCGCCCGTTCAGCCGAAGGACGACTGCAGGTCGAACTGGCTCAGCTGCAATATCTGTTACCGCGGCTTGCGGGTCAAGGTATGGCGTTGTCCCGACTGGGCGGCGGTATCGGTACACGCGGCCCCGGTGAAACCAAATTGGAAAGCGACCGCCGCCATATCCGCCGTCGCATCCAATCGCTGCGCAATCAGCTGCAAGCGGTGGAGCAGCAGCGTGTTCAACGGCGAGACCGACGCCGCAAGGATAACGTGCAGACAGTTGCAATTGTCGGATACACCAACGCCGGAAAATCCACGCTGATGAATCGGCTGACCGATGCAGGGGTACTCGCCGAAGATAAATTGTTCGCGACGTTAGACACCACCGCCCGCGCACTGAAATTACCTGACGGGCGCACCATTCTGCTTATCGATACCGTAGGGCTTGTACGACGGTTGCCGCATCACTTGGTAGACGCGTTCCGTTCGACACTTGAAGAGGCCGCTGAGGCAGACGTCATTCTCAATTTATGCGACAGTTCTTCCGAGGATGCCGCCGAGCATTTGAACGTCACACGCGAACTGCTCGCACAGCTTGGCTGTACCGATCGTCCCGTCGTGACGGTATTTAATAAATGCGATCTACCGGCTGCATTGCCGCTGACCGACCGTGACGGCGCGGTGTGCATCAGTGCCGCCACCGGAAAAGGCATTGAGGCGTTGTTGCAACGACTGACTGAGGTGCTGCCACCCGACAGACGAAAAGTAACACTCTTGCTGCCGTTTGATAAAGGTGCTCTCGCGGGCGAATGTCGTCGCGAGGGTGCGGTGGAACACGAGGAATACGTGCCCGAAGGACTGTCCATGACCGTGACGCTTGGCGCGCGGTTGTTGGAGCTGACCAAGCCCTATCAAACGAAAGAATAAAAAGACTTGCATTTTGTCAAAATTTCTGTTATCATGTTACCTGTTCAAGTGAATATCCGGTTGATGCTTACAGGAGATGCGGGGTTTCCGCTACTGAAGGAGTAACACTCTCAGGTGTCCGTGTTCGGATGAGGACTGTTGGCTGACGGAGCTTTGGAGAATCCCGTCTAAACGGGTGCCGAAGGTGCAAAGCGTGTTGTGCGCTAATCTCTCAGGCAAAAGGACAAAGTATTCCCCTCCCCTTTTTTTAAGGGCGTTTTGTCGTTTTTTGCGGATCGCACCAACAGTGCGGTCCGCTTTTAATTTTTTCAGGAGGTTGATGATATGGAATTCATCACAAAAATTAACGGGTCAATCAATGGAGTCGTATGGGGCGTAGTCGGTCTGGCCTTGCTCATTTGCACCGGCATCTTGATGACCTGCATTACCAAAGTCTTTCAGATCAGCCGAATCGGCCATTGGTGAAAACAGACTATTGGCAGTTTGTTCAAAAAGGAAGTGATCTCGCACACCAAAGAAAAAGGCGCCATCTCACCGTTCCATGCGTTGTGTACCGCGCTTGCCGCTACCGGTGGGCACCGGTAACATCGCCGGTGTTGCCGCCGCCATCTGTGTCGGCGGTGCGGGTGCCGTGTTCTGGATGTGGGT
>JAZRQG010000132.1:0-8333 GCA_045649625.1 Acutalibacteraceae bacterium
CCATCGCACGTCACCAGTCCCGTATCGTGCGTACGCGTATTGCTTCCAACAAATCTCCGTGGTTGTCCAAAATGCGCGTCGGCGATATCGTCAACGTCCCGATTTCCCACGGTGAGGGCCGCTTCTTGGCGGACGAAGCACTCATCAAGGAACTCGCGAAAAACGGTCAGATCGCCACACAGTACGTGGATCTTGATAACAACGCCACCGCGAATATCCGCTGCAATCCCAACGACTCGATGTACGCGATCGAGGGTATTACCTCACCCGACGGTCGTGTCTTCGGTAAGATGGGACACAGCGAGCGTATCGGCAACGGCCTGTATCAGAACGTCCCCGGCAATTACGATATCCGTATGTTTGAAGCAGCAGTCGAATACTTCCGTGCTTTTAAGGAGTTGAAGTAAGATGGCATACAAAACCGATATTGAGATCGCGCAAGAATGTCAGATGCAGCATATCACCGAGATCGCGAAAGCGGCTCATGTGGATGAAAAATACATCGAACAGTACGGCAACTATAAAGCGAAGATCGACCTGCGTCTGTTAGACGAAGCCGACCGTCCCGACGGCAAATTGGTACTCGTCACCGCTATCACCCCGACTCCCGCGGGTGAGGGCAAGACCACCACGACCATCGGTTTGGCAGACGGTATGAAACGCATCGGCAAGGACGTGACGGTCGCGCTGCGCGAGCCGTCGCTCGGTCCGGTGTTCGGTGTCAAAGGCGGTGCCGCAGGCGGCGGTTACGCGCAGGTCGTCCCGATGGAGGACATCAACCTGCACTTCACGGGTGACTTCCACGCGATTGGTGCTGCCAACAACCTGCTCGCCGCTATGCTGGACAATCACATTCAGCAAGGCAACGCGCTGGGCATTGACGTGCGTAAGATCACCTGGAAACGCTGTGTCGATATGAATGACCGTCAACTGCGTTTCGTGGTAGACGGTATGGGTGGCAAAGCCAACGGCGTGCCGCGTGAAGACGGTTTCGACATCACCGTTGCCAGTGAGATCATGGCAGTGCTGTGCCTGTCCTCGTCCGTTACCGACTTGAAAGAACGCTTATCCCGCATCATCGTGGGCTATACCTACGACGACAAACCCGTTACGTGCGGCCAGTTGAAAGCCGCGGGTGCGATGACCGCGTTGCTCAAGGACGCGCTCAAACCCAATTTGGTGCAGACCTTGGAGGGCACCCCCGCTTTCGTACACGGTGGTCCTTTTGCGAATATTGCGCACGGCTGCAACTCGGTGATGGCAACCCGTATGGCACTCAAAATGGGTGATTACACCGTGACCGAAGCGGGATTTGGTGCCGACCTCGGCGCCGAGAAATTCCTCGATATCAAGTGCCGTATGGCTGGTCTGACGCCGGACGCGGTCGTGGTAGTCGCCACCGTCCGCGCGCTGAAAATGCACGGCGGCCTTGCCAAAACGGAACTGAACACCGAGGATCTGGGCGCACTGGAAAAAGGTATCCCGAACTTGCTCCGCCACGTGTCCAACATCAAAAACGTGTACAAACTGCCTTGCGTGGTCGCGGTCAACCGTTTCCCGACCGATACCGACAACGAGATCGACTTCATTATTGCGAAATGCAAGGAACTCGGTGTCAATACCGTCCTGTCCACCGTGTGGGCAGAGGGCGGCAAAGGCGGCGAGGCACTCGCCCGCGAGGTCGTTCGTCTGTGCGAGGAAGAACAGGGTGACTTCACCTTCTCGTATGAACTCGACGGCAGCATCGAGGATAAGATCCGAGCCGTCGTGCAAAAGGTATACGGCGGTAAGGACATCACCGTGATGCCCGCAGCGAAAAAACAGATTCAGCAGCTCACTGAACTCGGGTTTGCGAACCGCCCCATCTGTATCGCCAAAACGCAGTACAGCTTCTCGGACGATCCCACCAAACTGGGCGCCCCCGAAGACTTCACTGTTACCATCAAGAATGTCAAGATCTCGGCAGGTGCCGGCTTTATCGTCGTGCTTATGGGTGATATTCTCACCATGCCGGGCCTCCCGAAATCCCCCGCCGCCGAACGCATTGACGTCGACGAAAGCGGCAAGATCACCGGCTTGTTCTAAAAACAGACATAAAAATCCCCTTGAACAGTTTGTTCAAGGGGATTTTGTCATTTCGTCATTTTCTCTTGTTTGACCTTGTGATCGATCACGTGACGGGATGCCAGCTCCTTATGAATATCCTCAAGGGAAATCCCTTGCTCGATCATCAGCACCATCACGTGATACGTAAGATCTGCGATCTCGTAGATCGTTTCGGGCTTGTCGTTATCCTTGGCGGCGATAATCACCTCGGTGCATTCCTCGCCGACCTTTTTGAGAATTTTATCGAGTCCCTTTTCAAACAGATAGGTGGTGTATGAGCCCTCTTTTTTCTCACGCTTACGGCCTTCGATCAGTTCCATCAATCCCTGATACGAAAACTCGTGTCGTTCTTCACTTTGGAACATGGGGTTTTCAAAGCAGGAGGTCGTACCGGTATGACAGGCGGGACCATCGGGCTCTACTACCACGACCAACGCATCGTTATCGCAATCGGCGGTAATGGACACGATATGCTGGTAGTTACCGCTTGTTTCACCTTTTAGCCACAACTCGTTCCGTGAACGGCTCCAAAAACAGGTGAGTTCCTTTTCCATCGACACCTGCAGGCTTTCACGGTTCATATACGCGAGCGTCAATACGCGTTTGGTGACCGCATCCACCACAATGGCGGGGATCAGTCCCTTTTCGTCAAACTTCAATTCGTCAATGTTAATCATAGCAGTTCCCTCACAGTCTGGTCGGAATGGCAGCGTTTGCCATCTGTTGTTTTAAATCACGGATGCGGACTTCGCCGAAATGGAAGATCGAAGCGGCAAGCCCTGCGTCCACCTTCGGCAGCGTGTGAAACAAGGTGATAAAATCCTCGATCTTACCCGCACCGCCCGAAGCGATGACAGGCACAGACACGGCGTCACACACCGCCTCTAACATCGGCAGATCAAATCCGCGCTTGACACCGTCGGTGTCAATGGAATTGACCACCACTTCGCCCGCACCGTTATCCACACAGCGTTTGATCCATTCGATCGCTTCCAACCCGGTATTTTCTCTGCCGCCCTTGGCAAACACGCGGAACACGCCGTCCACGCGTTTGATATCCACCGACAACACCACACACTGGTCGCCGTACAGCTTTGCCGCCTCGGCGATGAGCGTGGGATTGCGGATGGCACCCGAGTTCACGCTGACCTTATCCGCACCGCATTTTAATACGCGGTCAAAATCGGCAACGGTGTTGATGCCACCACCCACCGTTAGGGGGATAAACACACTTTTGGCGGTCTCGCACAAAATATCGGTAAACAAGCGTCTGCCGTCGGAGGAAGCGGTAATGTCGTAAAATACCAGTTCGTCCGCGCCGTTGTCACTGTAATATTTAGCGAGTGAAACGGGGGAGGACACATCATGCAGGCCCTCAAAATTCACGCCCTTCACCACTCGACCGTCCTTGACGTCGAGGCAGGGGATAATGCGTTTTGTAATCATTTTGCCACCTCGATCGCTTCTTTCAGGTCGATCGCACCGGTATAATACGCTTTACCGATGATCGCGCCGTGAATGTTTAAATTCGCCAACCGTTTGACGTCGTCGATGGATGACACACCGCCCGATGCGATGATCTGCATATCGAACTGCTCGGATAATTGCCGATATAACTCGTGGTTGGTGCCTTGCATCGCACCATCCTTGGAAATATCGGTGCAGATCAGCGTTTTCACGCCGATTGATTGCATCTCTTTACAGAAATCCATCGCCTTATGCTCGGATTTGACCGTCCATCCTTTGATGGCGACAAATCCGTCTTTAATATCAATACCGACGGCGATTTTCTCACCGCACCGTTCAACCGCTTTTTTTACAAAGCCTTCTTCGGTCACCGCGGCGGTGCCGAGGATCACGCGATCAATGCCCGCAGACAGGTACCGGTCGATCACCGCCATACTGCGGATACCGCCACCGATCTCGCAAAACAAACCCGTCTGCGCCTTGATCGCGCATACGGTATCCAAATTCGGTGTTTCACCGCTTTTGGCACCCTCAAGGTCAACCAAATGAATGTGCGAAGCACCGCTCCCTTTGAAAGCCGCGGCGATCTCGGGCGGCTCGCCGTACACGGTCATTTGTGCGTAATCGCCTTTGTAAAGCCGAACGGCCTTTCCTTCGTATAAATCGATTGCCGGATAGATCAGCATACCGCGTTCTCCTTTAACTCCACAAATGCTTTCAGGATGGAAAGTCCCACCGCACCGCTCTTTTCGGGATGGAACTGGCACCCGTACACGTTGCCGCTTGCCACGGCCGCCGTCAGCTCGGCACCGTATTCTGCAGTTGCAATTATCGATTTGTCGCAATCGGTGGCGTAATACGAATGGACGAAATACACGCAGTCGCCGTCTTGGATGTTTTTGAGCAACGCGTTATCCTGTTTGAAAATCAGCGGATTCCAACCGATGTGCGGAATTTTGTAATCTCCCGAGGGCAATGCGTCCGCGATCGGACGGACAGAGCCTTTGATGAGTCCCAGTCCCTCGTGCTCGCCGTATTCATAGCTTTTTTCAAACAACAGCTGCATGCCAAGACAAATGCCCAGCAACGGCTTGCCCTCGGCCGCTAATCGCTTGAGCACGGTATCCAAACCGCAGCCGCGCAGTTTCTTTGCCGCATCGCCGAACGCACCGACACCGGGCAAAATAATACAGTCCGCTTGTTCCAGCACCGTCGGATTGTCGGTCACCGTTACCTCGGCACCGATGGCTGCCAACGAGCTGGTCAGCGAGAACAAATTGCCGACGCCGTAATCAACAATGGCTACCATTACAAAACTCCCTTTGTGGACGGAATGTCATTCGCAAATGCGGGATCGATTGCGACCGCTTCTCTCAAACTGCGCGCGGCAGACTTGAACGCACCCTCAATGATGTGATGCGAATTACTGCCGGCAGGCTGACCCAGATGCAGTGTACACTCCGCATTGCGCGCAAACGCGATCCAAAACTCCCAAACAAGCTCCGTATCAAACATCCCCACCTTTTGCGTAGGAATATTCAGTTCATAGGCGAGGTATCCTCTGCCGGACAGATCCACCGCCGACACGATCAGCGCCTCGTCCATCGGCAGAATACAACTGCCGTAGCGGGTGATGCCCTTCTTGTCGCCCAAAGCGTCTTTAAAAGCCTCGCCGAGCGCGATGCCGATATCCTCGACAGTGTGGTGATCATCCACATAGGTATCGCCCTTACAGGCGATTTCAAGGTCAAAGCGCCCGTGTTTGGCAAACAAGGTCAGCATATGATCCAAAAACCCACAGCCGGTATCAATAGCAGAAGCGCCCGTGCCGTCCAGATTCAGCGACAGCGTAATGGCAGTTTCCGCCGTTTTGCGATTGATCTTTGAAGTTCTCATGGTTATCCCTCCAAAAGGTTTTTAAGCGTATCGATCAGTATGTGCATCTGCTCGGCACTGCCGATGGTGATGCGGTTATAGTCACGTAGCTTGTCCTTGTCAAAATGACGGACAAGAATACCGTTTTCTTTGAGTTTTAAATACAACTCTTTTCCACCCACGGTATCGTGCTTCGCGAACACGAAATTCGCCGCGGAATCGATCACGGTAAACCCGAGTGCACGTAACTCTTTGGTTGTCCACGCGCGGACATCCATGATCTTTTGGCAGTTGTCTTTAAAATATGCCTCGTCCTCCAACGCACCGATTCCCGCCGCTATCGTCATACGGTTGACGTTATAGGGGTTTGTGGAATACTTGATGGTGTTCAGATCGCGAATAAGCGTTTTGCAGGCAAACCCTACGCCGAGTCTGGCACCCGCCATGGAACGCGATTTGGAAAACGTCTGCGTGACGAGCAAATTATCGTAAGTGTGAATGAGCGACACAGCGCTCTCAGCACCGAAATCAACGTACGCTTCATCGATCACCACCACACTGTCGGGATTGCTTTTCACAATCGCCTCAATATCACCTAGCGGCAGCACAATGCCGGTCGGCGCGTTGGGGTTGGCAATAAAAATCGTTTTGTGTTGTCCCACATAATCCGCCACGTTGATGGTGAAATCGTCGTTCAGCGGAATCTCCTCAAAGGGGATACCGTTCAGTTTTGCAAACACCGGATAGAACCCGTAAGTAATATCGGGGAAAATGGCGGGATGCGTAGCATCGCAAAACGCCATAAACGCGAAATTTAAAATCTCATCCGAGCCGTTTGTAAACAAAATTTCGTCGGGGGCAACATAGAAGGCCTCGGCGGCCTTTTCCGTCAGAAGCTTGCATTCGGGATCGGAATAGAGCTGCAACGTCGCTGCCGCCTCGGCGGCTTTCGCCACCGCTTTCGGCGACGGGGGATAGGGCGACTCGTTGGTGTTGAGCTTCACGTATTGCTGATCCTTCGGCTGCTCACCCGGTGTATACGGAGTGAGCTCATCGTATTTTGACATAAAAAAGCGGCTCATTGTGCGTCACCCTCCGTGCGTATGACAGCACTTTTCGCGTGTGCCGTCAGTCCTTCGGCTTCGGCAAAATACGCGACGTCATCGGCAACCGTTTTCAGTGCCTCACGCGTGTAGTAGGTGTATTGTGTTTTCTTGACAAAATCATCCACCGACAAGGGACTTGAAAACCGTGCCGTGCCGCTGGTCGGTAACGTGTGATTGGGCCCCGCAAAATAATCGCCGAGCGCCTCGGGGCAGTGGCGTCCCATAAAGATACTGCCCGCGTGACGGATCTGATCGAGATAATCAAACGGATTATCCACGCACAGCTCCAAATGCTCGGGCGCGATCTCATTGGCGATCTCGATCGCCGCCTGTAGGGTATCGGCCACAATAATTTTGCCGTTGTTATCAATGGACACGCGCGCGATCTCGGCGCGGGTGAGTTGCGGAATTTGGTTTTCCAGTTCTGCTTGCACCGCTACGGCAAGTGCTTCGGAATCGGTCACCAAGACAGCACTTGCCAATTTATCATGCTCCGCTTGTGAGAGCAGGTCTGCGGCGATAAAGCACGGATCGGATGCACCGTCGGCAATGATCAGAATTTCGCTCGGTCCTGCGATCATATCGATAGATACCTTGCCGAATACTTGCTTTTTCGCTTCGGCAACGAATGCGTTACCGGGGCCGACGATCTTATCCACCTTTGGCACGCTCTCGGTACCGTAGGCGAGCGCCGCGATGGCTTGTGCACCGCCGACCTTGAAGATCTTATCTACACCCGCAACCGAAGCCGCCGCCAAAATAACGGGATTGATCTTGCCGTCCTTACCGGGCGGCGTTACCATCACGACCTCGCGGCAACCCGCGATCTTGGCAGGAATGGAATCCATCAGCACGGTGGACGGATACGCGGCGGTGCCACCGGGAACGTATAAACCGGCGCGGTCGACCGGAATGACCTTTTGTCCGATCACGATACCGTTCTCATCGTTAATAATAAAACTGTTTCGGACCTGTTTTTCGTGAAATTTTCGAATATTTGCCGCCGCTTTTTTGAGAATTTGCAAAAATTTCGGTTCCACGGCTGCCACTGCCTCGTCGATTTCCTCTTTCGTTACCTGCAAGGAGGAGAGGGTGGCTTTATCAAATTTTTCACAGTATTCGTACAACGCTTTGTCGCCGTTTGCCTTGACGTTCTCGATGATCTCGGCAACGATATCCTCCACGTTGACGGTGGGAACGGCGCGAGCAAAGATATGCTCGCTTGCTACCTCGCCGTATTTTAAGATCTGGATCATAGTGTTTACGCCTCCGTCTGTGCGGCAAGTTCCCGCACGACTGTTTCAATTTCTTCGCTTTTGAATTTATAACTTGACTTGTTGGCAATCAACCGTGCACTGATCGGCACGATCGTTTCGATCACCGACAACTCGTTTTCCTTGAGTGTCGTGCCGGTTTCTACGATATCCACGATAACATCGGAAAGCCCCAAAATCGGTGCAATCTCAATAGAACCGTTTAAGTGAATGATATCAATATCGCGTCCTTTGGATAAATAATGCTGCCCCGCAATGTTGGTGAATTTGGTTGCCACGCGTAGGGTGCGCTGCGGATCGTCACGGAAGCCGTTTTTCGCGGCAACCGCCATACGGCAGTTGCCCATTTTCAGATCCAGCAGTTCATAGACGTCCGGCTCATATTCCAGCAAAATATCCTTTCCCGCCACACCGATGTCGGCCGCACCGCGCTCGACGTAAATGGCAACGTCCGACGGCTTCACCCAAAAGTACCGCACACCGCATTCGGGATTTTCAAAAATCA
>JAZRQG010000133.1:0-4989 GCA_045649625.1 Acutalibacteraceae bacterium
CCGTAGGTCTGCTGGTCGATTTTGGAAATTAAAGTCTGCTGATCGACCGCCGCTCTAACATCGGCCTGTGTAGCACACGGCGCACCATAGCCGCCGCCGTAACCTCCACCACCATTACCGCCGAAGCCGCCGCCAAAGCCGCGACCGCCCCAACCGGCAAACAGGAACAGGAGGATAATCCACCAGCCGTTGTCGAGGCCGTCGCCGAAGCCACCGCCACCGCCTCTGTTGTTTGTGACCGCCGCAATATCAGCGGGAGTCATTTCGCTTGTAGTAATAGACATTGCATCTTCCTTTCGTTTTTTTGTTTTTTATATCTAAACCGTGCGCACAGTTTATTGCTTAAAAATTGCCGTTCATGCTCCGCCGAATCTGTGTTGCCATCTGCGCGAGATGGTTATACTGTTCCTGCGTCATCTGTCCGCTGTTCAAAAGTTCCTGCACTCGCTGTTTTGGATCGCCTTGGAAATTCCGGCGGAATTCCGCAAGCTCACGCATCATCTGACCAAAGCCGCCGTCGTTGACAGGCTGATTGCCTCCAAGTATTTGAAAAAGGGGATTAGGCATTTACATTTCCCTCCGTCGTTTTCTTTTCTGCGCTTCGTGCGTTCGTTATCTCGGCCAACGCCGCGCGTAATTCGTCGCGGGTGACATACTTGTCGAGATCAAGCGGGATCGCGCTCTGTGGCGTTCCTGTGGCCGTGTTCGCGGGTTCAGAAATTTCCGTGTATTTGAACTTACGCAACGGCATCGGGATACCGCTGGCATCCGCGCTCTTGAGGTAAAACATAGTGTTTTCGCTATCCATGAGTAATAGCGTGGTATTCGCTGCGACAAGGAACGACTTCGCCCCCGCCTCACCCTGTACCCATACATAATTGCTGTTGCCGGTGGTGTTCGGTGCTGGGTTCTGTGCCGGTATAGTCGGCTGGAAATGCGCGGGGTTACGCATGGTATAGTCGTTCCCATACGGCGGAACTGCGCCATAGTAAGTCGGTGGATATGCTCCGTAGGTGTTTGTCATTGTCGTTATCCTTTCTGCCAGTAATAAATTACAATTTCGCCCCCGCTGTCGAAGGAATCAAAATAGTCACCGTTTTCCACAGCTACAACATGGCCATCGAGTGCCAAGAGATACACACCGTCCGGATGGTCGGCGCAAAAGTCAGAGACCGTGTAACAGTCCGGGCAATTGTCAGGTATAATATGCCGCGTGAAACCTTGACTTTTCAAATACGCGCCAAAAACGCAGTTTGCAGACGGCATATCGCAAAGCATAAAACCGTATACGCTCATGCCAGCATACGCATCTTCCCACGACTGTTGCGTTACTTTGGAGATGGCTCGTACGGTACAATCTCCGACTTGTTTTCCGAGAGGATTGGCGTTGTATTTTTTCCACATTGTGAACAGATCGCCTCCAAAAAATCACACAGGCTGTCGTTGTCATATGAATCCCACACGAATGCGGGGATTGTTTTCAGTTCATTTAGTTTTTTCTCTTTCATGGTCAAATTGTAACAAAAAAAGACAGAAACCAACATCAAGTTAGTTCCTGTCTTTTTGCTGTGTTTTTACTTGTTTTTTACTTGTTTTTCGGTAGGTGCTTAAAAAGTTGCTCGCGCGATTTATACACGATATCGCTCACACGCTGTGTGGATAAGTCAAACTCTTCTGCGAGTGCTTCGTAGGTGATACAATCGAGAAAGCGGCGTTTCAAGATCTTCCGGTCTCGCTCATTGAAAATCCACTCGTCGATCAGCGTTTCCCATTGAGAACGCGAAAGGCCAAAATTGTCGAATTTTGACACAAAAGTCACCTCTGTCAGCTATTTGACTTTGTAGCCGCACACGGCGGCGAGAGTGATTCCGAGCGCACACACGATGCCGACAAGCCGCTTAATCTGTCGCTCTTTCTGCCACATTGCCGCCTCGTAAACGATAAACGGCACATTTTGTTCAAAAGTATCCTTGTTTTCCGGCATATTGTCCTCCTACAAAGTGATCCCGCGATATCCAAGTCCCGCGAGGATTTCTTTCGCTTTCTCGATCGACACAAAGCCGAGGTCTTTTGTATGGCGATTTTCAAAGTTTTCGCAATACGCAACATTTAGATCTACATCGCCGATAATGCCGTCAATTCGACCTTTGCTTGACCATTGCCAAATCTTCGCCATAGGATAAGAGAGCTTGCTTTGGTTGTCTTGCGGTGCTTGCGTCAGCACTTTACGAGCCGTGGACGGATACGCTGCATACCAAAGATCGTAGTCCTCAAGCAGTTCGTGGTCGATTCTGTTGTCAAGCCAATCTTTGTTGGTGTAGATACCGCAGCGGATACCGGCGGCAGAGACTTGCTCGAGCCACAAACGAAGCAGCGCGGAGATTGACTTCTTGCCGAGCAGTTTTTGCTCTTCAAACTCCATGTCGTACCAAACACCGAACTTCGGAGAATACGCTCGGCTGTAACCGATAGCGAATTCCGCTTCGGCTTTTGCCTCTGCGACCGTTTTTGCGGTCGAAACGAAATATAGACCATAAGGAATCCCAACGCGGCGGCATTCCGTAATGTTGTACGCAAAGCGGCTGTCCTGATTCGTGCCTTGGCTGGCGCGGATAATTACGAATGACAAGTTTTCGTTCTTTTTCAGCGTGTCCCAGTCGATCGAGCCTTGCGCCATCGAAATATCAATACCGAGCTTTTCAATTCCACACATTGCCACGCCTCCGCGTTACTTCTTCAAAATCTGCTTTACAAGCTGATGCCCGTACACAGCCGCGCCGGCGCAAAGAATGCCCTGTGTGATAGCCGTAAACCATCCTGTCGCGTTGAACACCGTCGAATCACCGGCAACATAGCACACCGCTACGATAACGCCGATAATGCCGAGAATCAACGGGATCGTGTTATCTCGGACAAAATCGGCTTGTTTTAACATTAGACCGATTACAACGAGAAAAGGGATCAATACCAAAAGTTCAGGTTTAATATAGCTGAAAAATTCAAATTCCATAGTGCCTCCTATCCGGCTAAATGCTCAATAGCGAGCTTGTCTAAAAATTTGATGTACTTTTTCTTCGCGGCTTCGTAAGCCTCGATGCCTTCTTCTACTTCGCCGTTTGGCGTGCCTCGCTTAATTGCCATTGCCACGGCGTAAGATAGCTTGGCGTTTGCCATGTTCATCTCCAGCGCGAGAAAGCTTTCTTCCTTTCGCGCCGCTGCTCTGCGTTCGACCTCTGCGTCCTTTCGGCTTTGCTTGCGGTTAAAGAGTGCAAGCACGATCCCGCAGAAAAGGCTCGGCACGACCGCCGACAAAAGCGGTGTCAGCCATTCCATTTGTTTTCACCTCACTTTGTGTTCCAGAAAAGTGTGTCGTCATCGGAAACTGGCAAGTCGCATTTATGAGAAATTAAACAATAAACTGCCATCAGCCCTCACGCAGGTAAAATACGGGGCTGTAAATCCATCAACTACACCATCCGTCTTTGAGGAAGATGCTGAAATGAAATATGCACCTTCGTCTCTTACACAAAAAACGCACTGTGCGAGATCCCCACGGCCACTAAGATCCAAGAAAACATTCTGATTCTTCATCATAGCATTCCAGATCTCGTTGCAGTTTTTACTGGCACTCATGGTGAATATATCAACTGTGACTATCATCGGGCCAGACGAGCCGGACGAGCTGGGCAAACAGCGTGGGTCGATCTTGTGGACGGTTACGTCTCTGCCAGCGATAGAGAACACGACAGGAAATTCCATTTCAACAAGCGGCTGAACCAGTACATTCACGCCAACTTGTGCCGCCGCTTCCGGCGGAACTTCCGCCAGCATAAACGGTTCACCGGTTGGCGCCGTTCCGGCGTAGCCGCCGGTTGCGGTGTAAACGTCACCCAAGCCGACCACATTTATTCCATCCAGCGTCGCTTCCCACGCGACACAGGTAAACTCCATGCCTTGCAGTTTAACCGTGTAGGTGTTGCCAGCTACCAAACCAAGGCGCGGAATCCCCGCCATATCAGCTTCGCTGTTGATGGTATAGTCGGGCAAAATCTCCACCAAACCGCCTTCTTCAATCCACGGCGTACCTTTGGGGAGATACTTGCCGGGGATGGGAATTGCGATATGTCCAACACCGGTCACGGATACCGTTACAGGCGTGCTGCCGCCTTCGACGGTAATCATCGTGCCGCTGCCGGGTTTGACAAGAATAGTGAACGGATACCCACTGGACATACCGAGGAGGATCGAACCTTCCACATTCGCCATAGCAGATGCATCCGTAGCAGTCGGCGTATAGTCCGTGCCGTTCCACTTTACCGTATAGGTGTTGCCAACGATCAAGCCGAGTTCATCGGTAAGGTTGGTGGTAACGCTCGTAAGCGTGGTTTCTTCAAGGATCGTCCCCATGCCGATGCTTTCGCCGAGATCTTCCCAAGAGCCAGCACCACCACCGCCTGTGCCTCCGCCACCGCCGAGAGAAGCCGCCGCGATCGCATCGTTCATCTGCGCGACAGTCGGCGCACCTACCTGTGATGCGGTGACATTGTGCGGATTTGCTTTGTCGTGAACGTGTTGGTACAGCGTATCGGCGGTTTCTTCTCCCGCTTCACTTACGGCGGCGATCACGCGCTCTGCGGTTTCGATAGCTTCTTTGTTTTCGTTTACCGCTGCGGTGACAGCCTTATTTTGAATGGGATTGGTAGAACTCGCAGAAAGAGCACTGTCGACCGTTACCGTAGCATCAGAGCCTTTGTCGCCCTTATCGCCCTTATCACCTTTTTCGCCTTTTTCGCCTTGGATGCCCTGCGCACCCTGCGCGCCTTTGATATTCACGGCGGTCGGGTTCGTCAGTCCTTTGTTATTCGTCCACGAGAGAACGCCGGCGGAAGAGACCGACGGCGTAAAGGTTGCACCGGAATCACCGGTTTTGCCCTTTTCGCCTTGTGAACCGGGTGCGCCTGTATCGCCTTTGTCACCCTTGTCGCCCTT
>JAZRQG010000134.1:0-55182 GCA_045649625.1 Acutalibacteraceae bacterium
GGCGCTCATACGGATTCATCGGCTCAAGCGAGGTCTTGCGACCGGTCTTTGCCGCTTGGATCGCCGCCTTGCGCGCCAGCCCCGACAAGGTCTTTTCACGTTTTTCGCGGTAGTTGCCGACATTCACGGTCACGCGGTAAAAGGCGTTTTCCACACGGTTGGCAACCAAACTCGTCAAATACTGCAGCGCATCCAGCGTTTCGCCGCGACGGCCGATGATAAAGCCGAGATCTTCACCCTCTAAGGTCAGGGCGCAGGTTCCATCTTCCTCTTTTACGGTAATGTCTACGTCTTCAACACCCATTTTAGAAAGAATGTCTTTCAAAAACGCGACAGCCGCTTTGGACGGATCGGTTTCTTTAACGGTCACTCTGACCTGTGCTTTGGCGCCGCCGAATAAACCAAACGCTTTTTTCTGCGGCTCTTGCAGGACCTCTACCGTGAGATCCTCTTGCGGAACTCCGAGTTCCTCGGCGGCAAGCTGTACGGCTTCTTCTACCGTCTCCGCCTCTTTGAGCAGTTCTTTTTGCACGGTGCTTTTTCCTCTCTTCATCTATTCCGAACGATTACTCGTCTTTCGGTTCTGATTGATCCGCCGACACTTCCTCGGCGGCGGGCTCTTCTGTTTTAGCAGGAGCCTCCTTTTTTGTCTTTTGAGCAGGTTTTTGCTGTTCTTGCTGCTGTTTTGCCAATTCGCGCTGCTCCTTGGCGCGCGCTTCGGCAAGACGCTTTTTATCCTCCTGCTTCTGGCGGCGGCGCTCCTCGTACTCAATCTCCGCCTGCGCACGGATCTTGGCAGGGTTGTAAATCTGATTGAGCACGTAGGTCTGCAACAACGCGATCAGGTTGGAACAAATCCAGTAAATGCCGACACCGCCGGGCACCGTAAAGGTGATAAACAGCGAGAAAGCAGGCATCCACACCATCATCATCACGTTGGAGCAACCCTGCGCCTGCTGATTTTCCGCCGCGGTGATCTGCTTAGTATAGTGTAAGGACAACATACTGGATAAAAGCGCGGTGAGACCGGAAATCAGCGGAATCAACCACAAAATGCTGATACCCGCAAACCCGCCGCTCCACGGATTCTGGAGCAGGTTTTTGCCAAAGAACATAAAGTCTTTCTTGAACTCTTTCATTTCGGCAATATACAGTTCGGCATCATAGTTTGCTTTTTCCAATGCCTCAGACACCAGCGGTTCATACTTATCGAGATTGTTAAGCATGTTCATCTCTTTATAATAACCGTTAAATTGGGATCTCTTCAAAAGAGAATTCTTTTTCGCCGCCTCATATGCAGCGGTTTGCTCTTCCGTTACCTCGCCGTTTTTCAAATCTTTTTCATATTTATCATAATCAAAGCTCATCGCATTGATCGTGGTGCTAATAACGGGATCGGGAATGTTTTTAATATGCTTGAGCGGAGAATAGATAACCGAAATAATACCAAACAGGACCAGCATCTGCACCAGCATCGGCAGACAGCCGCCGGTCATACTCACGCCGTGCTTTTCGTACAGCGCCATCTGCTTTTCCTGCATCTTTTTCGGGTCTTTTTCGTATTTCTTTTTCAAGCGTTCCAAGCGGGGAGCCAAACGCGCACGGTCCGCCTGACTTTTTTGTGTTTTGAGAGACAGCGGAAACAGAATTACACGCACGATCAGCGTAAATAAGAAGATCGCGAGCATATATTCCGGCACTAATTTGTAGATAAAGCTCATTAACCAACCAAGCGGGATGGCCAAAATATCAAAAATAGCAATCACGATAACGTCTCCTTTATCGTTTTTTGAAAAATTCAAAGGTTTCCGGAACCGGGTCGTATCCATGGCCGCCACCCGGTCGACAGCGAACAATTCGCCGTGCGGCAAGACAGACGCCCTTTACGGCGCCAAATCGCTCAATTGCCTCAATGGCATATGCGGAACAAGTCGGCTGAAATCGACAAACCGACGGAAACAGCGGAGAAATCAGCTTTTGATAACCGCGAATGAGGATCTTCAAAATCCATTTCATACGATCACTCCCGCTTTTTTTAAGAGATCCCGCATGGCTTTTTCAACTTTCGGTTCACTGCTTTCCACGGTTGCCGCGCGAGCGACAAATACGATATCAAACCCTCCGGTAATTTTCGGTACGATCTGACGGTATGCCTCTCGAATCAAGCGGCGGCAACGATTGCGCTTGACCGCTTTCCCGAGTTTCTTTCCGGTGGTGATGCCAAACCGCGGGAATCCAAACCGATTCTTTCGGACGTATGCAATCAAGAGAGGATGCACAAACGATTTTCCTCGATAATACGCGCCCCGAAATTCGGTGTTCAGTTTCAACACGCACAGTTTTGACATACGATATCACCCCCGTACCATATAAAAAAAAGCCACACAATGTGGCTCTTTTTAATAGGTAAGATGATTTCTTCCCTTAGCTCTGCGGCGAGCCAGAACCTTACGGCCGTTGGCAGTTGCCATTCTCTTACGGAAGCCGTGTTCCATTTTACGATGTCTTTTCTTAGGCTGATATGTCCGAAGCATGGTATTTCCCCCTTTCGCCTTGCGAGAGTTTATTATATAACAGATATTTGATAAAAGTCAACAGTTTTTCCTGCTTTTTTCCATACAAGCTGTTTTTTACGGGTTTCAACAACTTTTTTACACGCCGTTTTTACCGCTTTAAACCCCTTTTTTGGCGTTTATTTTTTTGAAAGCCACCCGAAGGTTCGGTAGTATATAAAAAGTTAAAAAATATTTATTTAAAGCATTGTAAAGCTTAAAAAAATATGATACAATTAGTTGTGTATTTATACCTTTATATATATTATATATATTAACTAAGATTTTTTCGTCCGTTTGTATCGTAAAAGGAGTTTTGAAAAGAATGGAATCTATCAAAGAAGCCTGGTCTGAAATACTGGCCTATTTGCAGAATCAATCGGATATCAGCCAGGTTGCCTACAATACCTGGATTGGTTGCATTGAGCCGTGTTCCATTGAAGAAAATGCGGTCGTGGTGTTGGTGCGTACTAATTTTCAGCGCGGCATCATAGAGGGACAATATGCAGACAGAATCAAAACCGCCGTGCGGGAGGTATTGGGCATCCCGTTTGATTTAAAGATTTTATCCGAAGAGGATGAAAAAGAAAAAACAAATACTAAACCGGATACGGATTTTCCGCAAGCTGAAAATTTTGTAGATCAAAACCCCGTCACATCGGACTATTCGTTTAATAATTTTGTGGTTGGTCCTTCGAATAAACTCGCACACGCTGCATCGCAAGCAGTTGCCAATAAGCCTGCCAGAGATTTTAACCCGCTGTTTATTTATAGTGATTCGGGGCTTGGTAAAACTCACCTAATGTTTGCGATTTGCAACGAACTCAGAAAACGCGATCCCTCATTGCGGGTGCTTTTTACAAAAGCCGAATTTATGACCACCGAGCTGATTGAAGCGATCCGCAACGGATCAACAGCGGAATTCCGCGCAAAGTATCGTCACGTAGATGTTTTGTTAATTGATGATATTCAGTTTATTTCCGGCAAACAAAGTACACAGGAAGAATTTTTTCATACTTTTGATGAGCTTCATCAGGCAGGCAAGCAAATTGTGTTAACCTCGGATAGACCCCCGCGTGAAATTGCCACGTTGGAGGAACGACTGCGCACCCGTTTTGAAATGGGTCTTATGGCAGATATTCAGCCACCGGATTTTGAAACGCGTATTGCTATTATCAAGGGAAAAGCGCAGCTGCTGAATATGAACATCAGCGATGATATCGTTAATTACTTAGCTACTCATTTAAAGAAAAACGTTCGTCAGTTGGAAGGTGCCGTGCGCCGTATTCACGCACAATGTATGCTTGAAGGCGATAGTCCCACCCTTTTAACCGCGCAAGCCGCAATTCGTGATATTAAAAGTGATAATCAACCGGTGCCGATCACCGTGGAACGAATTATCACAGAGGTCGCACGTACCATGTCGGTAACGGCGGATGATATTCGTTCCAACAAACACTCCGCCACCATTTCCGCGGCACGTCAAGTTGCGATTTATGTAGTCCGCAATGTGACGAGCTTACCAATGAAAGCGATCGGTGAAGAATTTGGCGGACGCGATCATTCTACTGTGGTATATGCTTTACAAAAGGTTGAAAAGCGCATGGAAACTGATACCACCTTTAACGGCATGGTTAAAGATATTATCAAAAATATTTCGGAAAATTAAGTGGACTTTTTGTGGAAGCCTGTGTAAAACTTTTCGCGTTTTTTAAACATTCCACACACAGAGTTTCAACACACTGTTAAAGGTTCAAAATCATTCACATTTCTCCCCACAGCGTTCCCCCTACTTTACACAAAACAAAACGCATAAAACGGCGGAGAATACGCCCTATTTCAAATCTTTCAACAATTCCACAGAGACTACTATGTACTACTACAAAAGAAAGATATATTTTTATAAAAGAAAGGAAGATCCTTATGCGAATTACCTGTGCAAGACAAGCTTTGGTCGATGCTGTAAATAACGTACAAAGAGGTGTTGCATCCAAATCCGCATTACCTGCACTGGAAGGCATTCTGCTAAAGGCATCTGCTACTTCCCTCTTTTTAGCAGGATACGATATGGAATTAGGCATTACAACAACCATTGAAGCGGATGTTGAAGAAGCCGGTGAATTGGTATTAACTGCAAAACTGTTTTCCGAGATTATTCGAAAATTACCGGAAGAAGAAATAACAATTGCTTCCAACGACCGCAATAATACCGTTATTCGCAGCGGTAATTCGGAATTTACCATCATTGGTTTTTCTTCTGCCGATTATCCGGAATTACCCACTATCAACGCCGGTGCAGCACTTACCATGCAACAAAACGTGCTGAAAAGTATGATTCGTCAAACATTGTTTGCCGTTGCACAAACCGATACCCGCCCGATCCATACCGGTGTGCAGTTTGAAATTGCAGATAACTCGTTGCGATTGGTTGCGGTGGATGGTTCCCGTTTGGCAATGCGCTGCGAGGAGATTAAGAGCAGCGAAACCTTACAATTTGTTGTACCCGGCAAGACCTTAAGCGAAGTTCTTAAACTTCTCAGTGAAGAAGAAGAACCGTTGTACGTAACAGTCGGTTCCCGTCATATTATTATGGAAATCGGCGGATATTCGGTGTTTTCTCGTTTGCTGGAAGGAGACTTTTTGCCGTACCGCAAAGCGATTCCGGTACAAACTACCACCAAAATTCGCGTAAAGACCCGTGAAATGATCGATGCCGTTGATCGCGCCTCATTGGTGATCAGTGATCGCGTAAAATCCCCCTTGATCTGCCGTTTCAAAGATGATCAAATTTATCTTTCCTGTGTCACGGCGCTCGGCAGTGTCAATGAGATTTTGTCGGTCAGCATGGACGGTCGACCTGAAGAGATGGGTTTTAACTGCCGTTTTCTTTTGGATGCTTTGCGAAACACCGAAAGTGACGAAATTTTGATTGAGCTCAACGGTGCACAAGCACCGATGAAGATTGTCCCGACCTCCGGTGAAAACTTCTTGTTTTTAGTATTGCCGGTTAAATTAAAACGCGTATGATAACAAAGATTCAAACTGAGTTTATCCGATTGGATGCCTTGTTAAAGCTTACCGGCGTTGCCGATACGGGCGGGCAGGCAAAACACATGATCCAAGACGGCACGGTATCGGTTAATGGTGAAATTTGTACTCAACGGGGAAAAAAGATCCGTCCGTGTGATACCGTAACGATCGGTGATCAGACAATAACGGTTGAGTGAGGCACTAAAGCTATGCAGGTTTCTCGCTTATCCTTTGAGGGATTTCGTAATTTAAAACCCGGTTATTTTGAACCGCACCCCGGTGTAAATGTCATTGTAGGCGAAAATGCACAGGGAAAAACCAATCTTTTGGAAGCGGTTTGGTTGTTTACCGGCACCAAAAGTTTTCGTTCTGCCAAAGATAGTGAACTGGTTGCCTTTAACTGTGAACAAAGCCATCTTGAAATGAAATTTGAGGCCGGCGGCCGTGAACAGGAAGCGCAAATTACCATTCAAAATCGCCGCACGGCAACACTTAATGGGATCAAACAAGCATCCGCGGCAAAATTGGCGGGGGTGTTTTGCGGTGTTGTTTTCTCGCCGGTACATTTATCGCTGATAAAAGGCGGTCCTGCTGAACG
This sequence comes from Acutalibacteraceae bacterium, assembly GCA_045649625.1. GTDB lineage: Bacteria > Bacillota > Clostridia > Oscillospirales > Acutalibacteraceae > RGIG3009. The sequence goes on from JAZRQG010000134.1 coordinate 6,181, forward strand.
TCGCCGTCTGATTGATGCCGCATATTGTCAATTGCGGCCAACATATGTGAAAATCTTATCGGAATATGCGCGGATCCTCGCGCAGCGTAATGCATTGTGTAAAGCACAGGATACCTCAGAGGCGGCAGCCGAGATGATGGATCTGTGGGATCGCCAGTTGGCGCAAGCCGGATGCCGTATTTTGCATGCCAGACAGCGGTACGTGCAACACATGGCAACCACGGCCCGTAAAATCTATCAAGGGTTATCCTCCGGAAAAGAGGACTTCGATTTGCGGTACACTTCCACCGTCAAGATTTTGCCGGAAGAAACCCCGGCAGAAATGGCGGCAAAGCTGTACGAAGAACTGCGCTTGCATCGCCGTCAGGATTTTGCAGCGGGGTTTACCACCGTCGGCCCGCACCGGGATGATATGGAGGTTTATATTAACGGTATTTCCGCCCGCAGTTTCGGTTCACAAGGACAGCAGCGCAGTGCTGTGCTTGCCATCAAGCTGGCAGAAGCGGCGCTGTTGGAAGAAGTCACGGGTGAAAAACCGATCGCCTTACTCGATGACGTGATGAGCGAGCTTGATCACTCCCGTCAGGAATATATTTTAAATCACATCAAGGACTGGCAGGTATTTATTACCTGCTGTGATCCCGAACCGTTGAAAGCGTTGAAGGATGGACAAAAAATCTACGTAAAAAGCGGCGAACTTTCCACAAAACAGACACTGTCTGTGGAAAGTTAAGGAGTGTCAATATGTATTTACATATAGGACAAGAAACGGTCGTGCCGATGCGAGAAATTGTCGGAATTTTCGACATGGAAAATACGACGATTTCCAAAAACACGCGCGGTTTTCTGAATGAAGCCCAGCGGAGCGGGCGAGTGGTTACCGTTGGTGACGATCTTCCAAAAAGCTTTGTGGTTTGTCAAAAAGGGGACGAGTCGCCAACCGTCTATATTTCGCAGATATCCTGCGCAACGCTGTTAAAACGAGCCGAATCTTTCCGGTCAATTTGAGTGAATGAGAGGTACCGAAATGAGCACCGAAATGGAAATGAATCAGAATTTGGAAAATGAAATGACCCGCGCCGGCGGCGAAGTCTATGACGAAAGTCAAATCCAGGTTTTAGAGGGCTTGGAGGCTGTTCGCAAGCGTCCCGGTATGTATATCGGATCAACCGGACCGCGCGGCCTGCACCATCTGGTATATGAAATCGTGGATAACTCCATCGACGAGGCGTTAGCCGGTTTTTGTACCCACATAGAGGTGGATATTTTACCGGGCAACGTTATCTCGGTGCGCGATAACGGCCGCGGTATTCCCGTTGGTATCAACGAAAAACTCGGCATCCCGACCGTTACGGTGGTGTTGACCGTGTTGCACGCGGGCGGCAAATTCGGCGGAAGCGGCTATAAAGTATCGGGCGGTCTGCACGGTGTCGGTTCGTCGGTTGTTAACGCGCTGTCCGAGTGGTTGGAGGTTGAGATCTCCCGTGAAGGCAAGGTGTTTGCTCAGCGCTTTGAGCGCGGTGTGGCAACCTCCGACTTGACGGTAATCGGCACGTCCGACTGTGACGGTACGCTGATTCGCTTTAAGGCGGATGCTGAAATTTTCAGCGAGACCACCGAATATGAGTACGAAGTACTGCAAAAGCGGTTGCGTGAGCAAGCATTTCTTAACGCAGGACTCAAAATCACGCTTACCGACCTGCGTGATGAGAACAACGTCGTATCGCAGGAATATTGCTACGAGGGAGGTATTTCCTCCTTTGTGGAGTTTATGAATAAAACGCGCGGCTATCAAGCACTGCACGAAAGTGTTGTCCATATGTCCCTCACAGATGGGGATTCCATTGCTGAGGTCGCGTTCCAGTATAACGATAGTTACAATGAGAATATCATTTCATTTGCCAATAACATCCATACGGTGGATGGCGGCACGCACGAAAACTCCTTTAAAAATGGTATCACGCGTATTCTCAACGATTACGCGCGCCGCCACAATATGCTCAAGGAAGCGGATTCCAACCTGAAAGGCGACGACGTCCGCGAGGGCTTGACGGCGGTTATCAGTGTTAAGCTGAAGGATGCGCAGTTTGAGGGCCAGACCAAAGCGAAGCTCGGCAATACGGCCATGGGCACGCTAATCACACAGCTGCTCAACGAGAAACTCACACCGTATCTGGAAGAAAATCCGTCGGTTGCCAAAGGTATTCTGGAAAAATCCATCAATGCTGCGCGGGTGCGTGAGGCGGCCCAAAAAGCCAGAGAGCTCGCCCGTAAAAAGAGTGGTCTTGCTTCTACCCGTATGCCGGACAAGCTGGCGGATTGTATCTGGAGCGACGCTGAGCGCACCGAGCTGTATATTGTTGAGGGTGATTCCGCAGGCGGTTCCGCGATCCAAGGTCGCGATCGTAATTTCCAAGCGATTTTATCGATGTGGGGCAAGATGCTCAACGTCGAAAAAGCGCGACTGGACAAGGTATACGGTAACGAAAAACTCATTCCCGTTATCGTAGAGCTCGGTTGCGGTATCGGCGACGATTTTGATCTGTCGAAGCTCCGCTACGGAAAAGTTATCATTATGGCGGATGCGGACGTTGACGGTGCGCACATCCGTACCCTGTTGCTTACCTTCTTCTTCCGTTATATGCGTCCGCTTATTGAAGAGGGGCACGTCTACATTGCCCAGCCGCCGCTGTTCAAGGTATCCAAGGGTAAGCAGGTACGGTATGCGTTTTCCGATGAAGAACGCGATCGTTATATTGAAGAACTCGGCGGCAACACCGACATTCAGCGCTATAAAGGCCTTGGTGAAATGGATCCTGAACAGTTATGGGAAACCACAATGGATCCGGCGTTCCGTACAATGCTGAAGGTGGAATTGTCCGATGCGATCGCGGCGGACGAAACCTTTACCATTCTGATGGGTGACAAGGTTGAACCGCGCCGTGACTTTATTGAAAAGAACGCGAAATACGTGTCCAATCTCGATATCTGAGGAATGTATCCATGAACGATTTTTTCACAGAAGAGGAATATGTTGTCGATTTAAGCCGTGAGGAATATGTCCGCTCGCAGGATATCCTTGCCGGTCGTACTAAGGGAATGGCGAGCGGGGCACGGCTTATATCGCTCTTTATGCTGGCGGCATGCGTTATTATGGGAATACTGGATTTTCAGTATTCTAATCGCATCGACTGGTCGCTTTTATCCTTGCTGGTGTTGCTGGTCGGTTCGGAGCTGTGGATGATGCTGACGATGCCCGCACAGCTCAGACGGCGCAGCTGCGCGGCGTACGATTCGACCATTTACGGCGGATATGTTTTTTTAGGCACCGTCACGGTCGAACACGATGCGATCCGCAAGCGCACCGCGACAGCAACGACGGTGATCCCGTACGAGCAATGCCGCGTGTACGCGGAAACCGCCGACATGATGATTTTTTGCGGTATGGATGGAAAATCTATCGTGATTCCTGCACGTTTTTTAAACGAGCGCACCGCCGAAGCCACCAGGCAAGCGGCGCTTAAAAACGTTCCCATCCCGCGGCAGATGCTGATAAGCAAACTGGTACCGGGTATCGCCGAGGGGGAAACGGTTTCTCTTCCCGATCAAACAACGAGCGGAGAGGTTTTGCTGACGGTAGAGGTGGAATACACCGATACCGAGATTGTCGGCATCGCAGCAGAGGCCGCAATGGAACGGTTTACAGCGTCGCTTCCGAACAAATGCATTCTCATGACGATGCTGGCATCCTTCGGCTATTTTATGTTAGCAATCAAGCCGCTTCCTTTGTTTTTATCCGCTTTGTTGGTTGTGTTTTTAGTGTCGGTCATCAAGGCGCGGATTCGGATGCGACGTGCCATCACGCGCACCGAACGTGCGGTTTGCCGATTGCGAGTGGAATTTACCGATTCCTATATTTTGCTGATGGGAAAAGCAGACGGAATGCGCCCGTTACGGTTGCCGTGGTCACACATTACCCGCGCCGTGAATTGCCGTGATACGGTAGAGATCTATACCGGTAAAGACCGACAGTTGTCGATCCCCAAGCGGTGTATTGCCGATTTTGAAGAATTGAGCGGCATCATAGATAGTCATCTGTAGAAAAGGAGGAGCGCCTGTTGGACAAACTTGCTTGCGAATCGCCGCAACTGGTTGTGGCGGGGCGTTTTCTCACGGGACAAGAAGAGGAACGGTGGCAGCGGAACCGGCGCGATCCGGTTCAAGCACTGTTGCGCGTGGTCTTGATCGTGTTGCTGGGCTTCTTTTCCATACAGGCGGCGGTTGCCTCCATCCAAAGCGATTGGCGGATCCCCTCGCTGGTGTTTCCGTTGATTGCAGGATGTTTATGGTTTTTGATCGCGCAGACGTTACGGGCTCGCCGCCGCAAACGGCAGGCCCTTGAAAATGCGTGGTTGGAGCGGTGGCAGGATCACCGCATGATCCGCGCGGGCTGCATGATCTCGTTGTACGGCGATCATGTGGCATACAGCACGATGCGTGGCAGCAGTATTTTACCGTATACCGAGGTTACGCACTGCCTGGAAAGTGTCGACGGTATTCTGCTCGGAAACGGTCACGTTACGGTTTGTTTTCGCAGTGCTGATATGACGGCGGCACAGCTTTTTGCCGTTCGTCGTTTTCTGCAAGAGCACATCAATCCGTCGGTCTGTTGCGTTAAACAACCGGCAATACCGCTGCTTACCGAGCCGTTACCGAATGTGCGCTTTGCCAATTTTGATACCGTCATTACTCGTGCGACGGTCCTTCCGCCGGAGAACACCCGAGGATTTTATGAATTGTTGAGGTTGGTCCTGCCGCAGATGGTCATCTACGGATTGACTCCGGCACTGATGACGGCGCTGACACCGTGGCCGCTTCTCAATTGTTTGATTTTTTGTACGGTATTTGTGTTGGCGGGAGCGCTGTTGACACACCGGCTCGTGCGTTTAAAAAACAGCAAGCAGGAGACAGTACGGCTTGCCTTCACAAAAGAGGGCATTGCCAAGCAGCAAAACGGCGTGGTGTCTTTTGCCGTGCACGGCCGCTATCGCCTGCACACCAGCGAAGCCGGTGTGACGGTGCTGTATGCAAGCGGTGAGCGGTTGGATATTCCCTGGTCGTTGGTCGAGGATCCCGACGCGTTAAAGCGAGAGATAGCCTAATTTGGTTCTGATAAAGGAGACAAAATAATGGATGAGCAAATGACGGTACAGAACAACAAGCTGATTAATGTCGATCTCGAAAAAGAAATGCGCAAGAGCTTCTTAGAGTATTCGATGTCGGTCATCGTGGCGCGCGCGTTGCCGGATGTGCGTGACGGGTTAAAGCCCGTGCATCGTCGCATTTTGTATACGATGCATGAGGATGGGTTTACCCCTGACAAAGCACACCGTAAATGTGCGACCACCGTCGGTGACGTGCTGGGTCATTACCATCCGCACGGTGACGCGTCCGTTTACGATGCATTAGTGCGTATGGCACAGGATTTTTCACTGCGGTATCCGCTCATTGACGGTCATGGAAACTTCGGTTCCACCGACGGTCACCCCGCTGCGGCCTATCGTTATACCGAGGCGCGCATGAGCAAGATGGCGCTCGATATGTTGGCGGACATCGAAAAAGAAACGGTAAACTTCGTGCCGAACTTTGACGATACCACCAAGGAGCCGGAGGTGTTGCCGTCGCGTTTCCCCAACCTGCTTGTGAACGGGTCGGTGGGTATTGCGGTCGGTATGGCGACCAACATTCCGCCGCACAATCTGCGTGAGGTCGTGGACGGTATTTGCCTGCTTATCGACAACCCCGAAGCCGGTATGCCGGAGATCATGGATTGCATCAAGGGCCCCGATTTCCCCACCGGCGGTGTTATCATGGGCTATTCCGGTATCCGTGCCGCCTACGCGACGGGTCGCGGCCGTATCATCGTGCGCGCCAAGACCGAGATTGAGGAGCACAACGATCGGTTCCGCATCATCGTGTCCGAGATCCCGTACCAGGTAAACAAATTAAATCTTGTCAAATCTATCATTGAATTGGCGGATGAGAAACGCATTGAGGGTATTCGCGATGTCGTTGACCATTCCAGCCGTGAGGGAATGCGTATTGTTATTGATCTGAAAAAGGATGCCAATCCGCAGGTCGTGCTCAATCAGTTGTTTGCGTACACGCAGATGCAGGTCACCTTTGGTGCGATCATGCTCTCACTCGTAAACGGTGTACCGCGTATCCTCACACTCAAGGAGATGCTCGAGGAATATATCAAGTTCCAGTGCGAGGTCATTACTCGTCGCACCGCCTTTGATCTGCGCAAGGCGAAAGAGCGTGAGCATATTGTGGAAGCGCTCAAGGTGGCGGTGGATTTTATTGACGAGGTCATTGCGATCATTCGCGGGTCTTTGGACACCGCGGACGCCAAGCAAAAACTCATGGAACGCTTTGGCTTTGACGATATTCAGGCGGAAGCCATCGTGCAGATGCGCTTGCGTCAGTTGTCGGGATTGGAGCGCCAGAAGATTGAGGACGAGCTTGCCGCACTGCGCCAGAAGATCGCTGAGTTACAGAGCGTTCTTGAGGATGAGATGAAGGTGAAAGCCATCGTCAAGGACGAATGTCTCAAACTGCGTGACAAGTATGGTGACGACCGCCGCACCGAGATATCGATGGTTTCCGGTGAGGTGGATATTGAGGACCTCATTCCGGTGGAGGAATGTGTGCTCACCATGTCTCAGCGCGGCTACATTAAGCGTCAGCCGGTGGATGTATACAAGGCACAGCGCCGCGGCGGTCGTGGCATCAAGGGTATGACTACCCGCGAGGAGGATGTCACCGAAACGATGTTCTTGTGTTCCAGCCACGATATCGTGATGTTCTTTACCTCGGCAGGTCGTGTTTATCGCCTGAAATGTTACGAGGTGCCGGAAGGCAGCCGCACTTCGAAGGGCATGAATATTATCAATCTATTGCCGCTGACCGGTGACGAAAAGGTCACTGCGATGATCCGTGTCACGGAATTTGAAGACGATAAGTATCTGTGTATGGTTACGCGTCGCGGTGTTATCAAACGTACCCGTCTTAACGCCTACAGCAATGCTCGCAAGAGCGGCCTCATTGCGGTGGACCTTGACGAGGGTGACGAGCTCGCGTGGGTGCACGTCACCGACGGTTATCAAAAACTGCTCGTCGGTACGCGCAAGGGTATGGCGATCTGCTTTGATGAAAACGATGCCCGCGTGGTGGGGCGTACCGCTCGCGGCGTGAAAGCGATCACGCTCGGTGAGAACGACGAGGTTGTCGGCATGGCGATCCGTGACGATAACAATTTGTTGCTCACCGTCACCGAAACCGGTTACGGTCGACTCAGTGAATTCTCCGATTACCGCGTGCAATCCCGTGGCGGTAAAGGTCTTACTAATTATCATACCGAGGAATACGGCGATGTTGCCGCGATCCGTATGGTAAATGTGGGTGACGATATTATCCTCATTTCGTCCGGCGGTATCATCATCCGCTTGGCGGCAGAGGAGATCCGTCAGTGTCGCCGTCCGTCTAAGGGCGTGCGCGTCATGCGTGTGGAAGAAGGCACGCGGATTGTATCACTGGCGAATGTCCCGCATGAGGATGAGCCGGAAGCGGAGGAAGGCGAAACGACCGCTGCGGCAGAGGAAGCGCCTGCCGAGTAATGAGTACCGTAATCGCGGCGATCTCCACACCGATGGCACCCGCCGGTCTGGGGGTGATTCGCCTTTCCGGTACGGGTGCGATTGAGATTGCGTCGTCGGTGTTTAAACCGCTTGATGAAACGCGGCAATTAACGTCGCTTTCGGGGTATCGTGCCGCCTACGGGCATGTGGCAGACGCCGACGGCGATATCGATGAGTGTATTGCGACGGTTTTCCGTGCACCGCACAGCTACACCGGCGAAGACGTAGTGGAATTTTCCTGTCACGGTGGGTTGTATCTGTTACAACGTACCCTGCGGGCGCTGTTTGGTGCCGGTGCTAAGCCGGCACAGGCGGGAGAATTTACCCGCCGCGCGTTTCTCAACGGCAAACTGGACCTCACCGGTGCCGAGTCGGTGATGACGCTGATTGAAGCAAACGGCAGACTTGCCGCCAAAACGGCTTTGACGGTGCGTGAAGGGGCATTGTATCGGCGGTTGACCGCGGTCAAGGAGTTGCTGATTGCCTTGCAGGCGCAGTTTTCTGCGTTTGTGGATTATCCGGACGACGATATTCCGGAACTTAGGGCTGAAGCACTGGAAACCGAGCTGAAGAACGCAAAGGAGCAGTTGCAAAGCCTACTTTCCACCTACGATGCCGGCCGCGTACTGCGCGAGGGCATCGATACGGCGATCGTCGGCAGCCCAAACGTGGGAAAATCCACCGTGATGAACCTGCTCAGCGGCTGTGAACGCAGTATCGTTACCCCGATTGCCGGCACCACCCGCGACGTGGTGGAGGAGGTCGTGCGAGTTGGCGAAGTCTGCTTGCGGTTATCGGATACGGCGGGTATTCGCGAAACCGACGATACAGTGGAAGCGCTCGGTGTTGAGCGCTCGCGGCGCCGTTTAGAATCCGCCGCGCTGATATTGGCGGTGTTCGATGCATCCCGCCCGTTGTCAAAGGATGATCTTTTGCTTATCGAGCAGTTGCCGGCACACGGTACGATCGCCTTACTGAACAAGCAGGATCTCGATAAGCAGATCGATGATAAAGCGATCAAAGAAAAGTTTGCGTATATCGTGGAACTGCAGGCGGTCAACGGAACGGGCCTTGAGGAACTCACCGCAGCCATTCACGCGGTAACCGGTATCGACCGTTTGAATGATGCCGAACCGGTGCTTGCCACCGAGCGCCAGTGGTACTGTGCGTGCCGCGCGGCGGACGGTGTGGAAGAAGCGCTGACGGCGTTGCAATGTGGCATGACGCTGGATGCGGTATCGGTCAGTGTGGACGGCGCTATCGGTGCCGTGCTGGAATTGACGGGCGAGCGTGCTACCGAAGCGGTGGTGGACGGCATCTTTTCCCGCTTCTGCGTCGGAAAATAAACAAAAAAGCCCTGTCTTTCAAAAGACAGGGCTTTTCGGAAAACGATTTATTTAATGAGTGTACCCATGGCGTTCATACCGGCAGCGGCGGCATTGGATTCGTCGGTGTCGATGTGCATTGCCAGCGCGAAGTTGTTATTCACGCGAACCACCACGTCACCAAAGACCAGCGAACGGTCGGCGGATTCGATTTTCACCGACACGATGTCTTTGTCTTTGACGTCGAACTCGGCGGCATCTGCGGGGGTCATATGAATGTGGCGCTTGGCAACGATCACGCCTTCGGCAATTTCAACTTCGCCGCAGGGACCAACCAGTTTGCAACCGCCCGAGCCCGCGGTGTCACCCGATTCGCGGATCGGTGCAACAACACCGATGGAACGCGCATCCGTCAAGGAGATCTCCACCTGCGTGGACGGACGAACAGGGCCTAAAATGCTGACGCCGGCAAGCGTCTTTTTGGGGCCGACAACGTCCACACGCTCGGCGCACGCATACTGACCGGGCTGAGAAAGATCTTTTTTCACCGTCAACTCGTAGCCCTTTCCGAACAGAATGTCCAGATGCTCGCGTGATACGTGCAGATGACGAGCGGATGTTTCAACCAAAATTTGTTTTGCCATTTTTATATCCCCAATCCTTATAACTTCTGCATAAAACTGTATCATAAACCCCATCATTTGTCAAGGAAGGTCGTTATGGAACAAAACTGGAGCGCGTTAAAAAGTCAATGCTTGGACTGCCGTGCGTGCGGCTTGTGCGAAACCCGTCACAACATCGTGTTCGGGGTGGGCAATCCGCAGGCAGAGGTGTTGTTTATCGGTGAAGGACCCGGTGAAAACGAGGATCTGCAGGGCGAGCCGTTTGTGGGCAGAGCCGGCAAGCTGTTGGATGTGATGCTGGAGGCGGTGGGCTTGTCGCGTCGGCACAACATTTATATCGCCAATATGGTGAAATGCCGTCCGCCGCAAAACCGCGATCCCCTGCCGGAAGAGCAAGAGGCGTGTGCGCATTGGCTTTCGGAGCAGATGCAGCTGATAAACCCCAAGATCGTGGTGTGTCTCGGTCGTATTGCGGCGTTTCATTTTATTTCGCCGGATTTTAAAGTGACGCGTCAACACGGCGAGTTTATTGAAAAAGACGGCGTGTTGTATATGGGGATGTTTCACCCGGCGGCCATTTTGCGCAACCCCAATCAAAAGCCGGTGGCCTTTGAAGATTTTGTGAAGCTGAGGGATAAGGTCTTGGAGATCTGCACCCGCACCACCCTCAATTTTGATGACTGAAAACGGAGCAAACGATGAAACGATTGTTACGCCGCGCTTTCGCGGTACTGTTGGGAATAGGCTTGTTACTCGCGGCGTTTCCGGTCGCGGGCGCGGAACTGCGGTACGAGTACCCCGCTGACGAAGATCCGATCGAATCCCCCTCTGCGGTGATGCTGTATATGGGTGTCAAAGCGGAGCAGGACGTTTATCTGTATGAAAAAGATGCCGATACTCGCTATCAGCCTGGCGCGCTTATGCGTGTGGCAATGCTTGGCTATGCTATGCGCTTAATCGAAGAACAACAGCTCAATATGGATGCCGTGACCGGCACCTATACGTTGGAACTGTTTAACCACTATGTGGCGGGAACGGGACTGCACGTGGCGCTCATGAACTTTGGTGAAACGTGGAAGCTTCGGGATCTGCTCACGCTTTGTGCCATCCAGACTGCCGCTGACTGTGCGGTAACGCTTGCCACGACGCTTAGCGGGTCTCCGGAGGCGTTTGTAGAGGGGCTTAACCTCTATGCACAAGAGCTTGGCTGCACCAATTCTCATTTTACCAACGTAGTCGGCCTTAACGAGGACGGGCAATATATGTCGGCAAAGGACGCGGCGATATTTTCCCGCGTGGCAATGCAGTATACGGAACTGCGCAACGCGTGGGAGCTCACACAGTATACCGTCACACCGGTGTCCGGTGGGAAGACCCGTAGCTGGCCGACCAGCTGTGATTTTATTCGCCAATCAACGGATGCGTTTTATACCTATGCACTCGGCGGCAAGACCGGCGGCACCTTAACCGAGATGTCGCTGATGGCATTCGGTGGGAACAACGGCTATGAATATATGGCAATCGTGATGGGTGCACCCCGCAAGGACGAAAAAGACAGATTGACAAACATTGCGTATGCGGATGCACGTCGGCTGATCCGTTGGGGTTTGCTTGACTTCCGCTATGAAACCCTCGCGCGCAAGAACGAGCCGGTCGGCCGCATTCCTGTGCGCGACTGCGCCGAGCGGAGCAGTGTCAGTTTAGTACCGGTGAGAGATCTTGCCGCCGTGCTCGGCGAATCGGTCAAGAGCGAAGATATCACCCGTCGGGTGGTCACAACAGAAGAGGAATGTGTCGCCCCGATAGAGGCGGGACAGGTGCTGGGAACGCTCCAACTGTATCTCGGTGAAGAATTGGTTGGGTCGGTGCCGGTTGCGGCAGGAGAAACCGCCCCGCGTAATTCACTGTATGCTGCGTGGTGCAATGTCCGTAATTTTTTATTCTCGGGTTGGACGTTGGCGATCCTCATCATCCTTGTTTTGGCGGTGGTGGGCTACGTGGTTCTCAACGTGCAATACAACAGAAAACGCAGGCGGAAATGGCGAAGATGACTATCCGAACCGCACGAATTTCGTGCGGTTCTTTTTGATTTTTGGGTTAATTCGTTAAATTTTCATCAAACCCTTGAAAAACCGTGAAAAAAAGGGTAAAATAACTCTGATATGGATCGTTTTACCAATCGAAAAACGGTACCGATAAGAAAGGGGAATCCTCATGAATCTCTTGAACAAGAAAACCGTGGAAGATCTGCAGGTGAAGGGCAAGCGCGTTTTGGTGCGTTGCGACTTCAACGTGCCGCTGAAAAACGGCGTGATTACGGATGAAAACCGCATTGTGGCGGCTCTTCCCACGATCAAGTATCTGATGAATCAGGGCGCTAAGGTTATTTTGTGCTCCCACCTCGGCAAGCCGAAGGGCGAGCCGAAGCCGGAATATTCGCTGGCACCGGTTGCGGTGCGCCTCAGCGAGAAGCTCAACTGCAAGGTTGTGTTTGCGGCGGACGACGAGGTTGTCGGCGCGAATGCCCGTAAAGCCGTTGATGCGATGAAGGACGGCGAGATCGTTCTGTTGCAAAACACCCGCTATCGTGCAGAGGAGACCAAGAACGGCGAAGCGTTCTCCAAGGACCTCGCTTCCCTGTGCGACCTGTTTGTTAACGATGCCTTTGGTGCGGCGCACCGCGCTCACTGCTCCACCGTGGGTGTGGCATCCTACGTGGAGGAATCTGCGAACGGCTATTTGATGGCGAAAGAAATCGAATTCCTCGGCAATGCTGTGGAAAACCCGGTTCGTCCGTTCGTTACCATTTTGGGCGGCGCGAAAGTGGCGGACAAGTTGAACGTTATTGAGAACCTGCTCAACAAGGCCGACACCCTCATCATCGGTGGCGGTATGGCGTACACCTTCCTTGCTGCGAAGGGTTACTCGGTCGGTACCTCGCTGCTGGATACCGAGAAGATCGACTATTGCCGCGAAATGCTCGCGCGTGCGGAGCAGAAGGGCGTCAAGCTCTTGCTTCCGGTCGATTGCAAGATCGCTAAGTCCTTCCCCGATCCGATCGATGGCCCGATTGACGTGGAGGTGGTTGCAGCGGATGCGATCCCGGCTGACATGATGAGCTTGGATATCGGTCCGAAAACGGCTGAACTGTTTGCAAACGAAGTGAAATCCGCTAAGACGGTGGTGTGGAACGGTCCGATGGGCGTGTTTGAAAACCCGACTCTGGCGAAAGGCACGATTGCGGTTGCCGAAGCGCTTGCCGAAACGGATGCTACCACCATCATCGGCGGCGGTGACTCCGCGGCGGCTGTGAACACCTTGGGCTTTGGCGATAAGATGAGCCACATTTCCACCGGCGGCGGTGCTTCCCTGGAATTCTTAGAGGGTAAAGAGCTTCCCGGCATTGTGGCAATGAGTGATAAATAATCCGAGAAAGGATAGGAATAGTAGTATGGGTAAGTATGTTATTGCGGGTAACTGGAAAATGAACAAAACTCCCGCGGAGGCTGTGGAATTGATCGAGGCGATCAAACCGTTGGTTGCGGATGCGTCCTGCGACGTGGTTGTCGGTGTCCCGTTTGTGGATCTCCCGGCAGCGTTAGAAGCTGTCAAGGGCAGCAAGATTGGCGTTGCCGCTCAAAACTGCCACTGGGAGAAATCTGGCGCGTATACCGGTGAGATCTCCGCGGAAATGCTCAAGGCAATGGAAGTTGGCTATGTGATCTTGGGTCACAGCGAGCGCCGCACCTACTTCGGTGACACCGATGTTACCGTTCAAAAGCGTATGCGCGCCGCGTTGGACGCGGGTCTCACCGTGATCCTGTGCGTGGGCGAGTACCTCGAGCAGCGTGAGCAGGGTATTACCGGTGAGATCGTCGCTATGCAGACGAAAGTCGCGCTCGGCGGCGTGTCTGAGGAAGAGCTTGCACGCGTTATCATCGCGTATGAGCCGGTTTGGGCAATCGGTACCGGCCGTACCGCTACAGCAGAGCAAGCAAATGAGGTTTGCGCTCAGATTCGTGACGTGATCGCCGGTCTGTATAACGCCGAAGCCGCCAAAGCGGTTACCATCCAGTACGGTGGTTCCATGAACGCGGCAAATGCGGCAGAACTGCTTGCACAGTCGGATGTCGACGGTGGCTTGATTGGCGGCGCTTCGCTGAAGCCTGCTGACTTCGCGACCATTGTGGCAGCGGCGAAATAAATAACGACTTTAACCGTGGGCGCAAGATGAAAATCTTGCGCCCCTCTAATGAGGAGAAGCAAGATGAAAAAACCTTTAGTGTTGATTATTATGGACGGCTTCGGCTTGAACGACGGTGTAATGGGCAATGCCATTAAAGCCGCCGCCACTCCCAATCTTTCCAAGATCTTTGCTGAAAATCCGTTTACGGCTATTGGTGCTTCCGGCATGGACGTCGGTTTGCCGGACGGACAGATGGGTAACAGTGAGGTCGGTCATACCAACATTGGTGCCGGTCGCGTGGTGTATCAGGAACTGACGCGCATCACCAAATCCATCAAAGACGGCGATTTCTTCGAAAATACCGCGCTTAAAAACGCGATGGAAAACGCCAAGGGCGAAAAAGCCTTGCATCTTATCGGTCTTCTGTCCGACGGCGGCGTACACAGTCACTTGACTCATTTGTACGGCTTGCTGGAGATGGCGAAAAAGTCCGGTGTTGACAACGTGTTCGTGCATTGCTTGATGGATGGCCGTGACGTGCCGCCGACTTCGGGCAAGGATTTTGTGGCACAGTTGCAGGCGAAAATGCAAGAGATCGGGGTTGGCAGCATTGCCACCGTGATGGGCCGTTACTATGCGATGGACCGCGACAATCGTTGGGAGCGCGTGGAAAAAGCGTATGCCGCAATGGTGTACGGCGAGGGTGTAAAGAATGCCGATGCTGTGGACGTGATGGCGACGTCGTACGATGAGGGCGTGACCGACGAGTTTGTGGTACCCGCCGTGTGCGATGAAAACGGCAAGATCAAAGCGGGCGACAGTGTGGTCTTCTTTAACTTCCGCCCCGACCGCGCGAGAGAGATCACCCGCACCTTTGTTGATCCGGACTTTATCGGTTTTGAACGTAAAAACGGTTTCTTCCCGCTTACCTATGTGTGCATGACGCAGTACGATGCGACCATGCCCAACGTTGACGTTGCCTTCCGTCCGCAATCGCTTAACAACACGCTGGGCGAATATCTCGGCAAAAACGGCAAAGCGCAGTTGCGCATTGCGGAGACCGAGAAATATGCACACGTGACCTTCTTCTTTAACGGCGGTGTGGAGCGTGAATTTGAGGGTGAGGACCGTGTGCTGATCAACTCTCCCAAGGTCGCGACCTACGACCTGCAACCCGAAATGAGCGCGTATCCCGTCTGTGACGCGGTGGTTGAGCGTATCCACTCCGGCAAGTACGACGTGATCATCTTAAACTACGCCAACTGCGATATGGTCGGTCATACCGGCGTATTTGATGCAGCAAAAGCGGCGGTGGAAGCGGTGGATACCTGCGTCGGCAAAACGGTGGAGGCCGTATTGGAAATGGGCGGCGTGGCACTGATCACCGCCGACCACGGCAACGCGGATAAGATGCTGGAGGATGACGGCATGTCGCCGTTCACGGCACACACCACCTACCCCGTTCCGTTCTGCGTTGTCGGTCATCCGTGTGAGTTGCGCACGGACGGCGGTCGTCTGTGCGATATCGCGCCGACGATGCTCGAGATTCTCGGTTTAGAGCAACCCACCGAGATGGACGGACAGAGTTTGATAAAATAAATAAGCAAAAACAAACAGCCTCGCTCAACAGAGCGAGGCTGTTCATGTTTCACGATTAAACAGAAAATCGAGCGAAATATTTAATACTTTTGAAATGGCATCAATTTCTATATCGGTGACGGCTCGCTTGCCGTTTTCAATTCTCGAAATCGATCCGCGACAAGTATAGACCGCCAGCAATTCCAGCTTGTCTGAAAGCTGTTTTTGACTTAAGCCAGCTTTTATTCGGGCCTCCTTTATGCGAGGCCCGATGATATTCAATTGATCGGAGTCAATAATTCTTTTCATACGCACACCAAAATGTCTTGATTTAGGACAACTTTAGTGTATACTATTCTTATAAAATATATGTCCTACTGGTAGGACATGCGAGGGAGAAAAATGAGTACGTGCACATTTTTTGGACATAGGGACACATCAAGTTCTATAAAAGAAGCGCTGAAGCAGTGCATTATAGATTTGATTGACGGTGGTGTGGATAACTTTCTTGTTGGATCAAAGGGTAATTTTGATCGTTTGGTGCAGGCTGTACTGCGCGAATTAACAACAGAAAATTATGAATTTGCATATTCGGTTGTTTTGGCATATCTACCGTCGTCAAATACAAACACAGAGCATACCGTGATGTATCCAAATTTTGAAAATGTTCCGAAACGTTATGCCATTGATCGTCGGAATTCTTATATGTTGAAACAGGCTAATATTGTTGTAGGTTATGTTTTGGGACCAACGGGTGGTGCATATAAATTTTTTAATAAAGCCATACGACAAGGCAAACAAGTCATAAACATCGCTGAAAAAAACAACGCCCTCTAACTACTTGTTAGAAGGCGTTGTTTTTTGTTTAGGATAGCGTGAAGCCGTCGGGAACGGGCGATTGATAATCGCTACGGTGTTGGCTTGAGATCGAGCGGGATCGAAGCGGCAGGAGCAAGCCCCTGCCCTACAACTTTGCCGATCAACAAATTATGGGTTGCCAAGCGAAGGGCAAGAGGTCTTTTGCTTTCACTTTAATTAAATTGCCGTTTTCGTCATTGACGATCACCTTGATATCCGGGCAATACTCATACAGCATTTGTCGGCAGTTGCCGCAAGGGGGAACAACACAATTGGTGCTTTTATCGTGAACGGCAACGATGGTATCAAAGTCTTTTTCACCGGCAGAAACAGCGATGCCCATGGTGATGTATTCTGCGCAAGAGCCGTGAATGCCGTCACAGTTAACCCCTTTGTAAACGTTTCCGTTTTTGCACAAAAGCGCACATCCGACGGTGTGGTTATATACCGTCGTCAAACGTGTTTGCCAACACTTGTAAAGCGATTTGTATAAGTTCCTTATCTTTTTCGGTGACGGCGTACCGTTCCATCGTTGTTACCTCCTTTGAAAGAACAGGCACAGCAGATAACCTGTTGTGCCCGCTTGTTTATTCTTCCGTGTTCATATTCGGCAGTGTGAGAAGCTCGTCTGCCTCGGTGGCTTCGATACCCTCTACGTTGCGAAGATTTTTGAGGATGATGTTGTTGCGGTGGCGGGCATCGTCCAGCACGTTGCCTGCCTCGTCCACCTTTTTCTTGGCTTTTTCCAAAAGGCCTTCGAATTTATCGTATTGGGTTTTCACCGCCCCCAGCACCTTCCACACCTCGGCGGCGCGTTTATCGAGCGCTACCGTACGGAAGCCGATGCGCAGGGTGTTGAGAAACGCGGTGATGGTGGTGGGGCCGCATACCATGATGCGGTACTTGTTCTGCAAGTCTTCTACCAACCCCGGGCGACGCAGGATCTCGGCGTACAGCCCCTCGGTCGGCAGGAACAAAATCGCAAAATCGGTGGTTTTCGGCACGTCAATGTACAGATCGGCAATGGTCTTTGCCTCGTTGCGAATGGTGCGTTCGAGCGCCTTGGTGGCGGCTTCTGTTGCGTCCTTGTCGGCTTTTTCCGCGGCGTCCACCAAGCGCGCGTAATCCTCTTGCGGAAATTTTGAGTCGATGGGCAACCAAATATACGTGCCGTCCTCGTCGCGTGACGGGATCTTCACCGCAAATTCCACCTGCTCGCGGTTGCCGCGAATGGAGACGTTTTGTGCGTACTGCTCGGCGGTGAGGGTCTGCTCCAAAATGTTGCCTAGTTGGACTTCGGCCCACGTACCGCGCGCTTTCACATTGGTGAGCACGCGTTGCAGGTCGCTGACGCCGCTTGCCAGTTCTTTCATTTCCCCGAGTGATTTATACACGCTTTGCAGCTGCTCGCCGACCGTCTTAAAGCTGGAATCCAGGCGCTTTGTCAGGGTGCTTTGCAGTTTTTCATCGACGGTTTCGCGCATCTGATCGAGTTTTTTCTCGTTGCTTTCCTGTAAACCGCGCACGGCGGCGGTGAGGGTTAAGTTTAATTTCTCCTGGTGTTCACCGGAGACCTTCAAGGTCTCTTTTTGTCCCTCGGTGATGGTCTGATTCATTTCTTTCAGGGCGCCGCTGATCTCCTGACGAGTACTGCGCACTTCGTCACGCAAGCGCCGTTCGGATTCCTCCAAATGCTCGCGAGAATCGGTTTTGGGTTTACGGACAAGCAGCAAAAGTTGCAGGACAATCACCAATACCAGCAGAGCCGCTACCACATACAGTTCCATCGTTATTCAAGCTCCTGTAAGTCTTCCTGATCTTTTTTCTCCGGTTTGTTGTTTTTACCGTCCTTGATGACCTTGACGTCGTCTCGGTGCACCGCGATGGGCGGCGAATCCGGAGCCTTTTCCAAACGCACCTTGAGGTTACCCGAAAGAATATTTACCTCAACGACCGTACCGCGCCCATCCGGTGTGTTGACAAGAGCGCCTTGTTTGGGGGTTATTTTGACGAGTGAAGAATAAGTATCCTGCTCATACTTTAAGCAGCACATCAATCTGCCGCATGAGCCGGATATTTTTGTCGGGTTGAGGGACAAGCCCTGTTCCTTTGCCATTTTGATGGACACCGGTTGAAAATCGGGCAAGAATTGAGCACAGCACAGCGGTCTGCCGCAGATGCCCAAGCCCCCGAGCATTTTGGCTTCATCGCGCACGCCGATCTGGCGCAGCTCGATGCGGGTGTGGAACAAGCCCGCGAGATCTTTGACAAGGTTGCGGAAATCCACACGCCCCTCGGCGGTGAAATAAAAAAGGATCTTGGAATTATCAAACGCATATTCCGCGCTGATGAGCTTCATATCCAGTTTATGTGCCGCGATGCGCTCCTCACATAATTTGAGCGCTTGCGCTTCCCGCTCGGTATTTTCCTTGGCGTGGCGAACATCGTCCGCCGTTGCCGGCCGCACGACCGCTTTGAGCGGCTGTATGATCTCGGAATCCTCCATGTCGCGATTTTCCATCACGACCTCGCCGCACTCCAGGCCGCGGGAGGTTTCCACGATGGCGTGATCACCCTTGCGGAAGGTGTGACCCGCAGAGGCAAAATAATATACTTTTCCCATGTTCTTAAAGCGAACACCGATGATATTGGTCATAGCGATTCTCTCCTATCGTCCTGCGGCGCGTCTGAGCCGCGCGCAGAGAATGGTTAAAAACAACGTGTGGTTCATGTTAAAAAACCGCGCTGTTTGCAGTTCCTCGATCACCGTGATCAGCGCCAAAAGCTGTCCGCGTGTGAGCGACCGTGAAAGTGCTTTTGCGGTTTCGTCGGACGTCCCCAAAAAGGATGTGTGACCGAATTTCGCGACCAGTGCATCGCGAAAAATCAGTTTGAGACCGCTGAGCACAGCCGTGACGCGGTCTTTTTGCTTTTCGAGCGGCGCCGTGGCGGTGAGCAGTGACAGCTCCGTGGGAGCGGTAACGGCAGAGGCGATGGACGGCAACAGTTTCAGAACATCTTGGTACGAGCCGTCCGACAACCCGTCGAGTACTTGTCCGATGATGCCGCTCCACAGCGAGGCGGCGCGGGAGAGCTCATCGTCCGCGATATTCGGCAGGCGACGGCGCAACACGGTGACCGCTTCCTCCACCGAGACACCGCCAAGCGGCACGGCAAACATGCGTGAACGCACAGTTTCAAGCAGTTGGGAACGTTGTTCGCAGGTCAGAATAAAGCGCAGGTGTGCGGGTGGTTCCTCCAACACCTTGAGCAACGCGTTTTGCGCCTGGTCGGTCATGTTTTGCACATCACACAAAATAAAGACGCGTACCGGTGCTTCGTTCGGTCGTACGTAGATGTCTTCTCTGAGCTCGCGCACCACGTCAATATGGAACGACCGCGCTTCACCCCCGCCGCCAATCTCAGTAATATCGGGATGGCTTCCCGAAAACGCTTTGTGACAAGCGGGGCAAACGCCGCAGGGCTTTTCGCCGGAAGAACGACATACCGCCGCTGCGGCGAGCTGCCGCGCCAGGGTGCGACGACCACTGCCCTTCGGTCCTTCCAGGAGAATGGCGTGCGGAAACGCGCCGGCATCCAAGCGGGAAGAAAGCAGAGCCTTTGCCGCCGAATTGCCTGCAAAAACACAGCCGTCCGGTAACGTCCAGTTCATACACCTTCCCCTTTCAATCCATACTTATTATAAGTATACCGCACTTTTGTTCGTCTGACAAGAATTTTCTTGACTTTATAGCATTGCGACTTTGGTTTTCTTATGGTATACTGAAAGCCGTACCAGTTTTATAGTGAAAGGGAAAGGAGGGAGACCGTGAAAAGACAGTATGGCGCTGTGGCGTTGTTGCTTTGTCTGATCACGACGGTGTCGCTTGGGTTGACCGCCATGTTCGGTGTGAAAGCACCCCGAAAGACCGATGACGTGTCGGTGGTGGCGAGCTTTTATCCGCTGTATACCGTGGCGCTGAATGTGGTAGGCGCGTGCGACGGTGTTTCGGTTTCCTGCCTTACCGCACCGCAGACAGGGTGCTTGCACGACTATCAACTCTCCCCCGCCGAGCGCGCCGCGCTCGGCGATGCGGACGTGCTTATACAGAACGGCAGCGGGATGGAATCCTTTTTAGAAGCCGCTTTAGAATCGCTGCCGGAGCTTACCGTGATTGATACCTCCGCCGGTCTGGAGCTGCTCTCTTGTGAAGAACACGAGCATGGTCACGAGCATGAGCATGCTGTAAATGCGCATTTGTGGGTGGATCCTGCGCTTTATGCTGAGCAGGTGAAGCGGGTGCGCGACGGACTCTGTGCTTTGGATCCCGCACATGCGACGGAATACACTGCGAATGCGCAAATGTATCTGCAAAAGATCGCGGTGGTGGAACAACAGTTAAACGAGGTGACTCTCCCTTACACCCATGCATTGCTTTTCCATGAGTCCGTAGCGTATGCGGCAAGAGCGTTGCACCTTGAAACGGTTGGCATCGTTCCTCTCGGTGAGGATGAGGCCGCGTCTGCTGCCAATCTGGCAGAGATAGCAGATGCACTGAAGGGAAAGGCGGCGCTGCTTATCTATGACAATCAATATCCCGCTCTGTACGAATCCCTTGCAGGGTATGCCGACAACGCGGCGATCGTGCGATGGGATATTGCCGTACAACCGATAAACGGGGTGACGGCAGCGGATGTGTGGCTGGTTGCCATGCAGCAAAACATCAAGGCGTTAAAGGAGGCGGCGTCATGAGTTCGTGCGGGTTGCACTGTTTGAAGATTTCCCATATCGGCGTTCAGGCGGACGGACACACATTGCTGAGTGACGTCAATCTGCATGTGCATTGCGGAGAGTTGACCGCTATCATCGGCCGAAACGGCGCGGGAAAAACGACACTGCTCAAGGCAATTTTGGGGGAGATCCCACACACCGGCAGCGTGGAGTTTTCCGGTCACAACGGAACCCCTGTGGCGGGTGGTAAGCCTCGCATAGGGTACGTGCCGCAATCCCTTTCCATCGATCGCCACACACCCGCGACGGTGTATGATCTCTTGTTGTCGCTGACTCAAGTCTATCCGGCGTTTTTCCCAAAACGTCGAAAAACGGTGGAAACGCTTCGAACACATCTGGGGCGGTTTCGCGCAGCGGAGCTGCTCGATCAACCGATCGGGCGGTTGTCCGGTGGCGAGCTGCAACGGGTATTGCTTGCCGCTGCCACCCTGCCGACACCTGACTTGCTTGTTTTGGATGAGCCGGTTTCCGGTGTGGATCAAGCGGGTCTTAAAGAACTGTATGAGCTGCTGGATGCGTTAAAGGAGCAGGAGGATATGGTTATTCTGCTTGTATCGCACGATCTTGACTATGTTCGTAACCATGCAAACAAAGTGGTTTTATTGGACAAGACCGTACAAGCCTTCGGCGCCCCCGACGACGTATTTGCTACCGAGGCGTTTCGTACCGCCTTCGCAGGAGGTGGTGCGCAATGATACAAGCCATCGGTGAATTGTTTATCTATGATTTCATGCGCCGCGCCCTCCTTGGGGTGTTGCTCATGATGCCGCTGTTTTCGCTGCTCGGCACCCTGGTGGTCAACAACGGCATGGCCTTTTTCTCGGATGCGCTCGGTCACTCGGCGCTGACGGGTGCGGCAATCGGGTTGCTGTTCGGGCTCGCGGATCCCGGTCCCGCGATGCTGATCTTTGCCATTGTGTTTGCGCTGTTGATGAACGCCATTCGACACTCGCGACTGTCCTCCACCGATACCGTCATCAGCGTGTTTGCCTCTTGCGGTCTGGCACTGGGGTTGGTACTGCTTTCAAAAAACAGCAATTTTTCCGGCTATCAAAGCCTGCTTATCGGCGATATTTTATCCATTACCGATACGCAACTGTGGATATTGGCGGGCACCCTGCTTGCGGTCGTGATCGTTTGGGTGCTGTGCTTCAACGGGTTTTTCGCCGTGGCGCTCAGCCCGTCACTTTCGCGCAGCAAGGGCTTGCCTACAGTGTGGCTCGATAACCTGTTTGTGGTCGTGATGGCGGCGGTCGTGATGCTGTCGGTGCGTTTGGTGGGATTATTGCTCATCAACGCGATGCTGATCCTGCCGGCGGCTGCGGCGCGCAACGCCGCAAAAGGCTTGCGAAGCTACGTGTCCCTTGCGTTGATCTTTTCTCTGTTTTCCGGTTTACTCGGGTTACTCGTATCGTATCTGAATGCGATCGCGACGGGACCTACCATTGTGCTTATCGGTGCGGCGGTGTTCTTCGGAACGTTTTTCATCGCTCGCCGCGAAAAAGCATAAAAGAACACCCGCTGTGAAAACAGCGGGTGTTTGCTTATTCTTCAATTTCTTCTTTTTTAACGATGTGTACCAAGTCAATGCGGCGCTCATCCATTTTAAGAACGGTCAGCTCGACGTTTTTAAACAGAACAGTTGCGTGCTCCTCCTCAGTGGGAATTCGACCCAACTGATCGATGAGGAATCCGGCAAGCGTATCGTAATCGCCTTCCGGAAAATCCACGTCCAACAACTCGCCGACTTCGTCGATCGCCATGGCGCCGTCCACCTCAAAGGTGTTTTCGCCGGTTTGTTTGACCTCTTCTTCCTCGTTGTCGTATTCATCCTGAATATTGCCTACGATGGATTCAAGCAGATCTTCCATTGACACGATACCGGCAAGACCGCCGTACTCATCCACCGCCATGGCGAGCTGAATGTGCTTTTCGGTCATTTCCGCGAACAAGCCGTCACAGCGCTTGGAGCCGGGCACGAAATGCGCCTTGTGCATCAGCGAGCGCAAGGTGAGATTCTCGGGAAGTGATTTGCCTACATACGGGAGCAGGTCCTTGACATGCAGGATACCGATCACGTGGTCGAGGTCTTCTTCATAGATCGGCACGCGCGAAAATCCTTTTTCAATACTGATCGCCAGTGCATCCTGTACGGAATCCTCCACGTCGACGGCTTCAACGTCGGTGCGAGGGGTCATGATGTCCTCCGCGGTCATTTCACTGAATTCGAAGATGTTGTTGATCATATCCTTCTGGGATTCCTCAATGACGCCTTTTTCTTCACCGGCATCCACCAGTTCACGGATATCCTCCTCCGTGACGTTACGGCGGCGCGAGACCAAACGGGACATCGCTTTCCAGAAGTTAGACGGTGTGCTTGATAAATTACCGTCAGACGAAGGGTCGGGCATGATTTTTAATTTCCCCTTTCAAAATTTCGGAATACACCCACACTATACCGCACCGAAAGAGATTTGTCAAATTTTCAGCCAAAAACAGGCGAGTTTTCCACCAAAGCCTGTTAAAAAATATCAGAAAAAGCCGTGGTTTCACTTTACATGGGTCAAAATTTATGCTATGATATCCGGTGGTGTGTAATAACATTCATTTATTATCCTAAAGGGAGGAAATATTCATGGCAAGAAAGTTCAAAACCATGGACGGTAACAACGCCGCGGCACACGTATCCTATGCGTTTACCGAGGTTGCGGGTATCTACCCGACCACCCCGTCCAGCCCGATGGCCGACTATGTTGACCAATGGGCAGCCGCCGGTCTGAAAAATATTTTCGGCACGACGGTCAAGGTGTCGGAGATGCAGTCGGAGGCCGGTGCTGCCGGTACCGTACACGGCTCGCTCAACGCGGGTGCATTGACGACCACCTACACGGCTTCGCAGGGCCTGCTTCTGATGATCCCGAACATGTACAAGATCGCGGGCGAATTGTTGCCCTCCGTTTTCCATGTTTCGGCTCGCTGTGTTGCGTCGCATGCGCTGAACATTTTCGGCGATCACTCCGACGTGTATGCCTGTCGTCAGACCGGTTTCGCAATGCTCGCGGAATCCAACCCGCAGGAAGTCATGGACCTCGGTGCTGTGGCTCACTTGGCAACCATTAAAGGTCGCGTGCCGTTTATCAACTTCTTTGACGGCTTCCGCACCTCTCACGAGATTCAGAAGATCCAGGTTTGGGATTTTGACGATCTGAAAGAGATGTGCGATATGGACGCGGTTGCCGCGTTCCGCAAACGCGCGCTCAATCCGGAGCATCCGGTCATGCGCGGTTCTCACGAGAACGGCGACATCTTCTTCCAGCATCGCGAGGCTTGCAACAAGTACTACGAAGCCATCCCCGGCATCGTTGAAGAGTACATGGGCAAGGTCAACGCGAAGCTTGGCACTGATTATCAGCTGTTCAACTATTACGGCGCCCCCGATGCCGAGCGCGTGATCATCGCGATGGGTTCGGTCTGCGACGTGGCGGAAGAGGTTATCGATTACTTGACCGCTGCCGGCGAGAAAGTCGGTTTGATTAAGGTTCGTTTGTACCGTCCGTTCTCCGCTGAGCATCTGGCGAAAGCCATCCCTGCCTCGGTGAAGAAGATCGCGGTGCTTGACAGAACCAAGGAGCCCGGTGCGCTCGGCGAGCCGCTGTTCCTTGACGTTGTGGCGGCATTGACCGCGCAAGGTCGTACCGATATCAAGGTTATCGGCGGCCGTTACGGTCTGGGCCCCAAGGATACCCCGCCCTCCAGCTTGTTTGCGGTGTACAAAGAGCTCGAGAAGGATGCTCCCAAGGCGCAATTCACCATGGGTATCGTCGACGATGTGACCGGTCTGTCCCTGCCTGAGGAGGCTGCTCCCAACACCGCGGCAGAAGGCACCATCGAGTGCAAGTTCTGGGGTCTGGGCGGCGACGGTACCGTTGGCGCTAACAAGAACTCCATTAAGATCATCGGTGACCACACCGACAAATACGTGCAGGCATACTTCCAGTATGACTCCAAGAAGACCGGCGGTATCACCATTTCGCACCTGCGGTTTGGCGATCAACCGATCAAGAGCCCGTACTACATCAACAAGGCAGACTTCGTGGCTTGCCACAACCCCTCTTATGTTATCAAGGGCTATAAGATGGTCAACGACGTGAAACCCGGCGGTGTCTTTATGATCAACTGCCAGTGGACGCCGGAAGAGCTCTCGGAGCATCTCGATGCTGAGACCAAGCGTTACATTGCGAAAAACAATGTGCAGCTCTACACCATCAACGCGATCGACCTCGCGATGCAGATCGGTATGGGCAAACGTACCAACACCATCCTGCAGTCTGCGTTCTTCACGCTGGCAAACGTTATGCCGCAGGAAGATGCGATTCGCTACATGAAGGAAGCGGCAACCAAGTCCTATTCCAAGAAGGGTATGGACGTTGTCGAAATGAACCACAAGGCGATCGATGCCGGTGCTACCGCGTTCGTCAAGATCGATGTGCCGGCAGATTGGGCAACCGCTGAGGATACCGCTGCTCCGGTAACCGAGAACGGTCCTGCGAAGCTGGTTAAGATGGTGGACAACATCATGAAACCCGTCGGCAAGATGGACGGCGATTCCCTGCCGGTTTCCGCGTTTGTGGATCACGCTGACGGTACCTTTGAGCACGGTGCTTCCGCTTACGAGAAACGTGCGGTTGCCGTTCTCGTTCCCGAGTGGGATGCGACGACTTGTGCAAAATGTAATAAGTGCGCTTTCGTTTGCCCGCATGCGACCATCCGTCCGTTCGCTTTGAACGAGGAGGAAGTTGCCGCGGCTCCCGAGGCGATGAAGGTTTC
This sequence comes from Acutalibacteraceae bacterium, assembly GCA_045649625.1. Lineage (GTDB taxonomy): Bacteria > Bacillota > Clostridia > Oscillospirales > Acutalibacteraceae > RGIG3009. The sequence continues at coordinate 32,070 of JAZRQG010000134.1, forward strand.
GCCGAAGCCGGTCATCAAGACCAACTATTCCTACACCATGGCGGTATCGCCGATGGATTGTATGGGTTGCGGCGTCTGCGTCGGCGTTTGCCCGACCAACTCCCTGAAGATGGTATCCCGCGAGTCGCAGGATGCGCAGCAGGAAGTGTTCGATTACTGTGTGGCTAAGGTTTCCGAGAAACCGGAAATCCAGGGCAACACCGTTATCAGCAGCCAGTACAAGCAGCCCCTGCTCGAGTTCTCCGGCTCCTGCGCAGGCTGCGCCGAGACTGCGTATGCTCGCTTGATCACCCAGCTGTTTGGTGACAGAATGTACATTTCCAACGCGACCGGTTGTTCCTCCATCTGGGGCGGCCCTGCGGCTACCTCGCCGTACACCGTCAACAAGGAAGGTCACGGTCCCGCATGGGCGAACTCCTTGTTCGAGGACAACGCGGAGCACGGCTTCGGTATGTACCTCGGTCAGAAGGCTGTCCGTGCCCGCTTGATCGAGCAGGTCAAGGAGATGGCCGAGTCCGATAAGGCGTCCGCTGAGTTCAAGGCGGCTGCAGAAGCCTACCTTAACACCGTCGAAAACGGTGCGGAAAATGCCAAGGCCACCAAGGCGTTAGTTGCCCAGCTGGAGAAAGCGGCTGCTGCCGGTTGCCCGACGGCTCCCGAAGTTCTCGAAAACAAAGAGTTCTTGTCCAAGAAATCCGTTTGGGTATTCGGCGGTGACGGTTGGGCATACGACATCGGCTTCGGCGGCGTGGATCACGTCCTTGCTTCCGGTGAAGATGTCAACATCATGGTCTTCGATACCGAGGTGTATTCCAACACCGGTGGTCAGGCCTCCAAGGCCTCGCAGATCGGTCAGGTGGCACAGTTTGCCGCTGCCGGTAAAGCGATCGCCAAGAAGAGCCTTGCCGAGATCGCGATGTCCTATGGCTACGTGTACGTTGCACAGATCGCGATGGGTGCTGATATGAATCAGACCATCAAGGCGATTGCGGAAGCTGAAGCCTATCCGGGCCCGTCCCTGATCATCGGTTACGCTCCCTGTGAGATGCACAGCATCAAGGGCGGTATGGTCAACTGCCAGGCGGAGATGAAGAAGGCTGTGGATTGTGGTTACTGGAATATGTTCCGCTTCAATCCTGCGGCTGACAAGAAGTTCGTCATTGACAGCAAGGCGCCGACCGCCAGCTATCGTGACTTCATCATGAACGAGGCGCGTTATTCCTCGCTGACTCGCTCCTTCCCCGAGCGTGCCGAGGCGCTGTTCACCGAAGCCGAAGAGGCTGCCATGAAGCGCTACGATCACTTGCTCAAGCTGCAAGCGCTGTACAACGAATAAGATTTTCAACAAAACGCAGCAAGGTATTTGCCTTGCTGCGTTTTGTTATGAGCACCGAAGACAAAAAATGCTTGCTTTTTTGCGTGTTTTGTGATAAAATAATACAAATGCACATTCTTGTATAAGTGAGGAGAGTCATCATGGGAAAGAATTACTATCAAATTGCGCTTGATATTCAAGAGCAAATAAAAACCGTGGTTTTGGGAAAAGATGAGGTCATCAAAAAAATCCTTGCCGCGACTCTGGCCGGAGGACACATTCTGCTTGACGACATTCCCGGTGTCGGAAAAACGACATTGGCGCTTGCCTTTTCCCGTGCAACGAGCATGGATTATCGCAGGCTTCAATTCACGCCCGACGTTCTGCCCACCGACGTGACAGGCTTTACGATCTATGATAAGAAAACAGATGCTTTTCAGTATAAAGAGGGTGTGGCGTTCTGTAACCTTTTCCTTGCCGATGAGATCAACAGAACGTCGTCAAAAACCCAGTCGGCTCTTCTGGAGTTGATGGAAGAGGGTAAGATTACCGTTGACGGTGTGGTGCATCCCCTGCCCGATCCGTACGTTGTTATCGCGACGGAGAACCCGATCGGCTCTGTGGGTACGCAAATGCTGCCCGACTCACAGCTCGACCGCTTTATGGTGTGCGTTTCCATGGGATATCCCTCCATCGCGGACGAGGTTTCCATCTTAAAAGGGCGGCAAGACAAAAACCCGCTGGATTTGGTGCAAGCGGTTGCTGACAAAGAGGATATCAAGGCCATGCGCGAGTGCGTAAAGAACGTCTATATGCACGACAAAATTTACGATTACATTGCCGCCATTGCGGACGAGACCCGAAAAAACGAAATGTTTAAGCTTGGACTCAGCCCGCGCGGAACGCTTACACTTGCCAGAATTTCGCGTGCCGTCGCCTTCCTGCGCGGCAGGGATTTTGTCATTCCCGATGATATTGCTTACATATTCCGCGACGTGGCGGGTCACCGCATCGTGTTGAGCCCCAAAGCGAAAATCTCCGGCCTTTCGGTCGACGATATTTTGACAAGTGTGCTTGAAAAGGTTCCGGTACCGAAACTGTCATAAGGAAGAGAGCAAATGACAAAAGAAAAGCTTATCTATTTGGCGGTCGCTATTATTTCAGGCGTGTTTTTTATCCTTTACCGTGACATGCTCGCGCTTGTTTTGTTTTTGGTGATTCTGGCGATACCGTTTTTGCTTTTTATTTTTACCGTTTTGATGCGTCTGGGCATCCGCGTCCGCGTGGAGGCGGATCGAACGGTGTATTCGAGTGATGACACGGCAACAGTAACGCTTGTAATCGCCAACTATTCCCTGCTCCCCGTTTCGCAAATAACGGTGCTTGCCAATTACAAAAATGCGTTTTTTAAGCGCCACGACGTCGCGGAGTTTCAATTTTTTGCGCCGCCGCTTTCGAAAAATCGCTACGAAATCGAGGTTCGGTCGCGTCATGCGGGAAAAGTCGACATTTTGTTTAAAAAGGCGCGCGTTTTGGATTATTTCGGCGTGTTTTCCTTGCCGGTAAAAATGAAGAAGCGCTTGTCCGTCTCTTTCTTGCCGCGGGTGCATTCGCTTGAACCGACTTTGCGTAAGAACACCTACACCGCCAGCGAGACGAATTTGTATTCTCAGCACAAGCCGGGAGACGATCCGGCAGAGGTTTTTGCCATCCGAGAGTATGTTGACGGTGACAAGCTCAGTCGCATTCATTGGAAATTGACCTCAAAACAAGAGAAATACATGGTCAAGGATTACAGCCTGCCGATAAACGAGTCGGTTTTGATATTGCCCGAGCTTGTTTTCGATGAGGGGACCGAAACAGACCTTGATCTTATTGATGCGGTGTTGGAGATTGCCTTCTCGCTTTCGCACACCTTGATCGAACGCAAGACATTGCACGCTATCGGCTATTATAATGCCGAAGCAGATAAGGTTTGTACGCAGAAAATCAACGATCTTGACGATCTGTATTCGGTGTTCGGCGAGATCTTCAACACATCAACGTACTACAGCAAGCCCGTTTTGGCAGATATGGATCCCGAACTGCAACAGAACATGTCCCATGTGGTATATGTTTCCGCCAACGTGACGGGAGATCGCTGCAACGCCTTGTCAGCCGGCAAAAGTGAAGCGCTGCTTCACACGGTTATCAACGTGGTGGATGAGAACGCTGTTTGCGCCGAAATCGGCGGCGGGGGGCTTAACTGTATATCTGTGAAGAAAAGCGGCATCGTTCAGAGTCTTAACGATGCGGTTTTATAGGAGTTGCCATGAAAAACAAACGTGATCTTTCCGCCAGCAATGGAGTATCGATCTCCTATCGAATGGATGTTAACGAACGCATAAAGCTTCCTTTTTTTAACGAGATCCTACTCACCCTTCTTGCCATAATGGCTTCCGTTGGCGCGATTATGACATTTGCGACTATTTTGGATTTTACGGTTACTCCGGGAATCATCATTTCGTTTGTCGCGGTGTTTTCGATCGCATATACGGTTTTGTATAAACTGATTAAAAAGCGGCGTGCCTTGGTGATTGCGGGAGCGGCGATTTTGGTGGGGCTTATAACGCTTTTGTTTTGGAAAGATATTTCAAAAGGCGTTGTTATTATTTTTGACCAGTCAAGGGACACCATCAACAAATTTATGTTCTGGGATACGGTCAAACCGACCTACGCGTGGCGAGATGAATTTGTGTCTCTTACGAACACCGTCACCGTCCTGCTATCCTTGGTGCTTTGCTCGGCGATCAGCTATTTTACGGTGGTCAAGCAAAGCTTTATCGCTATTTTCCTTTTGACATTTCCGTTTTTCGAGATCGGTGCCGCGTTTGGTGCGGTCCCCGACTATCTGTATTTTTCGCTTATGCTGGCGTCATGGGCTTCTGCGCTCACGGTTTCAAGAGCAACAAACGCGAAGATAAAAACGCGCCGTTCCAACGGAGAAAAGCAAAAAACGAACGTTGATGGGAATAAGCAGCGGTTCGCGGGAGTGGCGATTGTGGTTTCCGCAATCGTGGTCATTCTGTTTAGTGGCATAACGACGTATCTCAACGCAATCGGGTTTAGCCGCACCGAGAATATCGATCAGTTGCGGCACGACACCAAGTATGTGGTTGCGGATCTGTGGGATTATATCACCGGTAAGGACCACGACGGAAGCCTCAAAGAAGGACGGCTTTATGAGGTTGATGATCGCGTTGTTAAAAACAGGCATTATATCACCATGGAAACCACCATCAGCTCCACAAAGGAGCCGATAAAGCTAAAGGGATATACGGCCACCACGTATAAGGACAACTGCTGGAACCAGACCGATCAGTATGAACGGTATCAAGCTATGTTCGACGAGTTCGCCGAGTCTGCTTATATGATGGGTGACGCCACGGGCAGGTTGATTACCAGCAACCCGAGCTTTGCCGGAGACTTTTTCTCGGACATCACGCTTAGCGAATTCCGGCGCAAAAAGCCGTACGCCTATGCGACGTATTATGCGACCTTCACGTCCGATTTTACGTCGGTGTACGACAGCTACGTTGCTCCGCTTAACAACGATCAGTATACGTATCCTGCGTATCTTTGGGAAGAATATCTTTACATGGTTGCTGAGTCGGCCGTGTATAAGACCACGGCCTATCAGGAGGCGTTTGCCGAATATAAGGATTTTGTCCATCAGGAATATATCAAATCGGATGTCACCGATTCGGTTCGCGCGCTGGCGATGAGCTTCGAGGCTTCGGATAAATTTCAGTATATCAATGCCATACGCCCGTTTCTCGAACAAAACATGGAGCACACCCAAAAATCGGGCAAGTGCCCCAAAGACGAGGATTTTGTAGAGAACTTTCTCTTTAATACCAAAGCAGGGTACAGCACCCACTTTGCGACGGCCGCCACCGTGTTGCTGCAAGCACGCGGATATCCCGCGCGATACGTTGAGGGATACTATATCCCTGCCGAGGTGTTTAACGCGACTCAGTCGGATAGCGTGCAGGAGTACAAAACCATTGATATTACCGACGCGTATGCACACGCTTGGATCGAGGTTTTTGATGACACGTACGGCTGGATCCCGGTGGAGGTAACGCCCGGCTATTGGAGCGGGGACATCAGCGCGCCCGCGCCCCCGGAGCCTGAGGAGCCCGAGCCGGAAACACCCGAAGAGGATTCCTCTGAGGGCGAGCAACAGATGGATTTTGAAATCGTTGACGAAGAGGTTGAGGACGAAGTTGCACAGGAGCCCTTTGTGCCGAAATCGATGCTTTGGGTTTGGGTACTCGTGCTGATTGTGTTGGCTGCCGCGGTTGCGGCGTTTTACGTGTACCGGCTCATCCTTGCAGCGTCAAGAAAACGAATCTATGCCTCCCGCGATGTGAACAAAAAGTTGAAGTTCGCGTATAAGCGGCTGGTTGCGTTGGCAACCTATCAAAAGATATCGGTTGGCAACGTCTACGATCACGCGAAGCTTGCTGAACGCATAGGCGGCACGGGGTACTATATTACCGTGGAGACGGTCGAGTACATCTTAAATGTGTTGTTGAAGCACGCGTACTCCCGCCAGCCCGCCACCTTAGACGAAGCAAACGAGGTGTTGAGCGGGGTGCGCAACTACTCATACGCGATTTACGCGGGTCTGTCGAGACCCAAAAAGATACTATATAAATACTTGTGGAATCTCTATTAACGGCTTGTTGAGCGGCACCGTGTTCTGTTGAGCGCGGTGCTGCTTGCTTTGTGTCAACAGCAATAAGGGTTTTGCGACGCGCTCCCTCTCCCCCGTTTTGCAAATGATCGTTTTACGCTTTTTTAGAAGCAAGAGGCGCGCCCCCCTTTTAAAAAGAACAAATGTTCGCTGTTTCGCGCGAAACACGTGCCGCCATAGGCAAAAAGCGACACAGACAAAACGTTTCACGTGAAACAGTGCGGAGTGAGCAGAGCGGGGAGAAAAAACAGTGTTTCATGTGAAACATTTTTAGTTTTCACGCAAAAATATGTAAATTTCTCTTTTATATCGAGAAAAAGTGTGGTAGTATAGTGTTACGCAAACAAAAGAGGTGAGTTGCATGGGCAAGGTTGTGGCGGTCGTCAATCAAAAGGGCGGCGTTGGAAAAACGACCACGACGGTCAATTTAACGTCAGCGGTCGGTGCTCTCGGCAAGCGGTGCTTGCTGGTGGACTTGGATCCGCAGGGAAACGCGACCAGCGGCGTGGGCGTGAATAAGCGGCAAGAAATGATCTCAACATATGAGTTGCTGATCGGACAGGCCGAACCGCAGTTGGCGGTGCGTAAAACGCCTTATAAAAACGTGGACGTGTTGCCGTCGAGTATGCAGCTTGCGGGCGCAGAGATCGAAATGGTAGAGATCAGCCGCCGCGAAAATCGCTTAAAAGCAGTGTTGGCGCCGTTGCGCGAGCAGTATGATTATATTTTTATTGATTGTCCGCCGTCTCTCGGGCTGTTGACACTGAATGCGCTTTGTGCTGCGGATACGCTGCTTGTGCCGATTCAGTGTGAATATTACGCGCTGGAAGGGTTGTCGCAGCTGATGGCAACGGTACGACAAGTAAAGCGCTTATATAATTCCATGTTGGATTTAGAGGGCGTGCTCTTGACGATGTATGACGGTCGGTTGAACCTGACGCAGCAGGTGGTTGCTGAGGTTAAGCGATTTTTCCCGCGTAAGGTGTTTGCCACACCGATCCCGCGCAGTGTGCGCTTGTCCGAAGCGCCGAGCTTTGGAAAACCGATCAATTATTATGATAAAAATTCCAAGGGCGCCAAGGCATACGACGCGTTGGCGCAGGAATTTATAATAAGACGGTAGGAGGGGTACCATGGCGAGTAAAATCGGAGGACTTGGCAAGGGCCTGGATGCACTCTTTGCGGAAAATGCCGTAGAGGAGCAGGGGAAAACCGTTGCGATTCGTATTACGGACATTGAGCCCAACCGCGCGCAGCCGCGCAAGCAGTTTGATGAGGCGGCGCTCGGCGATTTGGCAGCATCCATTTCACAACACGGCGTGCTACAGCCGCTTTTGGTGCGCCCGTTGCCGAATGGACGGTATTCGCTGGTTGCCGGTGAACGTCGTTGGCGCGCTTCGCGCATGGCAGGGCTTACGGAAGTGCCCGTGGTGATTCGGGAAATGACCGATCAGGCAGCAGCAGAGCTGGCGCTGATTGAAAATCTGCAGCGCGAAGACTTGAATCCGATGGAAGAGGCAATCGGTTATCGCACGCTGATGGATTCCTACGGTATGACGCAGGAAGAAGCGGCGCAGGCGGTCAATAAATCGCGTCCCGCGGTGGCAAACGCGCTTAGGCTGCTGAATTTGCCGGATGAACTGGCAGCGATGGTGCATAGCGGCACCTTGTCTGCGGGTCATGCGCGCACGTTACTCAGTTTTGAGACCAAAGAGGAGCAGTTGGCGGCGGCAAGAGCAACCGTGGAGCAGGATTTATCGGTGCGAGCACTGGAAAAAATGGCAAAAGCAGCTCGCAAACCGCGCGGCGAACGCGTTCCCGAGCGTCGGGATAGTTTCTACAGTGAGGTCGAAATGATCTTGTCGGAGAAAACGGGTAGAAAGGTACGCATACAGTCGAAAGGCGACGGGGGCACCTTGCAGTTGGAGTTTTACGGGAAAGACGATTTGGCGGATATCGCCAATCGTTTGGTACCGCAGGAATAAGAAAGAGGGAAAAGATAATGATCGATATTAAATTAGTACGCAGCAATCCGGATTATGTGAAGGCTGCTGTTCGTAAACGCGAAATGGATCTGGATGCGGTTATCGACGAGATCTTGTTGATCGATGCCGAGCGTCGGGAGTTGTCCGGTAAGACGGATGCGCTTAAAGCGCAGCAGAATGCGGCTTCCAAGAAGATTCCGCAGATCAAGAAAGAGGGTGGCGATGTTTCCGCGATCATGGCGGAGATGAAAGAGCTCTCTTTACAGATCAAAGAGGCTGACGTAAAGATCGGCGAGCTGGAAGCGAAGCAAAAAGAGCTCATCTACGCGATCCCGAACCTGCCGGACGAGGATCTCATCGGCGGCGGCAAGGAAAACAACGCGGTCGTGCGTGTTTTCAAGGAAAAACCGCAGTTTTCGTTCCCGATTAAGAATCACGTGGAACTGTGCGAGGATCTGGGCCTGATCGATTACGAGCGCGGTGCGAAGCTTGCGGGCAACGGTTCGTGGGTATACCGCGGCTGGGGCGCGCGCTTAGAGTGGGCACTGCTCAATTACTTTATCGACGAGCATATTAAGGACGGCTATGAGTTTATTTTGCCGCCGCATATGCTTGGCTATGACTGCGGTTACGTGGCGGGGCAGTTCCCGAAATTCACCGAAGAGGTGTATTGGATCCAGAATCCGACCAGTTCTGACAAGAAATTTATGCTGCCGACGGCGGAAACCGCGCTTGTGAACCTGCATCGCGACGAAATTTTGCCGAAAGCGGAGCTTCCGTACAAATATATCGCGTATACGCCGTGCTATCGCCGTGAGGCGGGCAGCTATCGTTCTGAGGAGCGCGGCATGATTCGCGGTCACCAGTTCAACAAGGTGGAAATGGTCCAATATACTACCGCTGAGGGTTCGGATGCCGCGTTTGAAGAGTTGGTCGGCAAGGCGGAGCGCTTGGTGCAGGGATTAGGCTTGCATTATCAATTAAGCAAGCTGGCTGCCGGTGATTGCTCGTTCGGTATGGCACGCACCTCGGATATTGAGGTGTGGATCCCCAGCATGGAGATCTATAAGGAAGTCAGTTCCGCGTCCAATGCGCGCGATTACCAGGCGCGCCGCGGAAACGTGAAATACCGTGACGATGATGGCAAGCTGAAGCTTGCACACACGCTGAATGCGTCGGGTTTGGCGACCAGCCGCGTGATTCCTGCCATCGTTGAGCAGTACCAGAACGAGGACGGATCTGTCACCGTTCCGGAGGTCCTACGCAAGTATATGGGGATTGATGTAATCCGCAAGAGTTAAAAAGGTGGATTTTTACCAAGCCTTCGTTAAAACAACGGTCAGTTCGAAACCATCCTGACCCTGCATTTCAGATGCAGAAATCAAAACTACGGGAGCGACCATCATGCAAAACAGAATACAAACGCTGACCCGAGCGGGTCTTATTGCGGCGGTATACGTTGTACTGACGCTTGTTATCCAGCCGATCGGCTACGGAACGGTGCAGTTTCGCGTGTCGGAGCTGCTTACGGTACTGCCGGTGTATCTGCCGGAGGCGATACCGGGGCTTGCAGTGGGTTGTTTTGTGTCCAATTTGGTGGGGTTATCCACCGGCGCCAACCCCGCGGGCGGCTGGGATTTGCTGATTGGTACCGCGGCAACGGCTGCAGCAGCGGTGCTGACCTATCTGTTGCGAAATGCCCGTTTCAAGAACCTGCCGATCTTGGCAACATTGCCGCCGGTGATTGTCAATGCACTTGCGGTCGGTGCGGAACTTGCCTTGGTGTATGGCGGGGTGCCGTGGTACGTGCATGTGATCGGTGTGGCGGCGGGACAGCTTATTGCTTGCACGGTGTGCGGTACCGCTTTGGCGGCGGCGCTGAATAAAGTGAAAACGCTATAAAGAAAACGGACAACTCCGTAATCGGAGTTGTCCGTTTAGAACAGGGCAGAGACTAGTGCGTCAATTAAAAAGCAAATGCCGTAAATGACCGGTTGGTGCAGGAGATAGACCCACAACGTGTGCTTCCCGATTGTGGCGAGGAACGGCACGCGGGAGCGATACAGCGTTTTGGGGAACTTACCCTTTTTCGCCCATACGCCGATGTAGCTACCCATTAGAAAGCAGAAAAACCACGGAATCAACGGGAAGTAATCCGAAGCATTATACACCGGACATAACCCGAAGGGGTATAACCACGGCGTATTTGGTGCCGTTAGGGGTATGTACCACTGAAATACACCGTCGATGCCGAAATAGCCGCCACTGTCAAACGGCACGTGCCAGCACAGAAACAGAAGAACGGCATTTATCAGGATGCCGAGCCACGGCGGGATCAATTGCAGGGTGGGGCGGAACAGGGTGTAGAGCAAAATACACGCCGCCAAACAGTGCAGAACACCGAACCACACGTACGAGCTGCGGTCCAACACTCCCCAAAATACGGCGCACCACATGACAAGGGATAGCAGCGCCGCGGCGCCGGCAAGAAACAAGCCGCGTTTCAGATTGCTGTGTGACAGATGACAGGAAATACCGCAGATCAAAACAAACACACCCGCAAAAACCGGCTGGATCGGTGTAAAGAAATTAAACAGCGTGCGCGCGAATGCGACATCGAACAAGTAACCGACGACATAAAATGCGTGGTAAAACACCATCAGCACAATACAGAGTCCACGTAGCTCGTCCAAAAAGCGAATGCGGCCTCGCGCCATCGCACACACCTCCCTTTTATTCAGTATAAAACATTGTATCACGACACCTGTAAAAACGCAAGTTGTTTACAAATCGTATAATATAAAGCAAACTATACAGAGAGGATTCTGAAAATGTCGGCATTATGGGGAACATGGGTCAATGTGGCGGCAATTATCGTCGGGTCGTTGGCGGGATTGCTGCTGAAAAAAGGGTTGCCGGAGCGCGTTTCCGGCATGCTGAACATTGCCGTGGGGCTGTGTGTCGCGTATATCGGTATTGACGGTTGTTTATCCGGTGAGAATATGCTGGTAGCGGTGCTATCGATGGTGATCGGCGCGGTGATCGGCGAGCTGTTGGATCTGGACGGCAAGTTGAATCGCTTAGGGCAAGCGGTACAAAACCGTTTTGCTAAGGGCAAAGGCGGCGAATCGACGATTGCCCAGTCGTTTGTAAGCGCAAGTTTATTGTTCTGTGTTGGGGCGATGGCGATTGTCGGCTCGTTGCAAAGCGGTATCAGCGGGGATCACAACACCTTATACGTCAAATCCATTTTGGATGGTATTTCGTCCATTGTATTTGCCACAACGCTGGGCGGAGGCGTCCTGCTTTCGGTGATCCCGCTGTTTTTGTATCAGGGGACGATCGCGCTGTTGGCGCAGTTTATTGCGCCGTATTTAAGTGAGGCGGTGATCGCAGAAATGACCTGCGTTGGCTCGCTGCTGATTTTAGCGCTGGCGTTTAATCTGCTGAAGATTACCAAGATCAAAGTGGCAAATTTACTGCCGGCGGTGTTATTCCCGATTGTCTTGTGTCCGTTGTATCAATTGATTTTTTAATAACTTCCAATTAGCCTCTCTTGTGCAAAGGGAGGTTTTTTTACGGATTTTTTGTCAACGCCTCGGCAATCAAGCTTAACTTTGAGAGAAAACCCGCCGCAAAATGCCTGCTCAGCGATGCTTGTGACACATTCGTCGACACAGTCGGTGTAGGCATCCAAGATGTTTGCCGACGTTTTGTCGGCGGTGGTCTGCAATTTCTCCAAATTACGTTGCATAAGGGCTTCTAACTGTTCTATTTCCGCGTTGTTTTGACCTAAATCGCGTATGGGGTCTAACTTATCGTTCCAAAGATCAATAATAGTTTCTGACATAGCGGCCTCCTTTAGAATCCTAAAAGGTTCCGCCGTTGCTTATATTATCGCACCTCTTAAGGTGCAGTCAAGCGCAACTTATAAAGTTCGTGTGTAATAATCAAAAGAGGTGTTAGCGGATGGAACATTATGAAACACTAAAAGAAATAAGAGAAGATAACAACTTAACACAGAGCGATATTGCCGGCCCATTAAAAACGACCCGACAGTAGGTGGGTAAATGGGAAAACGGTGTGCAAATGATGGGCGTTGACAAGTACATAGTGTTGGCAAAGTATTACAATCTATCGCTTGATTATTTACTGGGGTTGATTGATACGCCAAGAATGCTGCAGCAACCGTCAACTTCCGCTGTAAAAAAGTGTTGACAGCGGGAATATCGTATGCTATACTAAGCGTTGCCGCTTGTTCCGGGCGGTGTTTTGTCGTGCGATAAAACACCACAAGCTTAAGTCGCCCGAGCGCAGCGAGTCTAAAGAAAAGGCAGGTACAAAGTATGTACGCCATTATTGAAACCGGCGGCAAGCAGTACAAAGTGCAAAACGGCGACGTTTTGTTCATTGAAAAGCTGGATGCAGCCGAAGACGCCCAGGTAAAACTGGATCAGGTTGTGGCTCTGCACAACGACAAGGAACTGAAGATCGGTTCCCCGTATCTGAAGGGCGCGTACGTGGATGCGAAGGTCCTGAAGAACGGCAAGTCGAAGAAGATCACTGTGTTCACCTATCGTCCTAAGAAGGGCAGCAAGCGTGCCATGGGTCATCGTCAGCCCTACACCAAGGTGCAGATCGAAGGCATCCATGCCAGAGCGCCCCGCGCTCCCAAGGCGGAGGCTCCCGCAGAGGAAGCATGATTTGCGCGAAATTGCTGACGCGGAACGGTTCGCTGTGCGGATTTGACGTGCAGGGACATTCCGGATCGGCGGTATCCGGTCAGGATATTGTGTGTGCGGCAGTATCGTCGGCAGTGTATATGGCGGCCAACACCCTCACTGAGGTGAGCGGATGCGTGGCAGACATTCACGAAGCAGACGGGCAGCTCTCATTCACGGTGTCCAAAGCGGATACACAAAAAGCGCAAGAAGTCCTCAGCGGCCTTCACATTCATTTGCAGGGGCTTTCTGCCCAGTATCCCCAATTTATCAAGATACAACTTACGGAGGTGTAACGATATGTTGAAGATCAACATCCAGCTGTTCGCCCATAAAAAAGGTATGGGTTCCACCAAGAACGGCCGTGATTCCGAATCCAAGCGCCTGGGCGCAAAACGTGCGGACGGTCAGTTCGTGCTCGCCGGCAATATCTTAGTTCGTCAGCGTGGTACGCACATCCATCCCGGTCTGAACGTCGGTATCGGTTCGGACGATACTCTGTATGCCAAAGCGGACGGCACCGTTCGTTTCGAGCGTATGGGTAAAGATCGCAAGCGCGTGAGCGTCTACGAAGTCGAGCAATGATCGGAAAAAAGCCTTGTCGTTTGGCGACAAGGCTTTTTTTGTGAAAAGACTACCATATTTGTATAGTTTTGTGGTACACTAAAAGCAATACTAAACCAAAGGAACGAAAAAGTATGTTTATTGATAAGGCGGTCATCCGCATTAAGGCCGGAAATGGCGGAAACGGTGCGGTATCCTTTCATCGTGAAAAATACGTAGCCGCGGGTGGTCCCGACGGCGGCGACGGCGGCAGAGGCGGTAATATCGTGTTTGTGCCGCAGGATGGCAGTAATACGCTGTCGGATTTTCGCTATAAGCGGAAATTCTCGGCACCTGCGGGTGAAAACGGCGGCGCGAAGCGCTGTTTTGGTAAAACCGGTGAAGATCTTATCATCCCGGTACCGCGCGGCACGCTGATCTACGATAACGAAAGCGGTCGGCTGATGGCAGATATGTCGGGTGATGAGCCGTTTGTTGCCGCGAAAGGTGGCAGAGGTGGTTGGGGTAATTCCCATTTTGCTACTGCCACGCGGCAAGTGCCGCGGTTTGCCAAACCCGGTGTGCCGGGCGAGGAAGTTGAGGTGCGACTAGAGCTCAAGCTGCTTGCGGACGTGGGACTGGTTGGATTCCCAAACGTGGGAAAATCCACCTTGATCTCGGTTGTGAGTGAAGCAAAACCCGAAATTGCCAATTATCACTTTACGACCATCACACCGGTGCTTGGTGTGGTGCGTGTCGCCGAGGGAGCCTCTTTTGTGATGGCGGATATTCCCGGTGTTATCGAGGGCGCGAGCGAAGGTGTCGGACTGGGTCACGAGTTTTTGCGGCACGTCGAGCGTTGCCGCCTGCTTGTGCACGTGGTAGACGTGGCGGGTAGCGAGGGTCGCGACCCGCTGAAGGATTTTGATACCATTAACTGTGAGTTGGAGCGGTTTAATCCCGAACTTGCCAAGTGTCCCATGTTGGTGGCGGGAAACAAGTGCGACCTCGCCACAGACGAGCAGTTGCAGGCGTTTGAGAACGCTATGCGCGAGCGGGGATTTGAATATTTCCCCATGATGGCGGCGATTTCTCATGGTACGGGCGAACTTGTCAACCGTTGTGCCGCCAAACTTGCTGAGTTGCCGCCGATCCGCACCTTTGAGGCGGAGCCGATTCCGCTTGCGGAGATCGATACACTTCGCGATCGGTCGGTGCGCATCGAAAACCACGGTGGCGTGTTCTTCGTGGAAGCCGAATGGTTGCTGAAACTGTTACAGACCATCGATTTTCAGGAGCCCGACAGTCTGCAATATTTCGAGCGGGTGCTGCAATCCAGTGGCGTTATTAAGCAGTTGGAGGAAGCGGGTGTGCAGGAAGGCGACACAGTGAGCATCTACGATCTTGAGTTTGACTTTGTGGTATGATGGGAGAGAGTGTTATGGATCGGCTTTGCCCGATGGACGTGGATCTGCACGGTGTCAGCCCGCTGAATTTGGCGTTTGTGGGTGACGGTGTGTATGATCTGATGGTGCGGGAACGCTTGGTATGTCTTGCCAATCGCCCCAATAAAGAGCTGCACCAGTTAGCGGTAAAACAAGTGCGTGCCGAAGCGCAGGCGGCGGCGTTGGACAAGCTGTTGCCGACACTTTCCGAAGAAGAAGCAGCCGTTTACCGACGCGGCAGAAATGCGCACACTTCTCGCTCCGGCGGAGATTATCACAAGGCGACGGGCCTTGAAGCCTTGTTTGGGTATTTGTATTTGTCCGGTCGCGTGGACCGTGTTCGCGAGCTGTTTGCGGTGATTGTTGAGGGGGAGACATCGTTTGAAACGACCTGACAGCCGTCAGGATGTTAAACGAATTGTAATAGATGTTATATATTATACAATAGGTAGTTTGCTATATGCGGTTTCGGTCAACTGCTTCAGTGCACCGAATCACATTGCGCCGGGCGGATTGACAGGCATTGCCACGATGATCCATTATGTGGTGCCCAGAGCGCCCATCGGGCTTACCATTCTGGTTTTAAATGTTCCGTTACTGGTGACGGCGTGGCTATGCATTAGTCGCACATTTACCGCTCGCACGATGTTGTGTACGGCACTGTCCACCGTGGTCATGGATGCGTTGGCGCCATTTTTGCCGATGTATCAAGGCGATATGTTTTTGGTGTCTGTGATGGGCGGCGTGTTTTCAGGCGTGGGACTGGGGCTGATTTTTCTGCGCGGCGGGTCAACCGGTGGGACAGAGGTGGTCGCGCGATTGTTGGAACGGCGTTTTCCGTACGTGCCGGTGGGCAGGCTGATGCTGATCGTGGATGCCGTGGTGATCGTGGCCTCGGTGTTTGTTTTTAGTAATATTGAGAGTGCGATGTACGCGGTTGTGCTGACCTTTGTGGCATCGACGCTGATTGATGCGTTAGTGTACGGCGGAGTAGGCGGTAAGCTTGTGCTGATCTTCAGTAAACAGCAGGAGGAGATCACCGCCGCCGTTTTGAAAACCATTAACCGCGGGGTCACGAAACTACGCAGTCGTGGCGGGTACACGGGTGAGGACAGCGAAGTGCTTTTGTGTGCGGTCAGGCGGACGCAGGTGTATGCGCTGCGACAGTTGGTGGCAAAACTGGATCCATCAGCGTTTATTGTTATTGCCTCGGCTGAGGAGGTCTTGGGGCAAGGGTTTCAGGCCATCCAATAAAAATTTGTGAAAAAAGCAAAAAAGCCATTGACAAATCCCTCGAATATGAATACTATTTTCATAGAGACTTTAAACACTAGTAAGATTCTTAGGAGGAACAACGTATGGTCTTTGAAAAGCTCAGAACAATTCTCAGCCATCAGTTTGATGTTGAGAAGGATACGATCACACCGGAAACGAACATCATGGAGGATCTGGGTGCCGATTCTTTGGATGTTGTCGATATGCTGATGTCATTGGAAGATGAATTTGACGTTGAGATCCCCGATGAGGAGATCGAGAAAATGCGTACGGTCGCAGAGGTTGTCGCTTACATTGAGGAAAACACCTAATATAGTAAAAGCCGCGGCCGGACAGCCGCGGCTTTTGTTGTATATGAAAACCACGCGATAGTCGTAAAACATTGGGGACGGT
The DNA here is from genome assembly GCA_045649625.1 of Acutalibacteraceae bacterium. Classification (GTDB taxonomy): domain Bacteria; phylum Bacillota; class Clostridia; order Oscillospirales; family Acutalibacteraceae; genus RGIG3009. The sequence continues at coordinate 48,488 of JAZRQG010000134.1, forward strand.
TAGCGTGAAAGTCCCCTGTGTTGACCTATTGCTTTTTTGGGGTGTATCTGGGAAATTAGGATGGTGGTAAAATGATGAAAAGAATAGGTGTTTTTATCTGTTGTATTTTCTTGCTCTTGCCGGGATGTATGAATGATCCGTATTCGGAAAAAAGGCCGTTCGATTATGGCGATGCAACTTGGATTTGTGAAGAGTACGATATTTGGTTTTGTGTAGATATGGAAAAAGAGGATTATTATTATCCCGAAGGCAAAATACAACTAGATCATAATACCTATTTCTGCAAATTTTTTTATTCATCAAACTAATCAGTTATCCATTTCTGTTTACCCATTGGAGTGTGCAAATATTCCGGACATAAGACGTGACAGAGCTTCCGTTTTGGCAGAACTTCATGGTGAATGTAAATTTTCAGAAGACTCTTTCGTGCTATTTGTTGATGAAAGCAGAGACACTGTGTTTGATGGAAAAGTTGATAAAATGATATTTGGGAGACAAGAACAGGGGATACAAGAACAAAGGGAACACAGAGGGACAGTTCCTTGTATTCTTATTAACACATAGAACACCGCATGATTTTACATCACACACAACGGATGAAAGTCAGTCATCTCAGTGGACTTTCACGCTAACCGTCCTCTATCTTGCTTGTGAATGAAGAAAAAACTGCCCATGATGTCCTGGGGGGACACCATGGGCAGTTTTCTTTATTTCAGGTTGGCTTTCAGAGTAGCGAGTTCGGCTTTGAGTTCAGCGGGCAGCTTGTCGCCAAACTTACCGTAGAATTCTTCGATGCCGTCGGCTTCCTCTGCCCACAGCGCTTTGTCGACTTCCAAAATGGACTCGAGCGTTGCGCGGTCAAAGTCTTCCAAACCGTCGATATTGATGTCGTCGGCGTTGGGGACGTAACCGATAGCGGTTTCATTGGCGTCAACCTTGCCCTCGCAGCGCTTGATGATCCACTCGAGAACACGCAGGTTGTCACCAAAGCCGGGCCACAGGAAGTTGCCGTCGTCATCGGTGCGGAACCAGTTGACGTTGAAGATCTTGGGAGCCTTGTCGCCGAGCTTTTTGCCCATCTCGATCCAGTGCTTCCAATAGTCACCCATGTGATAACCGCAGAACGGCAACATGGCCATCGGATCGCGGCGAACAACGCCGACAGCGCCGGTGGCGGCAGCGGTGGTCTCCGAAGCGACAATGGAGCCTACGAATACGCCGTGATCCCAGTTGCGGGACTGATAGACCAGCGGAGCGGTCTTCGCGCGGCGGCCGCCGAACACGATCGCGGAGATCGGCACGCCTGCGGGAGAGTCAAACTCGGAGGACAGGCAGGGGCAGTTCTGTGCGGGAGCGGTGAAACGGGAGTTCGGGTGAGCACCCTTGGAACCGTCGGTGCAATCCCACACTTCGCCCTTCCAGTTTTTCGCGTTCTTGGGCGGATTCTTATCCATGCTTTCCCACCACACGGTGTTATCGTCAAGATTATGCACCACGTTGGTGAAGATCGCATTTTTCTTGGTGGAGATCAACGCGTTGGGGTTGGATTTCATGCTGGTACCGGGAGCCACGCCGAAGAAACCGTTTTCGGGGTTGCACGCCCACAGACGGCCGTCTTCACCGACGCGCATCCAGGCAATATCGTCACCGACACACCAAACCTTGTAGCCTTTTTCAAGGTACAGCTCCGGCGGGATGAGCATCGCGAGGTTTGTCTTGCCGCAAGCGGACGGGAATGCCGCCGCGATATAGGTGATCTCACCGTTCGGTTTCTCAACACCGAGGATGAGCATATGCTCAGCCATCCAGCCTTCGTTGCGGCCGAGGTTGGAAGCGATACGCAGAGCAAAGCATTTTTTGCCCAGCAGCACGTTTCCGCCGTAGCCGGAGTTGACCGAGATGATGGTGTTATCCTGCGGGAAATGGCAGATATAGCGCTTCTCCTCGTCAATATCACATTTGCAGTGTAAGCCGCGTACCCAGTCGTCACTGTCGCCCAGAGCGGCATATACTTCCTTGCCCATGCGGGTCATGATCGCCATGCTGATGACGACGTAGATGGAGTCGGTCAGCTCAATGCCGTATTTGGCAAACGGGGAACCGACAGGGCCCATGGAATACGGGATAATGTACATCGTGCGGCCTTTATACGCACCGCGAGCGATGTTGTACAGCATGTCGTATGCCTCGGCGGGTGCCATCCAGTGGTTGGTGGGACCGGCATCTTCCTCTTTCTCAGAGCAGATAAAGGTGCGGCCTTCCACGCGCGCCACGTCGTTGACGGCGGACAGGTGCAGATAGCAGCCGGGTAGTTTTTCTTCGTTGAGTTTAAACAGCTCGCCGGTGCTGCAACCCTCGGCGCGCAGTTCTTCCAACTGCTCGTGAGAGCCGTCGATCCACATTACGCGATCGGGCTGTGTTAACTCGATTTTTTCCTCGATCCATTTCAAGATGGAGGGGTTGGTTGTCAATGCATTTGTCATGACGGTAATTACACTCCTTCCAGATGGAAAAATCCAAACTTTCCATTAATAGCAGTATAGCCGAAAAACACAAGGATTTCAAGGCAGAATTATGAATATATCGAAAAATATATGAAAAATGTTCCAAATGGCAAAACCCATTTGGGACAGGGAGCTTATTCGATGGATAACGTAGCACAGGCATTGAGGTCCGCACCGGCGGTGTTGCCGGCGGAAAATTCGTAATATCCTTGTGAGCCGACCATGGCGGCGTTGTCACCACACAGGGACAGCGGCGGGACGAATAATCGCAGATCGTTTTCGCGGCACACGGCTTCCATACGGCGTCGCAGTCCGGAGTTGGCAGACACGCCACCGGCGAGCACCAGCGTGTCATCACCGGTCTTTTGTGCGGCGGCGAGGAAACGAGTACAAAGGATGTCGCATACCGTATATTGGAACGAGGCGGAGAGATCGTTTGTGTTAATGGCATCTCCGCGCTGCTCGGCCTTGTGCAGCAGGTTAATGACGGCGGTCTTGAGTCCCGAAAAACTGAAGTCGTACGGTGAGCCGTCTACGTGGGGACGGGGTAAGGAGAAGGCTTGAGGATCGCCGAGCGCGGCGGCTTTGTCCAGATGGACACCACCGGGGTAGGGCATGCCCATGGCACGGGCGGCTTTGTCGAAGCATTCGCCTGCAGCATCGTCACGCGTGTGGCCGATGACGGTGAATTTAGTATAGTCCTCAACACGCACAATGTGGCTATGCCCGCCGGATACGATTAGGCACAAAAACGGCGGCTTGAGTTCCGGATGTGCCAGGTAATTGGCGGCAATATGTGAGCGCAGATGATGTACCGGAACAAGAGGTAGGTTAGCGGCTGTCGCCAAACCTTTGGCAAAATTGACACCGACCAACAGTGCGCCGATCAGGCCGGGTGCGTGCGTGACGGCAATGGCATCAATTTCGTTCAGTGTCACGCCCGCTTCGTCAAGTGCCTGACGGGTGATGAGGCTGATCGCTTCCGTGTGACGTCGACTGGCAATTTCCGGGACAACCCCGCCGTATAACATGTGCTCTTTGATCTGCGAAGCCACGCAGTTGGACAACACCTCACGACCGTCGCGCACAACGGCGGCGGCGGTTTCGTCGCACGAGGATTCCAGCGCTAATATATTCAAGGAAGTCACCTCTGATCCGGATAATAATAACTGTAAATGCAGGCATCCTCGGTCGGATGCGCGTAAAAGCGAGGGCGAACGCCGTCCTTGATAAAGTGGAGCGATTCATACAATGCAATGGCGGCGTTGTTGGACGCACGCACTTCGAGCGTCAGGCGTGTAAGCGAGTGTCCCTGCTCAATGGCGGTCGTAACAAGAGCGCGGGCAACGCCCTGACGGCGATAGAGAGGATGGACTGCCACGTTTGCAATAAACCCCTCGTCGACAATGTGATGGCAGCCAAGATAACCGATCACCGTGTCCCCATCCAGTGCGGTTAAAAAGCGCGCGCAGGGATTGTTCAGTTCTTCAGCCAGTGCGTCGGCACTCCATGGATCGGAAAAGCACAGCCGTTCCAGCCGGGCAACCGCGGGAAGGTGAACGGCAGCAAGTGCTGTAACGATTAACTGCATAACGTTTTGATGTCCTCGATCAGCTGCGGAAGGGTTTCCAATAACAGGTCGCGGCATTGACGATATGCCGTTAGCGGGTAGCCGAACGGATCGGGGACCCCGCCGCCGGGGACAACGATTTTTTCCGGATCAGCGCCATGGTAAAACGCAAGAGCTACCCCGTGTTCGGGGGCGAGCGCCACAAAAACATCAGTGTTTTTCACAATCTCGCGGGTGATTTGCCGAGAGGTATGGTGCGAAATATCAAGCCCGATTTCATTCATGGCAGCAATGGCGTGCTCAGAGGGGATCATGCCGTCGTCGGTCATGGTGCCGGCGCTGGAAACCGTGAAATCGGTAAGACCTTGTTGTTCAAATTCACGACGCATAAGCGCCTCTAACATCGGACTGCGGCAGATATTGCCCGTGCAGACACATAAGATATTCATAGTCATACGCTCCTATTGGGATTTACCACTATATTATAAAGGATAACTAACAAATACTCAACCTAAATTTACAGATTTCGAAAGATGACTTGTTTTTATTGTGAAAATGTGGCATACTCTTAGTCAGCATTACCATTGAAAGGAGAGCCCGTCGATGCAGTTGTTTTCGTCACGCGACATACGTTATCGCAATCCGTTTGGAGCGGTCGAGCAAGGAACGGAGATTTTATTTCGTATTTGTTTGCCGCGAGAGTGGGGCTGTCGGGGAGCGTGGCTTGTTCATCAGAAAGACGGGTGTTTTGCTCAGTGGGACGGAATGTTCTGGGCTGGCATGGAGGGCGATGATCGTGAATGGTGGGATTGTCGATACACCCCAGACACACCGGATCTTTATTGGTATTTTTTTGCGATCGACAGCGACGACGGCAGGCGCTATTTATCTTGCTTGCCGGACGGTTCTGCCGCGTGCGTGGATACGCCGCGTGATTCGTGGCAGCTCACTTGCTACGGCTCGGATTTGAAAACCCCCGATTGGTTGGCGGGAGGGGTGTTTTATCAGATCTTTCCGGATCGCTTTTGCTGTTCGGGAAAAGCAAAAGAAAACGTGCCTGCTGACCGCATACTTCATACGAAATGGGGCGAACAACCGCACTGGAAACCGGATGAAACCGGCGCGGTGCGTAATAACGATTTTTTCGGCGGCGACCTGGGGGGGATTCGAAGTAAGCTGGATTATTTGAAGCGGCTGGGTGTTACCTGCTTGTATTTGAACCCGATTTTTGAATCCCATTCCAACCACCGCTACGATACGGCAGATTACAGCCGTATTGACCCCTTGCTCGGTACGGAGGAGGATTTGAGACAACTGACGGCGGAGGCGCGCGAACGGGGGATCCGCGTTATTTTAGACGGTGTCTTTAGTCACACGGGTGCCGACAGTGTGTACTTTAATAAAAACGGGCGCTATCCGGGAGCGGGGGCGTATCAAACGCAGGAATCGCCGTATGCGCCGTGGTATCATTTCGCACAGTGGCCGCAGGAGTATACCGGTTGGTGGGGGTTTAATACCCTGCCGGAGGTTGACGAGCTTGACCCCTCTTTCATTACCTATATAACAGGGGAGAATGGAATCGTTCGAAAATGGTTGCGTGTTGGTGCGTCGGGTTGGCGGTTGGACGTGGCGGACGAATTGCCGGACGGCTTTTTGGAAGCGTTGCGCACCGCCGTAAAAGGAACCGACTCGGAGGCACTCGTGCTTGGCGAGGTATGGGAGGATGCCAGCAATAAGCAAAGTTATGGGCATCGCCGTCGGTATTTGCTGGGCAAACAGCTGGACAGCGTTATGAATTATCCGTTTCGTACGGCGGTGCTGGAGTTTATAAGAAACGGAAACGGCGCACACTTTTTTAACCAAATCGGCAGCGTTGTGGAAAACTATCCGCCGCAGGTCGTGCGCTTGTTGATGAACTCGCTCGGTACGCACGATACCGAACGGGCGATTACGATGCTTGCCGGTGAGCCTGCGAACGGGCGCGGCAGGCGTTGGCAATCCGAGGCACATTTATCGGATGAAGAGCGCACAGAGGGTGTTCGTCGCCTGAAAGCGGCGGCGGTGTTGCAATATTGCCTGCCGGGGGTTCCGTGCTTATACTACGGTGATGAAGCCGGCTTAGAGGGGTATCGCGATCCGTTTAACCGCGCTTGTTATCCGTGGGGGTGCGAAAACGAGGCGCTCATTGACTGGTTTTGTGCGCTTGGGCAGGCGCGCGCCGCACACGAAGCGTTTCGCGAGGGCGTGTTTGTACCGGTATACGCGGCAGAAGATACGGTTGTATTTGATCGGGTCGACGAAAACGGCACGGTGCGGTGCGCGGTCAACCGTTCAGAACGGGAAGTGCGCATTTTGCTGGATGCCGATTGGCAAACCGTTGTCGGTGATGCCGTGTTTTATCAAGATTATCTATGTTTACCACCCCTATCCGGAAGTATTTTAGTTAAAGCTTGACAATTTTAAAAAAAGCAAAAAAAGCTTCAAAAAACTGTTGACAAAGCGGAAGTAGAGTGGTATTATAGCAAAGCTGTCGCAAAAAAGGCGGCGGCAAGGACCTTGAAAATTAAACAATGCAAACAAAGAAAGAAACACACTACCCGTTAATTAAGATTCAGAAAGAA
>JAZRQG010000135.1:0-2644 GCA_045649625.1 Acutalibacteraceae bacterium
GGTGGGGGTACCGCCGCCGAAATAGACGGTTTCCAGACGCAGTCCCAGTTCTTTGGCAAGTTTGCCGGTAAACGCGATCTCCTGTGCCAAACAATCCACATACTCGGGAATCAGTTTGGCGGCCCTCGTGACGGTCTGGGACACGAACGAGCAATAATCACAGCGCGAGGGACAAAACGGCACCGACACATACAAGCTGAACGATTCCGGTCGGGACAGTCCCAAAATGCGGTCCTCTGCCTCCAGAGTCGTTCGGCTTAAAAAGAGCTTGTGTTCGCTGACGAACAGCCGGTCACGCAGATGGGCAAGGGCTTTTTCTTCTCCCTCCTCTGCGATCAAACGGCGCAAAAGCTTTACCGGTCGCACACCGGTGACGATGCCCCAGTCCTGTGTGGTGTGAAACGCATCCGACAACAGATCGTACAGCAGTTCGCACAGGACCAGCTCACATTCATCCGCATACGACGGATGCGGATTCGCCACCTGCGCACAACGTGTTTCGTCGTAGTCGGTAAGCAACAGCCGACAAGACAGCATCGTTTCGTTCGCTTGTTTTTCCAGCCGTGCAATCAACGCCGCACCATCCGACGGGGTATCGTCGGATTCCGCGACCACCAGCCGTTCCTGCGGCAAAAACAACCGACAAACGTTTTGTAATTCAAAATGATAATCGTGCCCCTGTAAATACAGAACCATATCTTATATTCCTACCATAAATGGGTTTGATCGTTTTTCAAATCCAATCGTTGTTTCACTGCCGTGACCGGGTATAACTCGGGTTTCATTCGGCAGTGTTGCCAATCGCTTGAGGCTTTGGCGCATTGCCGAAAAATCGCCGCCTGCAAAATCCGTCCTGCCGATACTACCGGCAAACAGGGTGTCCCCCGCAAACAGAACGTCCTCACAGCGATAACACACACTACCTGTGGTGTGCCCCGGCGTGTGCATGACCGTGAACGTGATATTACCCACCGTTACCGTATCACCGTCTTTGAGCAGATGATCAGCAATGGGTGAATCCGATAACGGCATCACGCTGTACTGTGCATTTGTCAGGCCCCGTACATCGTCCGCGTGAACGTAAACGGGAGCACCTAATTCTTGTTGCAAACGGGCGGCAGCACCGATATGGTCAAAATGCGCATGGGTAAGCAAAACGGCGCACACGTTCAGCGACAGTTCCTCAATTTTTGCAAGGATCCGATCGGCTTCATCACCGGGATCAATCACCGCCGCGTTGTGTTGTCCATCATAGACCAAACAACAATTGGCACCGTAAGCACCGACTGGGAAATATGTGTAAATCATGCCGTCACGTCCAGTCCTTGGTATCCAGCGGGATGGTTACCGGCCCGTTGCCGTGCATACTCACGATCATATGCGCACCGAATTCGCCCGCTTCGACCTTGGAAACGCCCAGCGCACGCAGTTCGGTCATGAACAGCTCGTACAGCGGTTGCGCCTTTTCCGGACGCGCCGCCGCAAAAAATTCCGGTCGCCGTCCGTGCGAGCAGTTGGCTGCCAGTGTGAAATTCGACACCGCCAGCACCTCGCCGCCAATGGTGAGCAACGACAGATTCATTTTATCATTTTCATCGGTAAACACGCGCAAGTTGGCAATTTTTTGGGCCATAATCTTGGCGTGTTCGGGGGTATCCTCCTGCTCGACGCCAAGCAGAATAAGCGCACCCGCGCCGATCTGACCGACAAGGCGGCCTTCCACCTCTACCGAGGCATCGTATACCCGCTGAAAAATCGCTTTCATTGTCTTTACGCTCCTCCGCGTTTAATATCCTCAACACCGCTCACACGTTTCAGGCGGGTCATAACCTCCTGCAAATGCTGAAGGCTGTTGACACCCACCGTCACAAACACTTCGCCGTGACCGCGATTTTCCCGCGCTTGCATACCGTAAATCATCACGTGCATAGCCGCCAGTTGTGCGGTAATATCCGCTAACAGCTCAATGCGATCCGTTGCCGTAATGTGCAGCTCCGCCTTGAACTCTTCGCGAATGCTATCCTCCCACGACACCTTCACCCACCGTTCGGGTTCGGCGCTGTGCGACAAATCTGTCGGCACGTTGGTGCAATCCCGTTTGTGAATGGAGACACCATACCCGCGGGTGATAAATCCGATGATCTCATCACCCGGTACCGGATTGCAGCAACGGGCAAATTTGACCAGACAGTTTTCCATATTTTCAATGATAACGCCGCCGTTATGGTGACGGTGCGGCTTCGCTGCCGCCGTGACGCTCTCCGCCGTAACCGGCTCGGTGCGCGTATACTTGGCGGCATCCTCTTTCATACGCGGTATAAGACGCGACAGCAAAATGCCGCCGTAGCCGATCGCCGCATAAAAATCGTTAATGCTGTCACAATGCTGACGCTTCGCCTGTGCCATCAGGAAATCCTCAAGATCCTGTCCCGATAAGCGGATGAAGTTGCGCGCCATTTCCCGTTCAAGCTCTTCGCGCCCTTGTTGGATGTTTTCGTCTCGGCGCTCCCGTTTATACCATGAGCGGATCTTGTTGCGCGCTTCACTGGTTTTGACAAGCTGCAACCAATCACGGCTGGGACCGTGATTCGGCGCAGAAGTGGTCAAAATTTCCACCACCTCGCCGGTCTTCACCTCATAATCG
>JAZRQG010000136.1:0-8472 GCA_045649625.1 Acutalibacteraceae bacterium
CACACACGTTACCACTTTTGAACGCCAGTACCGCCGCATCCGAGGTCACATTGGGGCGGCTCTCATAAATCATCGCCGTGACACCCATCGGTACACTGACCTTTTCGATCACCAATCCATTTTCGCGGTCAACACGCTCAATGACACGACCGACCGGATCGGGAAGTTTTGCTACCTGACGGATACCATCTGCCATCGCCGCAATGCGATCGACGGTCAGCACCAACCGATCCACCATCACGGAGGATAGCGACCCTTTCGCCGCCTCAACGTCCTTGGCGTTTGCTGCCAAAATCAGCTTGGTATGTTCAATCAACGCATCCGCCATCGCGTGCAGCGCTTCGTTTTTTTGTTCAGTCGTCAACAGCACTGCCCGGGAACAAGCTTGCTTTGCCGCCTTGAGGATTTCCTGTGTTGTCATACTGTTTGCTTCCTTCCGCAAAAGCGTGTACCGATGGCTTTGCCGGCAACAATATCGTATAGCTTCTCCGGATATTCTCCGTTGGCAATCACCATATCAATGCCCGCCTCGGTCGCAATCTGTGCCGCATGCAGCTTGGTTGCCATGCCGCCGGTCCCCAGTTGAGAACCCGCGCCACCGGCAAGCGCCAACACGTTATCATTCAGCTCACTGACGAACGGGATCAGGCGCGCATCGGGGTGCGCATGCGGATCAGCATCGTACAAGCCGTCAATATCCGACAACAGCACCAACAGATCGGCACTCGCATTCACCGCCACGATGGCACCCAACGTATCGTTATCGCCAATGCCGATTTCTTCCGTCGCCACCGTATCGTTCTCATTGATGATGGGTAACGTGCCGAGCTCCAAGAGACGGAACAAGGTCTGATGGAAATTTGCACGCCGTTTTTCATCGTTGAGATCATCGCCCGTCAACAAAATCTGCGCAACGGTATGACGGTATTCCTCGAACAGCTTATCGTATGTATACATCAGCTCACACTGTCCGACCGCAGCCGCAGCCTGCTTGGTCGCCATATCTGCCGGACGCTCTTTAAGCAACAGCTTGCCAACCCCCATGCCGATGGCACCGGATGACACCAACACAAGCTCGTGTCCGGCATTTTTCAGATCACTCATCACCTTGCACAGCTGTTCCACACGGCGGATATTGATACGTCCCGTCGCGTGTGCCAGCGTGGAGGTGCCCACTTTAATAACAATGCGCATTTTGTTTCACCTCAAATTAACCCTCTGCGTGCAGCTGTGTCTGGATGGCATCAATCAGCGTCGCAATATTGGCAAACGCTTTATCCGATTCCGTGGCATACGGTTCCAGTGTGGACAAAATCGTCAGCACGTACGGTTGCGGTGCATACACGATCGCTGCATCGTGATAGGCCTGGCTTCCTTGCTCACCATACTTGTGCGCCACCTCATAGGTGTTGCCCAGTGCATCCGCCAGCATACCGTCAACCGTTGTGGAAGTCAACCAGCTTTTGAGTAGCTTTGCGTTCTCACTGCCCTTCTCAATATAACGAGCAATATCCTCAAAATACAAGCCCGCATCCCGTGCAGACAGATAACCGAAACGTGGTCTTGGGAACACGAGCGTCAGCTTGTTCGTCGCGTTAGCGCGAATACCCAGCGTATCAGCGTAAGCATTAAAGCCGGCAAACCCGAACTCCTCATTCAGCATATAGTACGCGGTGTTATCGCTGTATCGGATCGCATACTCCATCAGCTCTTTCACGGTAAACTCCGTGCCGAGCGGCTTCGCGTCGATATGACTCGACCCCCCCTGCTTTTTGGTCATTTTCAACTTCTTGTCAAGATCTACGTCCACTGTTTCCAGCAAATACCGAACGTAGGGCGCTTTGATAACACTTGCCGTCTGATAAATGGTATCCGCGCAAAATTCGATGCTGTAACCGCTCACCAGATCCTTGTAATAAAAGGATACCTCGTTTTTGTACGAACTGCACACGCTCTGCAGCCGCGCCAAGAGTTCCGGATCCACCGGTTTACCGTCGGGGGAGTTCACAAGCAGGCCCTCCGCCGCCTCCGCTTTTTGCGTGGTGGTGGGCGTGAGTGTTGTTGTGGTAGTCGGAACGGTCGTGGTGGTCGTTTGGGTCGTTTCGACGTCTTTGTCCCCCGTACCGCCGCATCCCGTACACAACAATGCGACACACAGCAACAAACTGCTAAGTCTCACTCCGTATTTTTTCATCGAAAACGCCGCCTTTCTTCATAAAACAAACAACGGATCCAAGTGTTCCTACTCTTATTTTTCGGTCAGATTGCCATGACCTGACCGAAAAAACTTCCCTGTTTTTGAAAAATTTTGAAAAAAATATAAAAAAAGCTGCCAATTCTCAAAAACGCATTGACAACGGCAGTTATTTCCTGTATGATAGTATACTGCATTATCATAGGAAAGTATGCGAACACCGTGTATAGTGTACCACAATCGGTCGAAAAATGCAAGGATTTTTTCACCGATCGCACAACTCCCGAATGATACCGAAAATGGGCGTAAGACCGCCCGTTTCGGAGGACAAGGCAAACTATAAAACAGGAGTGATGGAAGCCGATGGTTAATATCAAACCGGTCCAGCTGGGCAAGACAACCCGTATGAGCTTTTCCAAGATCAACGAAGTGTTGGATATGCCGAATCTCATCGAGATCCAAAAGAACTCGTACCAGTGGTTTTTGGAGGAAGGTCTGAAAGACGTTTTCAACGATACCACCACCATCACGGATTACACCGGTAATCTGTCGTTGGAGTTCTTGGACTACCGGCTGAGCGATACACCGAAATACACGGTTGAGGAATGTAAGGAGCGCGACGTCACCTACGCAGCCCCTTTATACGTGCGCGCGCGTCTTATCAATAAAGAAACCGGCGAGATCAAGGAGTCCGAAGTATTTATGGGCGATTTCCCGCTCATGACCGAAAGCGGCACCTTTGTGATCAACGGTGCGGAGCGTGTCATCGTTTCGCAGCTCGTCCGTTCTCCGGGCGTGTACTACGGCATGAGCTACGATAGCACCGGTAAGAAGCTGTTCACCTCCACGGTGATTCCGAACCGCGGTGCTTGGTTGGAGTACGAGACGGATTCCTCCGACGTATTCTCTGTCCGTATTGACAAAAACCGCAAGCTTCCCGTTACGACGTTCGTGCGTGCACTCGGCCTCGGTTCGGATGCCGAACTGCTTGATTTCTTCGGCGAAGACGAGCGTATCCTTGCCACCATGGAAAAGGATATCACCAAAAACACCGAGGAAGCACTGTTGGAGGTCTACCGCAAGCTGCGTCCTGGTGAACCGCTCACGTTGGAAAACTCTCAGCAGCACCTCGAAAATCTGTTCTTTGACCCCCGTCGGTACGATCTGTCCCGCGTGGGCCGCTATAAATACAATAAAAAGCTCGGCATCTCCAACCGTTTGTCCGGTTGCCGTCTAAGCCGTCCGATTGTAAACCCCGTCACAGGTGAAATTCTGGCGGAAGCAGGCGAGGTCATCCGCCGCGAGCGTGCGATGGAGATTGAGAATGCCGGTGTCTGTGTTGCCTACGTCGACGTGGACGATCATGGCGAGCACACGGAAGTCAAGATTATCTCCAACGGCATGGTGGATCTGTCGCTGTTTGTCAGCGCGGCTGTTTACGACGCCGTGAAAAAAGTCGTCAACGAGCGCGTCCGCTTCTCCGTGTTGCAGGAGATCTTGGAAAGCACCGAAGGTGACGAAGCGCTGATTGAGGCTTTACTCGCACGCGCGGCCGAACTCGTCCCGAACCATATCATTGTGGACGATATTTTAGCGTCCATCAACTATCTGAACTGTCTCGGCCACGACATCGGCACCACCGATGACATCGATCACCTGGGCAACCGCCGTATCCGTTCGGTTGGCGAACTGTTACAAAACCAGTTCCGCATCGGCTTCTCCCGTATGGAGCGCGTGATTCGTGAGCGCATGACCCTGCAGGCGCAGGATATGGACACAGTCACCCCGCAAGCACTCATCAACATCCGTCCTGTCGTGGCAGCGATTAAAGAATTCTTCGGTTCCTCCCCGCTGTCCCAGTTTATGGATCAAAACAACCCGCTCGCAGAGCTCACCCACAAGCGCCGTCTGTCGGCACTGGGCCCCGGCGGTTTGTCGCGTGATCGCGCCGGCTTTGAGGTGCGTGACGTACACTACAGCCACTACGGCCGTATGTGCCCGATTGAGACTCCTGAAGGTCCCAACATCGGTCTGATCTCGTATCTTGCCACCTTTGCCCGCATCAACCAGTACGGTTTTGCCGAAGCACTGCTCCGCCGCGTGGATAAACAAACCGGCATCGTCACCGATGAAGTGGTGTATATGCCCGCCGATATGGAAGACGATTACATCGTCGCGCAGGCGAACGAACCGCTGGATGAAAACGGCCGTTTTGCTCGCGGCCGTGTGAATGCCCGTATGCGCAGCGAATTTGTCGAGATCGAAAGTGATAAGATCGACTACATGGACGTTTCGCCCAAGATGGTCGTATCTGTTGCTACTGCGATGATCCCGTTCCTCGAGAACGACGACGCCAACCGTGCGTTGATGGGCTCTAACATGCAGCGTCAGGCTGTGCCGCTGCTCAAAACCGAATCCCCCATCGTCGGTACCGGTATGGAATACAAAGCCGGTGTGGACTCCGGTGTCTGCGTATTGGCAAAAGCCGCCGGTACCGTCACGGACGTTTCGGCTGACCGCGTACTGGTGCGCCGCGACGACAACGGCTCGATCGATACCTATCAGCTTATCAAATTTGCCCGTTCCAACCAAGGCACCTGTATCAACCAGCGCCCGGTTGTTGAGCCCGGTCAGCATCTTGAGGAGCACGACGTCATTGCCGACGGTCCCGCCACCTGCAACGGTGAGATCGCGCTCGGTAAGAACGCGCTCATCGGCTTTATGACCTGGGAAGGCTACAACTACGAGGACGCCGTTCTCATCAACGAAAAAGTGGTGCGTGAGGACGTCTTCACCTCCATTCACGTCGAAGAATACGAAATCGAATCCCGTGACACCAAGCTCGGGCCGGAAGAGATCACACGCGACATTCCCAACGTGGGCGATGACGCTTTGAAAGACCTGGACGAGCGTGGTATCATTCGCATCGGCGCGGAAGTGCGCTCCGGTGATATTCTGGTCGGTAAGGTCACCCCGAAGGGCGAGACCGAGCTGACCGCCGAGGAGCGCCTGCTGCGCGCCATCTTCGGTGAAAAGGCACGCGAGGTGCGTGACACCTCCTTGCGCGTCCCGCACGGCGAATACGGCATCATTGTGGATGTCAAGGTGTTCACCCGCGAAAACTGCGACGAGCTCAGCCCCGGTGTCAACATGGTGGTCCGCTGCTACATCGCACAGAAACGTAAGATCAGCGTGGGCGATAAGATGGCCGGCCGTCATGGCAACAAGGGCGTTGTCTCGCGCATTCTTCCCAGCGAGGATATGCCGTTCCTGCCGGATGGCACGCCGCTGGATATCGTCCTCAACCCCTTGGGTGTTCCGTCCCGTATGAACATCGGTCAGGTGCTCGAAGTGCACTTGGGCTATGCCGCGGCGGCACTCGGCTTCAAGGTGATGACGCCTGTCTTCGATGGTGCGCACGAAGGCGATATTCAGGAGTTGCTTGAGCAGGCCGGTAAAAACTCGAACGGTAAAACTATCCTGTACGACGGCCGCACCGGTGAACAGTTCGACAACCCCGTCACCGTTGGCTATATGTACTATCTCAAACTGCATCATCTGGTCGATGATAAGATTCACGCTCGTTCGACCGGTCCGTACTCGCTGGTAACGCAGCAGCCTCTCGGCGGTAAAGCCCAGTTCGGCGGTCAGCGTTTCGGTGAAATGGAAGTGTGGGCACTGGAAGCATACGGTGCTGCCTATACTCTGCAGGAAATTCTGACTGTCAAGTCGGACGACGTCGTGGGCCGTGTCAAGACCTACGAATCCATCGTCAAGGGCCAAAACGTGCCGCAATCCGGTGTTCCCGAATCCTTCAAGGTGTTGGTCAAGGAACTGCAATCGCTTGGTCTGGATATAAAAGTTCTGGATCGTGACAAGCAAGAAATTGACTTGAAGCAAACCTTTGAAGAGGACGAGGAGCTGAATGTGGTCACCGTTGATCCGGTGGATGACGACGCATTCAGCACGGTCGCCAATGAGAACGAGTTTGACGGCTATGCCGTGGAGGAACCGGAAGTCGATGACTTCTTCGGTGAAGATCTGTTCGGTTCGGACGAGGATTCCTACTCGGACGATTCCGACGAAATGTAAGAAAGGGGGCAAATCATCATGGCTGAATTTAATGTGTTTGATTCCATCAAGATCGGTCTTGCGTCCCCTGAGCAGATCCGCGGTTGGTCATACGGCGAAGTAAAAAAACCGGAGACCATCAACTACCGCACCTTAAAGCCGGAACGCGACGGTTTGTTCTGCGAGCGCATTTTCGGGCCTACTAAGGACTGGGAATGCCATTGCGGTAAGTACAAACGCATCCGCTATAAGGGTAAGATCTGTGATCGCTGCGGCGTAGAAGTCACTCGCGCCAAGGTGCGCCGTGAGCGTATGGGCCACATTGAGCTCGCCGCTCCGGTATCCCACATCTGGTATTTCAAGGGTATCCCGTCCCGCATCGGCCTGCTCTTGGATATTTCGCCGCGTTTGTTGGAACAGGTGTTGTACTTTGCTTCCTACATCGTGGTTGATCCCGGCCCGACGCCGCTTCAGGAAAAGCAGGTGCTCAGCGAAAAAGACTATCGCGACATGCGCGAAAAATATGAAGACGATTTCGATGCCGGCATGGGCGCGGAATTCGTCAAGAAGCTGCTTGCCGCCATTGATCTGGAAAAGCTGTCCGAAGAACTCAAAGAGGAACTCGAGGGCGCTACCGGTCAGAAGCGTGCACGCTTGCTCAAACGTTTGGAGGTTGTGGAATCGTTCCGCCAGTCGGGTAACCGTCCCGAGTGGATGATTCTCGACGTTATTCCGGTCATCCCGCCGGATATCCGCCCGATGGTCCAGTTGGACGGCGGTCGTTTTGCCACCTCTGACCTCAACGATCTCTACCGTCGCGTCATCAACCGCAACAATCGTTTGAAGAGATTGTTGGAGCTCGGTGCGCCGGATATCATCGTCCGCAACGAAAAGCGCATGCTCCAGGAAGCGGTGGATGCACTGATCGACAACGGCCGCCGTGGTCGTCCGGTCACCGGTCCGAACAATCGCTCGCTCAAATCCTTGTCCGATATGCTCAAGGGTAAACAGGGTCGTTTCCGTCAAAACTTGCTCGGCAAGCGTGTCGACTACTCCGGCCGTTCGGTTATCGTCGTCGGTCCGGAACTGAAAATGTATCAGTGCGGCCTGCCGAAGGAGATGGCACTGGAGCTGTTCAAGCCCTTTGTTATGAAGCGTCTGGTGGAAACCGGCGCCGCCGGCAACATTAAGACCGCCCGCAAGATGGTGGATCGTGTCCGCCCCGAAGTGTGGGATGCCTTGGAAATCGTCATTAAAGACCATCCGGTTATGCTCAACCGCGCACCGACACTGCACCGTCTGGGTATCCAGGCGTTTGAGCCGGTACTGGTTGAAGGCCGTGCTATCAAGCTGCACCCGCTCGCTTGTACCGCTTTTAACGCGGACTTCGACGGTGACCAGATGGCTGTGCACGTGCCGCTGTCCGCCGAAGCGCAGGCAGAAGCCCGCTTCTTAATGCTCGCAGCCGGCAACTTGTTAAAGCCGTCCGATGGACGTCCCGTGACCGTGCCGACGCAGGATATGGTTCTCGGTTCGTACTATCTGACCATTGAAAAACCCGGTGAGTTCGGCGAAGGTAAGATCTTCCGCGACGAGAACGAAGCCTTGATGGCGTATGCCGATAAGGTTGTCGGTCTGCACGCCAAGATCAAAGTGCGCCGTACCATGGAAATTGACGGTGTCAATCAATCCCGCTTGGTCGAAACCACTGTCGGTCGCATTATCTTTAACCAACCCATCCCGCAGGATCTCGGTTTGGTCGAGCGCAAGACTATCGACGATATGTTCCTCTATGAGGTCAACTATAAAGTCGGCAAGAAACAGCTCTCGAAGATCATTGACAATTGCATTAAGGTGCACGGTCCCGCCCGCACCTCCGAGGTGCTCGATGCCGTGAAGGCACAGGGTTATAAGTATTCTACCCGCGGCGCGTTAACCGTCGCCGTTGTGGATGCCTCCATTCCGCCGGAGAAAAAAGCTCTTATCGCGGAAGCGGAGCAGACCGTCGAGCAGATCACCGATCTGTTCAACCAAGGTCTGTTGTCCGACGAAGAGCGTTATAAGATGGTTATCGACACGTGGAACGATACCACCGACAAGGTCACCAAAGCGCTGAACAACAACATGGATGAGTTCAACCCCATCTACATGATGTCGGATTCCGGCGCCCGTGGTTCTATCGCCCAGATCCGTCAGCTTGCCGGTAT
>JAZRQG010000137.1:0-18650 GCA_045649625.1 Acutalibacteraceae bacterium
GCTGTCGCAAAAAGCGGTGCTGACGGCGGGGGATACCGTGTATGCCAATACGGAAAATCTGTACGTCGCAGGCGGGTACTACGACGGCAAAACGCAGCTTGTGCGTTTTGCACTGAACGGCGGTAACATCAAGCAGCAGGCACAGACCGCCATCAACGGTACGCTACTCAACCAGTTCGCGATGGACGAATATGACGGCCATCTGCGGGTGGTGGTGACCGAATACGGCACGGGCGGTACGACCAACGCGTTGCTCGTGTTGGACAAAGATCTGAACACCGTCGGCGCACTGAAAGGACTTGCCGAGGACGAGCGGGTGTATTCGGTGCGGTTTGACGGGACGGTCGGGTATTTCGTGACCTTCCGCCAGGTGGATCCGCTGTTCACGGTGGACCTGAGCGATCCGACCAAGCCGACGATTCAAAGTGCGCTCAAGATCCCCGGTTTTTCGCAATATCTGCATCCGTACGGCGACAGCAAGCTGCTGGGAATCGGGATGGATGCCGACGAAAACGGGCGGACCACCTTTATGAAGCTCTCGATGTTCGACGTGAGTGATCCCACCGCCGTTACCGAGTCGGATGTGACGGTGCTCGATCAGCGCTACAGCGAGGTGCTGAATAACCATAAAGCGGCGTTGATCGACGTGCGAAAAAATCTGATCGGTTTTGCTACCGAGGATAACACGTATCACGTTTATGGATACGATGCCAAAAACGGGTTTGTGCTCAAAGCGCGGCTCGCGGCGCCGGACAGTTACGGTGCGCGCGGCATCTATATCGGCGAGTATTTGTATGTTACATCAGCCAACGGCGTGTTTGCCTATCAGTTAAGTGATTTTGCGACGGTCGGTACGCTGTTGATCGGGAAAGAAACGCAACCAACCGTGGGAACGGTCCGCACATCGGCGGCAAGTTTCTGATATGTTTTTTAAAAAAGCGCTCCGTACGGAGCGCTTTTTTGATATTTGAAGAAAAAGGGGGTACGCTATCAAAAATGAGGTGTTAACATGTCAGCATTGATTGAATTGCAGCACGTGAGCAAAATTTATGAGGGCGGCGAGCAGGTACGAGCGCTTAACGACGTGTCACTGACTGTCGATGACGGCGAGTTTGTGGCGGTGATCGGGCAGTCGGGGTCGGGGAAATCCACGCTGATGAACATTTTAGGGTGCTTGGACGTGCCGACCAAGGGGCGGTATTTGCTCGGCGGACGGGATATGAGCCGCGTATCGCCGGCGGTGGGAGCGGCGGTGCGCAGTCGGCGGATCGGGTTTATTTTTCAGGGGTTTCATCTGATTCCGTCGTTGACGGCAGAGGAAAATGTGGAATTGCCGCTCATCTACCGTGGCATGAGACGCGAGGAACGCCGCCGCCGCGCGACCGAGGCGCTGTGCCGTGTGGGACTGAGTGCGCGGGTTCGGCATCGGCCGAGCGAGCTTTCGGGTGGGCAACAGCAACGTGTGGCGATCGCAAGGGCGTTGGCGGCGTCGCCGCCCCTGATCTTGGCGGACGAGCCGACGGGGAATCTTGACAGTGCCTCGGGCGCGCAGATTATGGAGATGCTGCACGAACTGAATCGGGACGGACACACGGTGGTGCTGATTACGCACGACAACGCGATCGCGGATACCGCCCCGAGGCGGATCGTGATTCGAGATGGGAGAGTGGTGCAGTGAAGCACGGAGCTAAGGTGACGTGGTTGACACGCACCTCGGTGACGGTGGCGGGCGCGTTTGTGTTATCGCTCTTGGCGTTCGGCTTGATTATGCTGTTGCCGTTCATTCTGGATCGGTCGGACGAGGTGCCCGAGGAGGTGTTGGGTGAGCGCTATGTGGAGCGGTCGGTGTGGATCGTGTTCCACGACGGCGATACGCTGACAGGCCTGGTGAAGCTTACCACCGATACCCGCACCATGACAATGTGTGCCGTAGGGTATCCCCCGCAAACGGAGATCGTCGACGGCGTGACGCTGACCACCGCGGCTGAGGTATATCCCGCGTTCGGCGAGCAGGTGGCGACCAAGCTGGAGCAGCTCGCGGTCTTATCTCTCCCCATCGACGGCGCGGCGGCACTTGTCGGGCGCGTATCGGGGAACCTGTCGCTGACGTTGCCGCAGGCGGTGGGAGGCTTGCCACAAGGTGACCTGACGCTGGCACCGTTGCAAGTGACCGAGGTGCTTACCTTTGATGGTTGGGAGCAGGGCGGTGTGGGGCAGGCATGGGCGCACGCGCAGTTGACTGCCGCTTTTCTAAACCGAACGTTGACCGACACGCTGAATGTGGAGGCGGCGTTCGGTGTGTTCACGGCGGTGTGCGATACGCGGCTGAACATCTCACAATTAGAAGTCGTTCGGGACGAACTTGAGGCGTTTGCCGCCGCGGGAGACGGTATGATTTGCGAGGCGCGCGTTTCCGCGGGATATATGACCGGTGTGAAAGGAACTCAGCGGTACGTGTTAGAATAGGGATGGTGTCGCGCAGGGCGCGACGAATTTGACAATCCCCCGGTCGCGCATACGCGCGACAGCCCTCTTTACACAAGGGGGCCTTTTTCTATCCCTCTAAAAAAGGTTAAAAAAAGACTTGACAGAGGTTAAGGGGTGTGGTATCATGATTCAGCAATATGCGGGTGTAGTTCAGTGGTAGAACCCCAGCCTTCCAAGCTGGTTGTGTGGGTTCGATTCCCATCACCCGCTCCATTGATCGCAATTCCGCGTGGCGGAACATATAGGCGCCTGTAGCTCAGCCGGATAGAGCATCTGCCTTCTAAGCAGAGGGTCAGGGGTTCGAGTCCCTTCAGGCGCGCCAGATATGGTGGGTGTAGCGTAGTTGGCCTAACGCGTCAGTTTGTGGCACTGAAGATCGTGGGTTCGAATCCCATCTCCCACCCCACAACACGCAGGGACACTTGATCTCACGAGTGTCCCTGCCACGATATTGGGCTGTAGTCTAGCGGTAGGACACGTGACTTTGACTCACGCCGTGATGGTTCGACTCCATCCAGCCCAGCCAGAAAAACCGACTTGTTTCGACAAGTCGGTTTTTCAACTAAATCCACCCTTTCGGGTGGGTGAAATATTGCTTTGCAATGTGAAATACGCCTGCGGCGTGTGAAATTCGCCTCAACGGCGAGTGGGTGGATTTAATTTCACTTGATGCGATAGCATCAAATTTCACAATTTACGGAGTAAATTATTTCACCGTGAGCGTAAGCGAACGATTTCACTAAAAACGAACGGTTATGCAAGAGTTCGAATTCATACGCAAAAACGGTAAAAATATCTTTTTTGTAGCCCATAGCCAGAAAAAAGCATCGACAATGTCGATGCTTTTTTCAATGAAATTCGCCTTACGGCGAGTGAAATAGCTCCGCTATGAAATACGCTACGCGTATGAAATATTTGCTTCGCAAATATTTTGATGCGAATTTTATTTCACTTTCTGCAAGGAGAATATTTCATTTAAAATATGTAGCGGTTTAAACACATAGGTTAAAAATCCAAAGCGCATCGAATTTGTACAACGCTTTCAAAAAAGCTCGCTGCATAAGCAACGAGCTTTTTTCATTAAATCCACCGATCATTTCCTCAGTGAGGCGTTGACGGTTTGGGGTCTTGTTATAATTTAGAGGAGTAAGTGGCTTTGTTGACCGGCTCGTCCGAAAAAACTTGATAAATTGTCTCATTATCAACAATCCTTTTTCGTATATATCTTTTATACATCACACGACAACCGGATTTGCAAGTGCAAGTTTTTCGACCGCCCTTTCTATCGAAACCCCTTGAAAAGCGATGAAAAAAGTGATATGTTAACAGTAACAAGTATTTTGCCGAAAAGGAGCGTGCGTATTGTGAAGATCATTCGTACGAAGAATTATGAAGAAATGAGCCTGGAGGCTGCCAAGATCCTGGCGGCGCAGATCGTATTAAAACCGGATGCCGTGCTGGGGCTTGCCACGGGTTCGTCGCCGATCGGGTTGTATGACAAGTTAGTGGAGTGGAACGAGAACGGTGACTTGGATTTCTCCGCCATCCGCTCGGTCAATCTGGACGAATATTGCGGGCTGGACGGTACGAACGATCAGAGCTATCGTTATTTCATGGATACGCACCTGTTCAACCGCGTGAACATCGACAAAGCCAACACCAACGTCCCCAATGGCAAGGCTGCCGACTATGCGGCGGAGGGTGCGCGGTACGATGCGCTTATCGCTTCGCTCGGCGGTATCGATATGCAGCTGCTCGGCATCGGGCCGGACGGTCATATCGGCTTTAACGAGCCTGACGAGTTCTTTACCAAAGAGACTCACGTGGTGGATCTCGATCCCAGCACCATTGAGGCGAATGCTCGCTTCTTTGCATCGGCGGACGACGTGCCGCGTCAGGCGGTGACAATGGGTATGGGCGGTATCATGGGTGCCAAGAAGGTGCTGCTCATTGCGAACGGTGCGTCCAAGAAAGAGATCTTGGAGAAGGCATTGTTCGGTCCCATCACCCCCGAAGTACCGGCATCGCTGTTGCAGTTGCATCCCGACCTGACCGTTGTGTGCGCGGTGGATTGACAAAACTCAAAGCCCCCTCGTTGAGGGGGCTTTTTGTCGGGAAAATGCGCTTGACAGAATTGGAAAACTCCTATATAATAGGTCTGTTAATGTCTGTTAATAAAAAACAACTCCGAAGGAGATAGTTAGTATGGCAAAAGAAACCATCGTTACCAAAGAAGGTCTCAAGAAATTAGAGCTGGAACTCGAAGAACTCAAGACCGTACGCCGCAAGGAAGTTGCCGAGAAGATCAAGACGGCACGCGGCTTTGGTGACTTATCGGAAAACAGTGAGTACGACGAAGCGAAAAACGAGCAGGCGATCGTGGAGGGTCGTATTGCGGAGCTGGAAGCGCAGCTGAAAAACGTGCGCGTGTTGGACGAGAGCGAGCTCGGCACCGAAAACGTGCATATCGGCTCGATCGTTACCGTGCGTTTCAAGGGCAAAAAGGCAGACATGACCTACGAAATTGTCGGCTCTACCGAGGCGGACCCGCTCGGCGGTCGTATTTCGGATGAATCGCCCATCGGTAAAGGCCTTATCGGTCATGCTGTGGGAGACGTCATCGAGGTGGAAACTCCCGGCGGCGAGATCACGCTGACCATCCAAAAGATCGAGAAATAACAGTTAACGGTAACAAGATGCGGGTGGGGTTGATCCCGCCCGCTTTTTTGAAAGTGAGGAAGTCAACATGAGCGAACAACCGGAAATGACCACCGAACAGTTGTCTGAACTGTTGCAGGTGCGCCGCGATAAACTCAAAGCTCTGTGCGAAGCGGGTCAGAATCCGTATGAGGTCACCAAATACGACGTGACCGCCTATACCGACGAGGCGCGCGCCGCGTACGAGAAGGCGGAGGCCGCGTACATCGCCGAGCATGGGCAACCCGAGGAAGGACAGAGCATCGAACTTGCTGAGCCGATCAACGTCTCTATCGCGGGCCGTATGATGAGCCGCCGTATCATGGGTAAGGCGAGCTTTATGGACATTCACGACAGAAACGGCCGTATTCAGGTATACGTCAGCCGCGGTGACGTTGGCGAGGACGTGTATGCCGGTTTTAAGAAATGGGACATCGGTGACATTATCGGTTTGACCGGTTACGTGTTCCGTACCAAGATGGGTGAGGTGTCGGTGCACGCGACCTCGATCAAGCTGTTATCGAAATCACTGCGTCCGTTGCCGGAGAAATTCCACGGACTCAAAGATACCGATACCCGTTTCCGTCAACGGTATCTGGATTTGATCGTTAACCCCGAGGTCAAGCGCAATTTTGCTATCCGTTCGCAGTTTATTAAATTCATGCGCAATTATCTCGATGACAGACGGTATATCGAGGTCGAAACGCCGGTGCTTAACACCATTGCCGGCGGTGCGTCTGCCCGTCCGTTTATCACGCATCACAACACGCTCGATCTGGATATGTATATGCGCATCGCCACCGAGCTGCCGCTGAAACGCCTGATCGTCGGTGGTATGGATCGCGTGTACGAGATCGGCCGTATTTTTCGCAACGAGGGTATGGACACCAAGCACAACCCCGAATTCACCACCGTGGAGTTGTATGAGGCGTATGCCGATTTCCACGATATGATGGATATTGCCGAGGGTATTTTGTCGGGTGCGGCCAAAGAGATCCTCGGTACGTACGAGGTCGAGTGGCAGGGCGAGAAGATCGACCTGACTCCCGGTTGGCGCAGACTGACGATGATTGATGCAGTCAAGGAATACGTCGGCATTGATTTCGGTGCCATCACCGATGACGCCGAGGCGGTTGCCGCCGCCGAGGCAAAGGGTGTGGAGCTTGCCGAAGCTGCCGAGCGTACTTGGGGCAACGCGTTGTATGCGTGCTTTGATCAGCGTGTCGAGGATAAGCTGATCCAGCCGACCTTTATCACGATGTACCCGGTTGAGGTGTCGCCGCTGACCAAGGCATCGCCCAAAGATCCGCGCCTGACCGAGCGGTTTGAGTTGTTCGTGTGTCACAGTGAACTTGCGAACGCCTATTCCGAGCTCAACGACCCGCTGGATCAGCGCGAGCGGTTCATGAAGCAGGTCGAGCAACGCGAGCGCGGTGACGACGAAACCGAGATGCTGGACGAGGATTTCCTCACCGCCCTCGAATACGGTATGCCCCCCACGGGCGGTATGGGCATGGGCATCGACCGCTGTGTCATGCTGCTTACCGGCGCGGACAGCATCCGCGAGGTTATCCTGTTCCCCACGATGAAGCCGTTGGATTAAGAAAACTAACACCCTATGACCGTAAAAAGTCATAGGGTGTTTTTGTACATAGTAAACTTATTGTCTTTGTGATATAATCATTTAGAAATCTCATCAATTTTATTTGCTAATTCCGATACATAGTTATAAAGTTCATTACTGCTAATATAATACCATTCTTTTTCATCACCATCTGCATCATAAAGCCATACCTCGAGTTTACCATAAAAATCATTCACCCTCAAATATGCTCCATCAAAGAAATATACGGTTATTCCAAAATTCGGTGTGCCGCCTTCTCCTGTTCCTTTGCCCTCATATTTTGATACATTGTATAATTCTATAAATTTAGCAGAATCTTCTTCATTCAACTCATATTCTACCGTATTATGAGTCCAAACTATTATTTTTTCAACTTGATTTTTTTCAACTTTTTGTATTTTCTGGCAAGCAGTAAGTAGTGATACGAGCAAAATTATTACAAATAATGTGAAAAAGATGGATGTCTTCCAATGCTTTTTCATACAGCCTATCTCCTTTCTAAATCTAATCAACCGATAAAATCATAGTTAATTTAACCATTTTTGTTATTATAGCATAAAGTGAAGTTGCTTATCAACCTTTAGTATTCACAAGGTTAATTTTGGGCCATTTTTTAGACCATTTCAGAGGTATGATATGTCCCGAAAAGGTAATTTGAGGTAAGATAATTTTTTGAGGGTAAAAATGCAGTCTTTAAAACGGGCAGGAAAAATCACAAAAATCAAGATAAGGTAAGATATTTTGCTTTCAATTTTATAACCTTTGCATACTCCCCACAATGAAACCGCTAGCAGAATAATGCTGAACAGGCTGTAGATTTCCGCAACCCGTTTATGTGTTGTTCGAAATAGATTGCGAATATACAATCGCATTACCGATATGAAATGGATGAAAAAGTTTTGTTAGATTGGGGGACGTGTTATGCAAAAAGATGTTGTTCTAAACAATGGCGAAATAGTTATACTAAGTGAAAAACCCAAAAAAACGGCTTTCATTATGAAAAACTCATTAAAAATGTTACCTATTGCTGTTATTTGGTTTGCTATTGATTTTGGGTTCATCAGCGCATCTGTGCAAGAAGGTGAGATGTTGTGGTTTCTGATCCCTTTTTTCACCTTGCACCTTATGCCGGTTTGGATATGGCTTGCTAATGCGGTTACGGCCAGTCGACGCTGGAAGAATACGAGATATTTTGTCACGAACAAACGCATTATCATTCAGAGCGGGTTCTTTGCAATAAATGAAGTATCGTTGTTCTACAAAGATTTGCATAACGCCCAGCTTAACATTGGATTACTTGGCAAACTGTTTCATACAGGCAGCATTATCTTTGATGCCGGTGCAAAAGAAAACCACTTTGTTTTTGAAGATTTGGAGAATTGTGAGCAAATTTACAGCAGAGTCCAAAAGATCATCTTGGATATACAAACAGATATGGAATATCCCAATGCACTCCGCCCCGAAATTAACGAAGGATATAAAACAGATTATCGCGAATTCTGAGACATTGAGAATACGTAAACTGCGATCCCTATAAAAAGGTAACAGTAAACGGACTGTGACACACGTCACAGCCCGTTTTTACTTATAATTATTTTTCGTCTTGAATTCTTACGCAAGTTTCACAACGACCGAGCTCGTCTAATTCTAACGCTGAAAATGTTTTGGTTAATTCTTCATATATTGCTTTGTTAACTGAAAACGTAAAAGGATCTTTATCTGTGTCGCTTAAAAAACCATGTTGTTCAATAGCGGGACTATATCCCTTGTGTCCGCACACACTACATTCATTGATATACTTTTTTGCATTTGGGTTCCAGTTATCTAAATATAGTGATTTCCCTCGTTTATTATATTTGCTATGCGACATAAAATCTCCTCATTATATCATATCAGAATTTTTTTAAAGATGAGATATTTGTTTAAGTGATAAATCTTTTTCGTGTTTCACTGTAATGCTTTTAGATTCTGCCATTTTGACAACATACCAAACATTCTCCATATCGGTGTTCAAATCGATTACACATTTGCCGTCGTCGTTATAAATCGCAATAATAACACTTTTTTCATCTGTTTTCTCAACAACTCTAATACACGAAACGTTGTCCCATTCGATATGTTTACTAAACAATCCCCAATAGTTCTTTTTGATATGCTGTTCTGTAACATAACAGCGAAAAGAAAAAGCGATTAAAGATAAAATAAGTAAAGCACCAAAAAGAATAATAAATATTATGTATAAAAATCGAGTATCTGCATCTAAAATTATTAAAAGCAACGCACAGACAGCAATAATAACTAATGTAGCAACAATCCGCGCAATGGTTTTCTTTACAGGATGACTGACAGTAAAACAAGGGTTATAGGATATGTTATCCGGCATTTTATCCGGTTTGTTTTTCGCTAATCCAAATAGCAATTCGGTAATCAATTCAACGATATGGCCCATACTCTCACCTCGCGTTTCTATTATATCATAAGCAAACGAGCATTTCAATATTTTTACATTTACGCCAATTTACGCCACAGTTTAAGCCAAATTTATTTACTTAGTAGGAACTTATAGAGACTTATAGAACCTCACGGTCCTAAAATGCTCTCAAAATAGAGAGTTATAGAAACCTATAGGAACTTATTCGAGGATTGCACCCGAATTTTCCGACGATGAAGCCGTTGGATTAAAAATTTACACCCTATGACCATCAAAAGTCATAGGGTGTTTTTACATATCCTTATTAAACTAACCGACAAATGGGAATTGGCAAGTCAACGGATGTCTAACATTGCATTGATAATGTCACGCTGTTCTTCTGAAACGGTCGCGAACTTTTTGTTCGTATAATCGTTAAATGTTCCGCATACGGAATGATACCTAACCTCTTGTTTTTGTGTATAGAAAATAAAGTCACTGCCACAATTCGAGAGGTCATTTACCCAAGAAGCGTTGTTTAAAAGGTCAATAATATACTGCCTATCATCGGCACTCAATTCGTAGGTTTGAGTGCCGTCTACCGAATAGCAGAATTTATCATGCGGCAATTCGTATGTTTTGCTTGTGCAGCCGACCAAACCTAATACACAGACCAATGCTAAAACGAATAGTATCAACTTTTTCATACATTTAACTCCTTCTTTGAAAGTATACCATAAGAGAGTCGAACCCCGCAATGCCTATAGGCAAACTTTTTTGGCGATTTTCCCGTTTTTGTCATTGGCAGGCGTCAGTACGGCAGAAAAAGCTGAGGCAATACGGGTGAAAAAACGCGGCGAAAACTATTGCGAGTTCGGCTCCCGTATGGTATACTCAATTTTAACAAATACGTTTCAATCGGTCTTTTCCGTTTCGGCAATGTTAAAACAACTGAGAAATTTTGGGTTTTTCTCCGTCAAAGAGTGAAGGGGAAACGCCCCGACACACGAGACTTTTTTGAAGCGGTATTTGTGAAACATCGAAGGAGGAATTTGTATGCGTAAATGGACAGCAATCATAACCGTGTTGGTGCTGATGCTTTCTCTTGTTGCCTGCGGGGTGACCGAGGAGAATGAGGATACGGCACAAACGACCACGACAACCGATTCGGCTTTGGGTGAATCGGAAACGCCGACGAGCTCCGGCTCGGCTTCGGGCTCCAACGCCCCTTCGAATTCCTCGTCGGCATCGAATTCCCCGTCGGGATCGAATTCCCCGTCGGGATCGAAGTCCACGTCAGGAACGAAGTCCACGTCGGGAACGAAGTCCACGTCGAGATCAAAGTCCACGTCGACATCGAAGTCCTCTGCGGTAGACGAAGACGAATGGGAATACGGCGCGGTTCGCACCGTTAAGTATCACGTCGTTAACGGTGATATTTTCGAACTGCAGTTTGATACCAGCTATTGGAAAATGCCCTTTGCCAGAGAGGACGACGGTCTTCTTACCCGCGACGGGTACGTGCTTTTGGGGTATTCCTACGACCCGGACGGCAAGGGTGAACTGATCCGTCCCGGCTATAAATATGCGCTCAAGGCACAGAATAAGCCTCAGCATCTGTACTGCGTATGGGCAAAGGAAACGAAAGCCGCCGATTTTACCGTAAAAGCGTCAGGTTCTAAGGGCGTCTATATCACCGCTTACAAGGGCAGTGACAAGGTGGTCTATATTCCGCGAGAAATCGGCGGAAAGACCGTGACCGGTATCGCCGCGGGTGCCTTTTCAAAAAACACATCCATAACGGAAGTACATATTACCTCCTCCGTGCAGGTGGTGGAGGATAAGGCGTTTGCTTCCTGCTCCAATCTGAAGACCGTTACGCTGTATGATAATCTGAAAACCATCGGCGATGCTTCGTTTGAGGGGTCGCCGATCCGAACGGTGCGGATGTGCGCGGGACAGCCACCCCGTTACATGAATAGTTTAGCAACGTTCGGCAAGAAATACGAGCGATTGATGCAAACCGCAGGTCAAAAGCGGCTTGTCTTTTTGGCAGGATCCAACCTGCAGTACGGTGTGGATTGCGATTATATGCAAACGCTGTTCCAAAACAAGTATGCCGCCGTCAATTTCGGAACGGACGGCAATATGAACGTTGCGTTTTTCTTGGATGCCATAGCGCCGCTCTTAACGAAAAACGACGTCGTGGTATTCGCGCCCGAACAATACGGGCCGTACGCCTACCACGTCAACGGTAACCCCGAAATGAATTATCCTACCTTCCAGGGAATCGCTACCTGCTATAACTTGATGGAGAACGTGAACGTGTCGAATTACAAAAAGGTGTTTGACGCGATCGAGCAGTATTGTACCGTGGCGTCCAAAATGCCCGCCTTGGCATGGGACGCGCCCAACAAATTCCTTGACGAATACGGCGATCTGAAAACGCTGACGGATCAGATGAATTCTCCCACTTACCGCAAAGGGGCGAACGGGTATTTCCACTTTGACAATACCGTGATCCCTGCCGAATACATCCCGCATTTGAACCGTGTGATCGACACAGCCAAGGCGTCGGGAGCAAAGGTGGTATTCACGTATCCGTCCCATAATCGAAACAACGTTCAAGCGTCCAGCTTGACCGAAGCGGCGTTCACCTCCTACAACAACTGGATCTCCCAGACCATTCATTGTCAGCTGATCGGCGACGTTCGGAATTATATTTATAACGGTGAATATTTCTACAATACCGACTACCATCTGAATGCGGTGGGCAGAAAGATGCACACCAAACGGTTGGCAGATGATCTCATTGCCGCGGGCATCGGCGTCAAATAAAAAGGAGTTGTGATCAATATGATCTATTGTGAACAGCCCGTATTTGTGCTGTGTCCGATCCTGTTGCTGGGTTGGCAGATCGTGACATATTGGCTGAAGAAAAACAGGCAGATCTCATCCCTTGCGGACACGGTGCTGACAGGCATCGGTGCGGTGGGGCACGCTGCCGCCGTTACCGCGATCTTGCTCGGTGACGGTACGCTTTCCGATGTGCTGCTGCTCGTTTTGTTAAGCGGGACTCTTTCCCTGCTTCTTTCGCCAAAACCAAACAAAGCGGCCGAAAAGACGGAGGAGGATGACAGTTGAATTTTAATTCTATTCAATTTTTACTCTTTTATCCGATCGTTGCTGTTTTGAATTTTGTCGTTCCGCGTAAATACCGATGGATCCCTCTGCTGATTGCCAGCTACTATTTTTACATGACGTGGAGCGCCAAGCTCGTTTTTCTGATCCTGTTTACCACAGCGGTTTCCTTTGTCTCGGGACTTCTGATCGAGAAGAAGCCGAAACACAAAAAACTGTGGATGGTGCTTTCCGTTGTCGCGTCCCTGTCGGTGTTGTTTTTCTTCAAGTATTATAATTTTGTCGCCGGCACCGTCGGGAATTTCTTCGGAGCCGATCTGACGCTGCGGTTGATCCTGCCCGTGGGTATTTCGTTCTACACGTTCCAAACGCTGTCCTACAGCATCGACGTGTACCGCGGCGACATCAAGGCCGAGCACAATTTCTTTTACTACGCGCTGTTTGTGTCGTTTTTCCCCCAACTGGTAGCGGGCCCCATCGAGCGGCCGGGCAATCTGTTGCCGCAGCTTCGCGCGGAACACAAGTTTAACGCGGACGATCTGTGCATCGGTGCCAAGCGCATGCTTGCCGGCTTTTTCAAAAAGATCGTGGTTGCCGATACCGCGGCGGTATACGTAAACGCCGTATACAATAACCCCGCCGAATCGAGCGGGCTTGCGATCATCGTGGCAACGGTACTCTTTGCCGTACAGATCTATTGCGATTTTTCGGGATATACGGATATTGCCATCGGCTGTGCCCGCATTATGGGTTACCGCTTGATGCAAAACTTTGACCGTCCCTATTCCGCGAGGAGCATTCGCGATTTCTGGTCGCGCTGGCATATCAGTCTGTCCAGTTGGTTTAAGGACTATCTGTACATTCCCCTCGGCGGCAACCGCAAAGGGTACACCCGTATGCTTGTGAACCTGCTCATTGTCTTTGTGGTCAGCGGCTTGTGGCACGGAGCGGAATGGACGTTCCTTCTCTGGGGCGCGCTCCACGGCATTTACCGTGTCGTCGGGGAGCTGACCTATACGAAGCGGGAAAAGCTGTACGCGGCGGCGGGTATCAACACCGCTTCCCGTCCGGTGCGGCTGTTCCGTACGGCAGTGACCTTTGTGCTCGTCTGTTTTGCGTGGATCTTCTTCCGCGCCAACAATACCGCGGAGCTTCTGCTGATATTGAAAAACCTGTTTACGACCTTCGGTGCGTCCACCTTTGCAGGGGAGCTCGGCTTGACGGTGAGCGGAGCGCTCATCATGATCCTTGCCATCGTCATCATGGTTCTTTTGGACCGCAGGCTGACCCTCGCCCGTTATGATTCCAAGAGCGGTGCGAAGCTGGTGGGCGGAACTTCGCTCTACCTGCTGTGGGCGATTCTCTTTGCGTGGTTGATCCTGCTCGCAAGTAACGGTTCGAGTGCGTTTATCTATTTCCAATTCTGAGAGGGCG
Organism: Acutalibacteraceae bacterium; assembly: GCA_045649625.1. Classification (GTDB taxonomy): domain Bacteria; phylum Bacillota; class Clostridia; order Oscillospirales; family Acutalibacteraceae; genus RGIG3009. The sequence goes on from JAZRQG010000137.1 coordinate 13,794, forward strand.
GGGGAGTGTATGAAAAAAACGATTTTACTATGTATCCTCGCGATTATCGTATTGGTTGCGCCGTTGGTGACGGTAACGGTCACGACGTTGACCGCCCCTTGCCAGTATGATGCAACGTTTCTCGCGGAACTGGAGGAGAAGCACGCAAGGCTTTCTTCCGTTGAAACGGAAAAGATCGTGTTGATCGGCGGTTCAAATCTGGCGTTCGGCGTGGATTCTATGCAGCTGGAAGCCTACGTCGGTATGCCGGTCGTAAATTACGGGCTATATGCGACGATCGGAACCAAAGCCATGCTGGATATGTCCCGTTCCTACATCAACAAAGGCGACATCGTCGTGATCTGTCCGGAGACGAATACACAGACGTATTCCCTGTACTACAACGCCCGTAGCATGTGGCAGGCATTGGACTGTGATCTCTCCATGTTAAAGGACGTGGGCTTTTCCAATCTCGGTAAGCTGATGGCAGTTCTTCCCGAATTTGCCGCAGAGAAACGCGGCTTCATCCGCACGAACACCAAACCGTCACCGTCCGGTATTTACGCGAAAGCGTCCTTCAATGAATACGGGGACATTGCGGTAGAACGCCCCTACAACGAGATGCCGACCAATTACGATACGTCCATGCCGGTCTCTCTGACGACCGATCTGTTGGACGAGGAGTTTGTCGAATATCTCAATGACTATGCCGCCGCGTGTCGGCGGCGGGGGGCGACGGTGTATTTCGGGTTTTCGCCCATCAATGCGGATGCGATCGTATCGACCGATGAGGAAAAAGAGGAATTTTATCAGGCACTCGGCGAGGAACTGACCTTTCCTCTGCTCAGCGATATTGACGACTATATCTTGGATTCCGCGTATTTTTATGATACCAACTTCCATTTGAATTCGTGCGGTGCCTTACAGCGTACGTCGTTATTGGCTGATGATCTTCTGCGCGTGTTGGGGAAACCTGCGCAGGTGGAAACTGAAAAATACGCACCGCCCGAACGCCCGGACGGGTATTTTGCACCGACGGACGGCACGGACGAAAACGCCAAATACTTTGTATTCGAAGAATTTGAGGACGGTTTAGCCATTGTCGGTCTTTCTGATGCCGGAAAGCAAGAAAAGACCCTTACCCTGCCGAGAAGTGCCGAAGGAAAAGCCGTTCTGCTCATTGGGGATTATGCCTTTGCAGGCTCGGATGTGTTGGAGCGTGTGATCATCGGAGAACAAGCGCTCGTCAAGGCGTTTACTCCGGAGTCACTCAGCAACTGTCCTGCTCTGCGTGCGATCGAAATCCATCTTGCGCCGTCGGCGTTACCCATTGATGCGCAAGCGGTCACCAAAATGCCGCAAGAGTGTAAGGTTTACGTACCTGCAGAGGCGTACAGCGAATTTGCGACCGATTACTTCTGGAACGGTATGATGCATTACGTCGATATACTCGAGGAATAACGGAAGAAAGCGTGTTTTGCCAATGCTTTCGAGGGCGGTTATTGCGGTGATCATTGTTCCGAAAAAGCCGGTTGAATAATTAAGGAGTACGAAAAATGGAACGAAAAAACAGTTATTCGTTTTTTCAAAATCGGGAGTGTCAGCATTTCCCGTGCCATCAAACCGAGCATCCCGAGCAGTTTAACTGTTTGTTCTGCTATTGTCCGTTGTACACGCTGGGCGATCAGTGCGGCGGGTATTTTCGGTACATTGCGAACGGTGTGAAAGACTGTTCCGCGTGCATGGTACCGCACGCACCGGGCGGGTATGAGTATATCCTATCCCGTATGGACGATACGGTGAAATTGGCTTTGGTGAATAAAAAGAAATGAGGAAACGCGGCGCGTCGAATGACGCGCCGCGTTTTTAATGCATGATGAATGGTGAAGGTGTCGCGCTTATGCGCGAGGGAGGATTGAATGACACCTCATCCGTCACGCCTTGCGGCGTGCCACCTTCTCCTCGGAGGAGAAGGCTTGGTGGGTGGCGGCGCTCCTCAAGGAGAAGCCATGGTGCGGGGTGGCATTAGAAGATGCGGGGCGAGTCTTTCGCCCCCTCCTGACACGAGCGTGGCAGTAACAAATCGAAATTAAACTCCCGTACCGTCGAAAGCGGGGATGTAGACGGTTTTGGCGGAGGAGCGGTCTTGGACGTAGCCGTTTGTCAGCCCGAGCGTAAAGAGATGATCGGTGACCTTATCGTACTCGCGTGTTGTCACGCGGCGGGACAGCTCGGGATGCCCCTCGACAGGCAACACGGGGGTGTACTGACACATCAAGCTCACCCACACGTCGGGGATCGCGGCGAGTGCGTCCAGCACCGCTAATGATTCGCGGGTATGCCCCGGCAAAACAAGATGACGCACGAGGGTGCCGCGCTTGGTAATGCCGTTTTCGTCTAACGCCATAGCACCGGTCTGCCGCACCATTTCCCGAATGGCGGCAAGTGCAAAATCGGGGTAATCGGCGGCTCCCGACAGATCGGCGGCGAGGGCGGGGGTGACGTATTTCAAATCGGGGAGATACACGTCAATCAGCCCTTCCAGTGACCGCAAGATGTCGACACGTTCATACCCGCCTGTATTATATACCACCGGGATCGGCGGGCGATAGAGGGTGAGCGCTTTGCGAATGACGGGTAAATACGGGGTGGGGCTGACGAGGTCCAATACATCGGCGCCCTGCTCACAGAGTTCTTTGAAAATATCCGTTAAGCGTTCGGCAGTGACGGGTTTTCCCGCCGCCTCGCGGCTGATTTCGTGATTTTGACAATAGGCACAGCGCAGGGTACAGCCGCCAAAAAAGACGGCACCCGCCGTGCCGAAGCAGGGTTCTTCGCCCGTATGCAGCGCAGCGCGTGCCACGTGCGCGGTTGCGGGCAGACCGCAAAAGCCGTTACCGTGATCGGTGTCACGCACGGCGGCACATTGGCGGGGACAGAGAGAGCAGGTGAACATAAGGGTACCTCGTTTCGGGGAAGAATGAAAGTGCCGCCCGGCGGCGGAATATGGCGGTGCGGTGCATCGCAGCGAATAGTAAAGAGTGAAGGAGTCGCCTTGCGGTGACGAATTAGGCAATCCCTCCGCCAAAAATCAAAGATTTTTGCCGCCTCCCTTTACACAAGGAAGGTGTTGGTGGGGGGGTAGGTAGTGGAAGATGCGGCCTGCCGTAGGGCAGACCTGTTCACGCGGGCGGGGTAGGGACAAATCGAAATGAAATGCTCGCCGCGGAGTGCGTGATAAGCACCGGAAGATGCGGTCCACCGTAGGGTGGACCTGTTCACGCGAGCGGGGCAGGGATAAATCGAAATGAAATGCTCGCCGCGGGGAAAAGCGTGAAATGAGGCAGAAATTGAAAGAAGCGGCGAGCCGTAGGGCGAGCCCGTTCACAAAGTCGAGGTACAGACGAAACGAAATGCCCACCGCAGGGAAAAGCGTGAAACGAGGCAGAAATTGAAAGAAGCGGCGAGCCGTAGGGCGAGCCCGTTCACAAAGTCGAGGTACAGACGAATCGAAATGCCCACCGCAGGTGTATTGTAACGCTTTTTTGTGTGGTTGACAAGGGGGTATCTTTCGGGGTACACTATGTCATAATAAGAGGAGAGGAGGGACGACTGATGGTGATTGGGGCATCTACGTCAAATTTTTATCCCGCACCGCTTGAGAATGCGCTGGACACGGTGCTTTCGGCGGGGTTTCGGAATGTGGAGATCTTTTTTAATGCGCCGAGCGAGGCAACGCCCACGTTCGCGGACGAGCTAAGGCGCCGCTGTGAGGCGGCGGGCGCGGTCGTTTCTGCGGTGCATCCCTATTCGTCGTTTATGGAGCCTTTCTTTCTGTTTGCACCGTACGAACGGCGCGCGGACGATGGATTTGAGATGTATAAGCCGCAGTTTGAGGCGGCGGCACGGCTCTCGGCGCCGCTGCTCATTCTGCACGGTGCAAAGTCGCTTGGGCAGTTGCCCCGTGAGCAGCTGCTCGAACGGTATGAGCGGCTGTATGATCTCGGTCGCTCGTACGGGGTGACGGTGGCGCAGGAAAACGTGAACAAGTTCAGCTCGGCGGAGCTATCGTACCTGCAGGCGATGAAAACGACGCTTGGCGAAAAAGCAAAGTTCGTGCTGGATGTAAAGCAAAGCGATCGCTGCGGCCTGGATCCCTTGCAGGTGATTGAAACGATGGGAGATGCCATCGCGCACGTGCATATCAGTGACCGCAACGCGCAGCACGATTGCCTGCCGCCCGGGCGGGGAACGCGCGATTTTTCGACTATCTTGCAAGCGCTTAACGCCGTCGGGTATGACGGCGTGCTGATGCTTGAACTCTATCGTCCGAATTTTGAGTCGGCAGACGATCTGGTCTGCGCAAAAGCGGTCTTAGAAGAAATTGCTTGCCATTTATAAAAAGGAATGTTACAATAAACTTGTTAGACTGGAAAAAGGTGTGTGAAGGATATGAAATGTCCCTTTTGCGGTTATGCAGAAAGCAAGGTCATGGATTCGCGCCCCACGGATGAGGGCGCGCGTATTCGCCGTCGGCGGGAATGCCTGCAGTGCGGTAAGCGGTTCACCACGTATGAAATTATTGAAAGCCTGCCCATCGTGATCGTCAAACGGGATAAGTCCCGCGAGGTGTTCGATCGGCAGAAGCTGTTTAACGGCATGCTGCGCGCGTGTCAAAAACGTCCTGTCCCGATGCAGGTGCTGGAGCGTGCGGTGGACGAGATCGAAGCCGCGTTGCAAAACTCGCTGGAGCGCGAGGTGCCCGCGTCCAAGATCGGCGAGTTGGCGATGGAAAAGCTGCGCGCCATCGACGAGGTCGCGTACGTGCGATTTGCCTCGGTGTACCGCCAGTTCAAGGACGTGCAATCGTTCAAGGAA
>JAZRQG010000138.1:0-8505 GCA_045649625.1 Acutalibacteraceae bacterium
CACCCAGATGATGCTTGACGGCTTTGAAAGTGAAGAAGCGGCGGAAGGTGACGATGAAGCCCTTCGCCGTATCCGTCAGGAAAAAATCCAGGTTTTCTCGCAAATGCGTGAGGAGCATGAACGCGCCGCAGCCGAGCAAACAGCAGAGCCGTCGGCCTCTGATGAGGTCGTGTATCCGGAAGTACCGTTGGAACAGCCGGAAGAGACATCGCCAAAAGAAGACTTTACCTCTCCCCGGCAGATCGGTGCCTTGCGCCAAAAGCTGCAGACGGCACAGCGCAGAGCGAACACCTCTCTGTTCGTCACTGCCGTGGTGGAGATCATTTTGTTCTTCATTGCGGTGTTCTCCTTTGTTTCTCCCGCAGTCTCCATGAATCCGATCGCTTATCTGATTATTCATTTAATTTTGTTTGTGGTGATGCTGTTCACGGCGCGTGGGCGTTTGTCTTCCGGCTTGTCACGCTTGTTCTCAAAAACGGCTACTGCGGAAAGCGGCGTCGCGCTCACGGCAGTGCTCACGTTGATACACACGGTGCTGCAGTTTGTCAATACGAGCGGTATTACGGACGGCACCACACCGATTTTGACCGCTGTTGCCGGCTTGTCGCTGTTGCTTCTGCAGGTAGCGGATAAACTGGAAGCGGATCGTGTCAGCCGCAACTTTGCACTTGTGGTTGCCAAGGGCGAAAAGCTGACAGCGAAGCGTATTGAGGACAGCGGTCTGGCGGAAGAAATCGGCCGTCCTGCTGTTGCGCTGGGCGAGCCGCGCGTCACCTATTTTCGCAAAACCGAGTTTTCTGCGGACTATCTGACAAATTCCGAAGATACACGGTGCGCAGGCGCGCTGATGCGGTGGTATTTGCCGATCGTGGCAGCTCTCTCATTGGTTGCGTCGGTGGTTTACCTGATCGTGAACGGCCTTACCACCTGGTTGCTCGCCGTGACCTTGTTCTGCGCGATGATGGCAGTTGCCGCACCCGTGTCGGTACTGGTGTCCTTGCGTGCGGCACTGTCGGCAGCGTCGAACGAACTGCGCGACAAGGCGACCGCGATTGTTGGATACCGCGCTGTTGAGACATACGGATCGTCTCACGCTGTTGCGTTTGATGCGATTGATTTGTTCCCGGAAAGCGCCGTCCTGCTTCACGGTATCAAGACCTTTTCCGGCACCCGCATCGACGAAGCGATTCTCGATGCCGCCTCGGTCTCCATTCGCGCAGGCGGCCCGTTATCCCATGTGTTCCGCCGTATGATCTTAAACAAGGTGGACATGCTTCACGAGGTGGATACCTTGGTGTATGAGCAGGATATGGGCTTGTCCGGTTGGGTGAGCGGTCGCCGTGTGCTGATCGGCAACCGCAAGCTGCTTGATAATCACGGCATTGACATTCCGTCCAAGGACTATGAAGAACGATATGCCAAGAACGGCCGCCAGTTGGTGTACCTGTCGATCGCGGGCGAGCTGTCCGCCATGTTTGTTATCAGCTATATCGCGGATCCGCGGATGAAAAAGATTCTGACGGATCTCACGCATCGTCGTATTACGCTCTTGGTGCGTACCTGTGACCCGAACGTTACCGAATCACTGATTGCCTCCACCTTTGGCCTTAACGGATTTTATGTGGAATTGCTCGGCGCTCCCGCAGGGCGTTCTTTTGAGGCACTGGTGGACGGCGTATCCGCGCAAGAGCCTGCCGGTATTGTGTCAACGGGCGGCATTGACCGCATGATGGACGCTGTGGCAAAATGTCGCCGCCTGCGCACCGGTACGCGATGGTTCACCGCCATTCAAGCGGTGGCAGGCGTTATCGGAATCGCCCTGACCGCAGGGGTGGCATTCGCCGGCGGTGTGTTGATCCCGCCGCTGTATGCCCTTGAATTCCTCGCCATCACCGCCCTTGTATCGGCGGGTGTATCCTTGAGCATCGGAAAATCTTGATTTTCCGTTATTTTTACCAAAATCCCCCCTCTGCCTTTATGCAGAGGGGATTTTTTTATTTTTTACAAGATTTGTGGTTGAAATCTCCGTTTTTATAGGTTATAATTATCAAAGAACAATCGTACATGTAAAATGTTTTTGTGTATTATTGCTCATTTTTTGTCAAATGTCTTCGATCGGCGTCTTGTCAACCGAGGATACGAAAGGGGAGTCCAGCTTTTGAAACAGTATAATGCAAAGCATATCCGCAACGTCGCACTTGTCGGTCACGCCGGCTCAGGAAAAACCTCGCTCGCCGAGGCAATCGCGTATACCACCGGTCTAACGGATCGTTTGGGCAAGGTGGCGGACGGTAACACCATCTGTGATTTTGATCCCGAAGAGATCAAACGCGGAGCATCGGTGTCGCTGTCACTGTTGCCGGTAGAATGGAAGGATACCAAGATCAACTTGTTGGATGCCCCGGGTTCGTTTGATTTTGCGGGCGGTATGAGTGAAGGTATCCGCGCAGCGGGAAGTGCTGTCATCGTCATATCCGGAAAAAGCGGTATCACGGTCGGCGCACAAAAGGCGCTGGCGGCAGCCCGGAAAAAAGGAATCGCACAGCTGTTGTTTGTTAACAAACTGGACAGCGAGCACGCCGATTTCTATAAAGTCTTTGAGGATATGAAAGCCCAGTTCGGTCCGACGGTCTGCCCGTTGGTCGTGCCGTTCATTGAAGACCATAAGGTCGTCTGCTATGTCAACATTTTGGAATACAAGGCCTATACATATAAAGACGGCAAAGCCGTGGAATGCCCCTTGCCCGATATGGGCCACCGGTTGGACGGCTTGCGCACTGCCATTTATGAAGCGGTTGCCGAAACCAGTGAAGAATTGATGGAAAAATACTTCTCCGGTGTCGATTTCACGCCGGACGAACTCATCATGGGTCTTGCCACCGGTGTCCGCCGCGGTGAGATTTGCCCCGTATACTGTGGCTCGTCACAGATGCTGGAGGGCATCGATCAACTGCTCAACGGCTTGATGTGGCTCGCGCCGTGGGCGGAGACCGTTGCCGGTGAAACGGGTCTTGATCCAAACGGCGAGGAAGTCAAATTGACGGTCAACGAACAAGCGCAGACCACCGCCATCGTCTTTAAGACAGTGGTGGACCCGTTTGTCGGTAAGCTGTTGTACTTTAAGGTTATCAGCGGTAAAATGACACCGGATTCCACGGTTCTGAATATGCGTACCGGGACCACCGAAAAACTCGGCAAGCTGTTTATGGTGCGCGGCAAGCGGCAAGAGGAAGTCCCTTGTGTGGTCGCGGGTGATATCGGCGCCGTTGCCAAGCTGGCGGTCACCAACACCGGTGATACGTTGTGCGCGCCTGTACGTCCCGTCATACTGCCCGGCGTTAACTTTGAATCTCCCTCCTTGTCGATGGCGGTATATGCCAAAAACAAGGGCGACGAAGAAAAAATTGTGGCGGGCTTAAACCGTTTGATTGAAGAGGATCCCACCATTGCGCTTGAACTCAACAGTGAAACCCGCGAGCAGGTGCTGTCCGGTCTCGGCGAACAGCATTTGGATGTGACTATTTCCAAACTAAAGAGTAAATTCGGTGTGGAGGTCGTGCTCAAAGCGCCGAAAGTACCGTATCGTGAAACCATTCGCGGCAAGGTCAAGGTGCAAGGTCGCCATAAAAAACAGTCAGGCGGTCACGGTCAGTTTGGTGATGTGTGGATCGAGTTTGAGCCCTGCGACGGCGAAGACCTCGTGTTTGAGGAGACTGTGTTCGGCGGCTCCGTCCCGAAAAACTATTTCCCTGCCGTCGAAAAAGGACTCCGCGACAGCGCCAAGCACGGCGTGCTGGCGGGCTTCCCGTTGGTCGGCGTGAAAGCGACTCTGGTGGATGGCTCGTATCATCCGGTCGATTCGTCCGAAATGGCGTTTAAGACAGCGGCTTCCTTGGCGTACAAGGACGGTATCGCCAAAGCTTCTCCGGTATTGCTCGAGCCTATCAGCACCGTGTATGCCTACGTGCCGAACGATACCACCGGTGATATTATGGGCGACATCAATAAGCGCCGCGGCCGTATTATCGGTATGAATCCGGCAGATGAACCGAACATGACCTGCGTATCGGCGGAGGTGCCGATGGCGGAAATGTCGGATTATTCCAAGATGCTGCGCTCTACCACACAAGGTCGCGGGTATTTTACTCAAAGCTTTGCCCGTTACGAGGAAGCGCCCATGAACGTTGCCAAAAAAATCATGGACGAATATCAGGCAGAAGAAGAATAACCCTAAAGCGGGCGGCATGTGCCGCCCGCTTTTTTAAAAATAACACTTGCAAAACCGCACAAGATAGAGTACAATAAACCGTAGTATGTATATATGGAGGATTTTGAAATGATTTCTGCAGGTGATTTTCGCAATGGCGTCACATTTGAAATGGACGGCAATGTGTATCAGATCGTTGAATTCCAGCACGTAAAACCCGGTAAGGGCGCTGCGTTCGTGCGTACTAAGATCCGTAACGTGATTGCGGGTACTGTCGTGGAACGCACCTTCAACCCCAGTGATAAATATCCGACTGCATTCGTTGAGAGAAAGGAAATGGAATATTCCTACAGCGACGGTGATCTGTATTATTTCATGGATCTCGAATCTTATGAGATGATTCCGCTCAACAGCGATATCTTGTCGGATAACTTCAAGTTTGTCAAAGAGAACATGGTCTGCAAGGTCATGTCCTACAAAGGCAAGGTCTTCGGTGTTGAGCCGCCGAACTTTGTCGAGTTACAGGTTACCAAGACCGATCCCGGCTTCAAGGGTGACACGGCTACCAACGCCACCAAACCCGCCACGCTGGAAACCGGTGCGGAGATCCGTGTGCCGTTGTTCATTGACGAGGGTGAAATGATCCGTGTGGATACCCGCGTCGGTGAGTACATGGAGCGCGCATAAACGCATCATTTTAACACATTCTATTTCAGAGCAGGAGGTACTGTACAATGACGATTACGGAGAAAGTTGCGTATTTGAAAGGCTTGCTGGAAGGTCTCGGCGTTGACGCGGAGTCCAAGGAAGGCAAGATCTGGAAAGCGGTTATGGATGTTCTGGCGGACGTTGCGATCAGCATTGAAGATCTGGAAGCCACTGTCGAGGAGATGGGCGAGCAGGTCGATACCATTGACGAGGATCTGGACGCGCTGGAAACCGATTATTATGACGACGAGGACTGCGATTGCGATTGCTGTGACGACGAGTTCTACGAGATTACCTGCCCGAACTGCGATGAGGAGTTCGGCGTGGATGAGGAAACCTTGTTGGACGGCGGCGTGGAATGTCCGAACTGCGGCGAGCATCTGGAGTTCGATCTGAGCGACTGCTGCGACGACGATTGCGACTGCGGTTGCTGCGACGACGAATAAGAAGTAAAAAACGCGAGGCTTTGGAAGCCTCGCGTTTTTTAATGCAAAAGAATAGCGGGTGCCGAAGCGCCCGCTGTTTTTGGGTTTTATTTAGACAATACCTTGTGCCATCATCGCATCGGCAACCTTTTGGAAGCCCGCGATATTCGCACCGGCGATCAGATCACCTTTCATGCCGTACTTTTCAGCGGCTTCAAAGGAGTTCTTGTAGATGTTCGCCATGATCTGACGCAGTTTGGCATCGACCTCTTCCGCCGTCCAGGAATAGCGCATGGAGTTTTGGCTCATTTCCAAACCGGATACCGCCACACCGCCGGCATTCACAGCCTTGGAAGGGGCGATGATCGTGTTGTTTTCTTTCAGCAGTGCTACCGCATCCTCGGTGGTGGGCATGTTGGCAACCTCGACGTAATACTTCACACCATTGGCAACAATGTTCTTCGCATCTTCAAGGCGAACTTCGTTCTGTGTCGCACAGGGCATCACGATGTCAACCTTCTGCTCCCACGGCTTCTTGCCTTCAAAATAGGGCACACCAAACTTATCGGCATAATCCTTCACCTTGTCGTGACCGGAAGCACGCATTTCCAGCATGTAGTTGATCTTTTCCTCGGTGCAGATACCGTCCGCGTCGTACACGTAGCCGTCGGGACCGGAGATGGTCACGACCTTACCGCCAAGCCCTGTTACCTTTTTCACGGTACCCCAAGCGACATTACCGAAACCGGATACCGCAAAGGTCTTACCCTTAATATCGTCACCAAAGGACTTGAGCATTTCCACCACGTAATACACCGCGCCGAAACCGGTGGCTTCAGGACGAATGAGCGAACCGCCGTACGCAATACCCTTACCGGTCAGCACACCCTCATAGCGGTTGACCAAGCGCTTGTACTGGCCAAACAGATAGCCGATCTCACGCGCCCCCACGCCAATATCACCGGCGGGAACGTCCGTATCCGGACCGATGTGACGGAACATCTCGCTCATAAAGCTCTGGCAGAACGCCATGATCTCGTTGTCCGACTTGCCTCTGGGATCGAAATCCGAGCCACCTTTGCCGCCGCCCATGGGCAGGCTGGTGAGAGAGTTCTTAAAGGTCTGCTCAAAGCCTAAAAACTTCATAATGCTCAAGTTTACCGTGGGATGGAAACGGAAACCACCCTTGTAAGGACCGATCGCGCCGTTGCACTGAACCCGATAGCCACGGTTGACCTGCACGTTGCCGGCGTCATCCACCCACGGTACACGGAACATGATCACGCGCTCCGGCTCCACCATACGCTCGAGGAGTGCCGCTTTCTCGTACTGCGGATTGGCGTCGATCACCGGACGCAGAGAATCCAAAACCTCGGTAACAGCCTGAATAAATTCGGGCTGATCGGGGTTGTTACGAACTACTTTTTCCAAAACGGAATCAACGTAAGACATACTACTCTTCTCCTTACTAAAAAATCCTGGAAAACAGTATACCATACCCCTTGCGGTATTGCAAGTGTTTTGTATAAAAACTTCAAATTGAAGGCTTTTACAGCGTAAATTTCATTTTTCGAAGCTTTTTTGAAGAATTTTGCGTGTTAGGTTGCACGATTTGCATATTTTCTATCATTATGCTACAATAATCAGCGAGGTGATGACAAATGAAGATCATGGCAGTGGATTTAGGGTTAGTACGCACCGGTCTTGCCATATCGGATGAGCTGGAAATGCTGGCATCGCCGATCGGCACGGTTACGGAACGCAATTTGGACGTGTTGGCGGGCAAGATCGCCGCGGTGGCTGACACGCACAAAGCGGACGCGTTGGTGGTCGGCTTACCCCGCAATATGGACGGCAGCAAAGGGGAGAGCGCCGAGCGTGCCGAAATCTTTGCCGAACAGCTTCGCACGCTCACCGGTTTGCCGGTATCGCTTTGGGATGAGCGTCTTACCACCGTTTCTGCAATCGGGTATTTAAACGAGACTAACGTGCGTGGCAAAAAGCGCAAGGCGATCGTAGATACCGTGTCGGCAACCATCATTTTAGAGGATTATCTGAAAAGCAGAAAATAATCGTATTAGAACCTCTCGTCATATTTCGCATATAGTGAAATGAGAGGTGAGAACAATGGAATGGACAACGGTCTATATCAGCTCCGTTACCAACGCTATGCGTGGAAAAGCGCTGTTAGAACGGCAGGGCTATACGGTTCACATGCAACGCTCCTCGCATATAAACGAAACGGATGGCTGTGGATATAGCTTACTGGTTCGCGGTGACGGAAAATCGATTACCGCACTGTTATCAAAAGCGGGAATACGTGTGCTGCGTACCGAGCACGGTGGTGTTCGGCGTTGATTTATTTGGATAATGCCGCGACCACATATCCGAAGCCGCCGGATGTGCATCGTGCCATGGCGGGGGCGCTGATTCATTATGGTGCAAACCCCGGCAGAGGCGGCTATCGTATGGCGATGACAACGGCGGAGCGCGTGTATGCTTGCCGCGAAGCGTTGGCATCGCTTTTTTCGTTGGAGGATCCGTCCGGCGTGGTATTTACACCCAACTGCACCGGCGCTCTGAATCTTGTTATCAAAGGCTTGCTTTCACACGGCGATCACGCGGTGATTACGGATCTGGAACACAATTCGGTCATCCGCCCGCTGGAGGCGCTTGACGGCGTCACCTATACCACCGTTGCGGTGGACCCTTTAAAGCCACAGGAAACCGCTGCGCGGATTCGCCGTGCGATTCTGCCAACCACGCGACTGATCCTGTGTACGCATGCCTCCAATGTCTTGGGGCGGCGCACCCCGCTTCGTGCGATCGGTGAGGTGGCGGAGGCTGCGAAGATTCCTTTTGCCGTGGATGCGGCGCAAAGTGCGGGTATTTTGCCCATCAATATGCAAACGGATCACGTAAACTTTTTGTGTTTGCCCGGTCATAAGGGCTTGTACGGGCCGATGGGGATCGGTGCTCTGTTGTGTCGCGGTGCGTATGCGCTTCACACGCTGATCGAGGGCGGTACAGGCAGTCACTCGTTGCAACCGTCACAGCCGAAGGAGTTGCCCGATCGGTTGGAAAGCGGCACGCTGAATGTTCCAGCTATCTGCGGTCTGCTCGCTGGTATTCGTTGGATTGAGCGAAACGGTGGTACCGAAGCGA
>JAZRQG010000139.1:0-1980 GCA_045649625.1 Acutalibacteraceae bacterium
AAGATCGGCTGCGCCAGGTTCATATCATAATACGCATCCAGCAGCGCGTACGAGGTCAGGCTTGTTAAATCGTTCCCTTTCTCGTCGCGGCCGGACACGATGTGGTTTTGCGTGATGGCCCAGCTGCGGTCACCAACGTTAAAGAAAACCAAGAAATGCTTGAGAAGCGCCGCCGCATCCTCGCGGGACAAGCCCTCCTTCGCGCGATACGGTTCAAAAATGCGATCAGCGTTGCCAACCGAGAACGCGAACGGATTGGGGGCCTGCTCCAGGCACATCAATTCCCACAGCAGGATATAGCACTGTATGGCTTCAAACAGCGTGTCACAACCGTTATACGGAATTTTCCGCAGTGTGGCCGCCAAATGCTTAAATTCTTCTTTACGCTCACCTACCGCTATGTTTGCCTTTTGGTCTGCAAGAGCGGCATAGCGTTCACTGAGAATTAACGCACAACCGAGCGCCACCTTGAACGCCTCGTAGTTATCTTTCTTTGCCGGATCGGTTTCGGCGAGAATTTTCTGATCCAGCTCATCTAAAACGGCTTTGAGCCCATGTTTCAAAACCGGACGAAAATCGGGAATAATGTGTCCCGTTACTTGCTCGATGAAAAAGGCAACCTCTTCGGTATAGTTCTCATAGTTCTCGTACATTGCCGACAAGCGCTTGACATATGCGGTGTTTTTGGAAAACTCACGCACCCGCTCGATGCGTTCTGCCGTGAATTCGTCGTTGGGTTCAATATCGTTGTACACGGCGGTAGGATCGCAATAACCCGAGAAAGTTTCCACACGAAAGGATGGGTTTATCAGCGCATAACTGCGAGCAAATGCATCCGACTGGCTGCCTGCAAAGATAGCATGATCGCTGATGGAGAGCGGCAGTTCTTTCACGATTGCTTCCAGTTCCTTAGCGGCGCGCATTTCTTTTGAAAGACCGCCCAGTTCTGCCTGCTTGTCGCAAACAATTTCGCGGGACAAGAACCAGCCATCCAAGCGTTTTTTCGAGCGCTCCTCTTTGAATAGATCCTTTGCCAAGGTTGTTACCGATTGTGCTTGATACATAATCATCATCTCCTATGTACGAATAATGGGTAATCCTAATTTTTGTATTTCAGTTTCAAAACGGCGGCGATTGTCTTCGCTGACGAAGGCGTCGGTCATTTGATAGTCCATACCGCATTTCGCCCACTTATCCTTGCCGTATTCATGATATTTCAGGATCTCGACCGCCGCGTGGCCGTGATCAAGACCTTTAAAAAATTCTAAAAAGCCTTGCAGGCTCTCGTCATCGTTGTTAAAGCCGCCAATCAGCGGAATGCGGATGAGGAGGTCCTTCCCACTTTCTGCCGCTTTTTGAATATTCTCTTTGACAACGACGTTGTCCACGCCTGTTATCCGCCGGTGTTTTGCACCACACGGATGCTTGAGATCAACAATCAGATAGTCGAGCAACAAAAACAGATCGCTTAACTGCCGATAGGTGCCATTGGTTTCGATCGCGGTGTGAATGCCGTGCTCTTTTAGCCCCTCCAGCACCTGTTCGAGTTCCTTTGCCTGTAGCGTTGCCTCACCGCCGGTAAAGGTGACACCGCCGCCGTCAAAGAACATGGGTTTTGCCGACACTGCTTCCGCTATCAGCTCTTGTGGCGACATCGTTAGGTACTCACCGACCGAAGGATGCATCCCCTCGGGATTCGAACACCACGGGCAACGCATATTACAGCCTTTAAGATGATAGACCAGCCGATTACCCGGCCCGTCCTGAGAATAATTGAAGCCCTTTTGAAACAGTTTCACAAGCCTTCCTCCAGTTGTTTCTATCGTACATCAACCAATACAAGTACGGGAATTGACAAAAGGTATAAAAAGATGTAAAATAAAGCAAATCCATAGATGAGGTGTGTGCTGTGAAAACAATCTTTTCGACCGCGTCCATTCATCATATTACCGAGGCGAACATCAATTATTATGCCACTCC
>JAZRQG010000140.1:0-4030 GCA_045649625.1 Acutalibacteraceae bacterium
AGACCCCTTGGCCTCCGACTTCACAGCAGGACTCCACCGCAAACAAGAACGATATGACCGCACTGTTCAACATCGGATACGGTCTGTATGTGGTGACCTCAAACGATGGCAAGAAAGACAACGGCTTGATCGTTAATACCGTCACGCAGGTGACCGACACTCCGAATCGTATCGCGGTTACCATTAACAAAGCGAATTATTCGCATCACGTGATTAAACAGACGGGCAAAATGAACATCAACTGCTTGACGGTCGATGCGCCGTTCAAGGTGTTTGAGGCGTTCGGCTTTGTCAGCGGCCGCAATGTGGATAAGTTTGCGAACTGTGAGCCGCTCCGCTCGGATAACGGGCTGGTCTTCCTGCCGCGATATATCAATTCGTTTATGTCGCTGAAAGTGGAACAATACGTGGATCTGGATACGCACGGCATGTTTATCTGCTCGGTGACCGAGGCGCGCGTGCTGTCCGATCGTGAAACGATGACCTACGCGTATTATCACGCCAATGTCAAGCCGAAACCGAAAACGGACGGCAAAAAAGGGTTTGTGTGCAAGATCTGCGGCTATGTGTACGAGGGTGAAACATTACCTGATGATTTCATCTGTCCCTTGTGCAAGCACGGTGCGGTAGATTTTGAACCAATACAATAATGAAAATAGGAGGGATTCTGTTATGAAAAAGTATGTCTGTGACGTCTGTGGTTGGGAGTATGACGAAGCGGTCGGCGATCCGGATAACGGCATCGCGCCAGGCACGAAATTTGAAGATCTTCCCGACGATTTTGTCTGCCCGCTGTGCGGCGTCGGCAAGGATAATTTCAGCGAAGTATAAAGCAAAACGCGCGGGAGTCCTTTCGGTGACTCTTCGCGCGTTTTTTAGAGGTGGAGCAATATGGAACTTGTGTTGTTAACCGCGCTGGGTGTCGGCGGTGCGACGGTGGTCGGATCGTTGATCGGTTTTGCGTTCAAGAAACTTTCCCATAAGTTTTCGGATATCGTACTGTCCTTTGCGGCGGGTGTGATGCTTGCCGCGGCGGTGCTGGGGCTGATTCTTCCTTCGTTGGAATATGGTGGCAACTATGGCTTGCTGATCGCGGTGGCGGGTGTGTTTACCGGTGCGTTCTGTCTGAATTTAATCGACAAGCTGGTTCCGCACCTACATAAGCTGATCGGTCCGGACATTGAAATGCACAACAATGCGAATTTAAGTAAGGTGCTGTTATTCGTGACCGCAATCGCCATCCATAACCTGCCGGAGGGAATTGCGGCGGGTGTCGGCTTTGGTTCGGGTGATACCTCGCAAGCACTCCTGATTGCCGGCGGTATTGCCTTGCAGAATATCCCGGAAGGGATGGTTATCATCGGTCCAATGCTGTCTGCGGGCGTTGCGCCGCGCAAGGTGTTCGTATGCGCGATGATTACCGGCTTGGTCGAGGTGATCGGTGCACTGCTCGGATATTTTGCGGTGAGTATTGCGTCCGCGATTCTGCCGTTTGCACTCGCGTTTGCCGGCGGCACAATGCTGTATGTAATCAGCGATGAAATGATCCCCGAAACCCATGCCCACGGCAGTGAGCGGGGCGCTACCTATGCCCTGCTCGTCGGCTTTTGCGTGATGCTGGCAACGGATGTGTTGCTGGGGTAAAAAGCGGCGCCCTTATAAATGAAAAAAGGCTACCCGATGGTGATCTTTTCTGCTTTTTGGCGGAAAGTTAGGGCGTTTGTACAGTGTGGCAGTTTAATCTCGTCTGCGAGTTTCGGTACAG
The DNA here is from genome assembly GCA_045649625.1 of Acutalibacteraceae bacterium. Classification (GTDB taxonomy): domain Bacteria; phylum Bacillota; class Clostridia; order Oscillospirales; family Acutalibacteraceae; genus RGIG3009. The sequence continues at coordinate 1,766 of JAZRQG010000140.1, forward strand.
CGCGACAGGGCGGTACAACGCTACGGTCTAAAAACAGTCCGCCGGACTGTTTTCTTAATGGCTTTTCGAATCCCTAACTCTCTTTTACAAAAAAGAAAAGGCATCGGTCATTTAGACCAATACCTTTTCTTTGGCGGAGAGTTAGGGTGACTGATCAAGGCGGTAGTGTGATCTCGTCTGCGAGTTTCGGTACAGCGAGGCAGGGCGGTGGAACGCTACGGGCTAAAAACGTCACACTGTGACGTTTTCTTAACGCCCTTTCGAATCCCTAACTCTCTTTTTTGAAAAACAAAAAACCGCCCTTTTGGGCGGTTTCTCGTTTTTGGCGGAGAGTTAGGGATTCGAACCCTAGGTACTTTCGTACACAGCATTTCGAGTGCTGCACCTTCGACCACTCGGACAACTCTCCGTGCAACGCTCCCATTATAAAAGATTCCGCCGTGTTTGTCAACGGCGGAATCTTATTTTTTGAAGAAAATCAAAACTTTGTCAAATGACCGGCGGTGCGAAGAGCGGGGAAGCCCCACTGGCGCAGGACCTCGTATACGCCGACTGCCACGGTATTGGATAGGTTTAGTGAGCGCGCCGCGTCATCGTCAAGCATTGGCAGACGGACGCAAGATTGCGGGTGCTCGTGCAACAGTTCTTCCGGCAAACCGGCAGTTTCCTTGCCGAACACCAGATACGCGCCGTCCGGATAGTCTACGTCGGAATAAATGTGCGTGCCCTTGGTGGTAAAATAAAAAAACGGACCGCTGTTTTTTGAAAAAAAGTCCTCTAAATTGTCATAATACGTAATGTCGAGCAAATGCCAGTAATCTAAGCCGGCGCGTTTGAGTTTTTTGTCATCAATGGTAAACCCCATCGGCTTGACGATGTGCAAGCGGCTGCCGGTGGCAGCACAGGTGCGGCTGATGTTGCCGGTATTTTGCGGAATCTCGGGTTCGACCAGAACAATATTGAGCTGCGGCATGGAAAAATCCTCCGTTTTTTCGGTAGTCACTGTCCTTTATTGTAGCGCATTTCGGGCAACCGTGTCAAGTAAGGCTCTTATTACAACCGAAAACGACGTGTTTTTTGTGCAAAACAACCAATTTGTCATCCACATGATGAGTGTTTATGAAATTTATTGGTTATCATGAATAACTATTGCAAAAAAAACGATCGTGGTGTATACTAATAACAAGCACTGCTATCATGACAAAAAGGAGCTTTCGTTATGGCTGCTGCAAAACAAACAAACAAAGAGAAGAAGAGCGCTAAAGATACCTTTCGCACCGAATTGACGGCGAAACTGATGACGGCCTTTTCGATGGAGCCCGAGCAGGCGACCAACGAGCATTTTTATCAAGCGTTGGCGTTGGTGCTGCGTGATCGGATGCGGGCATCCCGTGTGAAGTATATCTCCAAAGCGCACAAGGAACAGGCAAAACAGGTCTACTATCTGTGCATGGAGTTTTTGATGGGGCGTTCTCTCAAAAACACCCTTTTCAATTTGAATCTGACCGACGACGCCCGGGCGATCCTCTCCGAGTATGGTGTCAAATTGGAATCGCTGTACAAGCTGGAGCCCGATGCGGGTCTCGGCAACGGGGGACTCGGTCGTTTGGCGGCTTGTTTTTTAGACGGCTTGGCAACGGCCTCTATCCCCGCGATCGGCTATTCGCTGTTATATGAGTGCGGCATTTTCCGTCAAAAACTGGTTGACGGTTGGCAGACCGAGCTGCCGGACTTTTGGCTGCCGGGCGGCGAGTGTTGGCTGTTGCCGCGCCCCGAGCTCGCCAAAGAGGTGAAATTTGACGGCTATGTCCGCGAATGGTGGGATGGCGACTACCATCACGTTGAGCACGACGACGCCACGGTCGTGATCGCTCAGCCATACGATATGATGGTTGCCGGCAAGGACGGCCGGGCGATCTCCACCTTACGTTTGTGGAAAGCCACGGCTCCCGGCATGGATATGTCGCTGTTTAATCAGGGCGAGTATATGCGCGCGATGGAGCAAAAAGCGATGGCAGAGGTTATCACGCAGGTGTTGTATCCCGCCGATAACCACCGTGAGGGCAAATCCCTGCGGTTGTCACAGCAGTATTTTCTGGCGTCGGCATCGGTGCAGGATATTGTACAGCGACACCTGGAACAATTCGGCACGTTGGATAACCTGCCGGATATGGCGGCGATCCACATCAACGATACGCACCCGACGCTTGCGATCCCGGAGCTCATGCGTATTATGCTGGACGAGTGCGGCTATACTTGGGAGCG
>JAZRQG010000141.1:0-8065 GCA_045649625.1 Acutalibacteraceae bacterium
TACCCCTCGCCGCAGCCGGCATCCAGCAGCACAGGCTGTCTGCCGCCCAAACGATCCGCCAGGCGGCACAGCTTATCCCGTAGCGGCGCGTACCAACCCCCGTCCAGGAAACGGGTGCGAGCCGCCACCATCGCCTTATCATCTCCGGGCGCCTTGGAGTGGCGCTGCTGCACGGGCAGCAGGTTTACATACCCCTCCTTGGCTATATCGAAGCAGTGTCCGGCGGCACAGCGGCAGCCGTCCGACTCCCGATTCAGTTTTTCATTGCAAAGAGGACAAGAAAACAGGCTTGTCATCCCTCATCACCTCGTGGGGAATTATACCACATTCCCCACGGCTTGTCCACTGGTATCAGTTATTCTATTTGGCATACTCGGGGTACACATACCGCCGCCAGCCCAAATTCGACCCCACCGCCATCATTGGGCGCAAAGCGGCGATTGAGGGGGTAAGAGGATAAAAAAGAGCAAGCCGTGTGGCTTGCTCTTTTTTTGAGAACTTTTAGCAAGAATTTCGCAGCCAAGTGTGTCGACCTTAACTGTTATTCTACGACAACAACGCCATCGGCTTTAACAGTAATTTTCATTCCGTCTTTAACGTAGTTTAAGAACTCGTCGCCCAGCGAATCCACAACAGGCATGGAAACACCGTCTACCCAAACATCAGCAAGAACTGCACCTGCCGCAGCAAGCGAGTCAATATGATTGGCAAAGAGCATACAAGCAGGATTCTTCTCCATCGAGCAAGCGCAATAAAGCACAAGACCGCCCGTACTAGAGCCGATGGTCTGGGGCAAACAAAGCGCTTTGTTTATAAGCGGTTTGCCGTAAAGCTCCTTATTGCTCTGATCTCCGCATTTTACTTCCTTATCACCAAACTGCAACGCCATCTGCAGCGAAGCCAAGGTGTTAAATCCTTCTTTTGTTACAACCGCTTCGGCAGTTACTTCGCCAGGAGTAACAACTCTACCTTTGAACTCTTTCATTCGTTTTTACCTCCTGTAATGGTTTCGAGAATTTCTGCATCGGTATAATATCTCGCGCTTGTGTAAGTACGAAGCTTATTCGAGGAGGTAATAACCGGCATCTTTTTACAGAGGGGATTGTTCATATACATAAGCGGACAAATATAAGAGGTGATAACACCTGTCGCCTTGAGTCGTGCGGCATATTCGGTCTTTTCGAATGCTTCAAGCACGCCGGGAGCGGCAGTAAATACGGTGTTGATGGTAACCTTCTTTTTGCCGTTCTTTTTAAGCTCGGCTTCGAGCTTGACAGTCCAATCCTTGAGCTGTTCCAAAGAGAGATGCGGACAACCCACAAAGCAAAGCTTAGGCTTCGCATCGGGATTCTTCCAGATAACAGGATAGTTGTTCTTCACTCTTTCGAGCTCGGCATCGTCAATAATATATTCCTTTGCGCCCTCTGCAATAAGGGTTTCGCCAAGCTCTACCGCTTCGGGAGTGAGGTTTGCGATATGGTAAAGACCCACTGCACCATTGGATGCGGTTGCCGCACCGAAGTCCTTGAGGTAGGCGCAAGCGGAATCGTTCAGTTCATTTCCGATCCACTGATCAAGCCCTACAACGTACGGCACATCCTCCATAACCTTCATACCGATAGCAGAGCCGAGGAGCTGTGCCTCCGGCTTTTTGGTGGTTTGCACCTTTACAACCCAAGTTGCTTTTCTGCCCTCGTCGGTGAGAAGTCCGAAGTAAGGAACATAACCCACAATAGAACCCATAATATCAATAATGCCGGAATTGCGGTTACAACGGGCGCCAAGCACCGAGTTTGCATAAACAACCGCACTGGATTCTGCCCAAGAAAGAACCTCACCCTTTTTCGGCGTATTACCCACCTCGTCCATATAGCAGGTGCAGGTAAAGGCGTTTTTATCCATAAGACCAAGCTTGCCAAGCTGTTCTTCGTAGAAATCCTGCTTTGTATAGATAAACTTATTGAACACGAGGTTCTGCAAAACGTTTGCAGGAACGTTTTTGTCAAGAGGACGGGGGTCAACCGAGAATTTCTGCTCCGAGCAGACACCTGCGTCCAAGAGCTGTTGCATCAAGTCATACACAGGAGACATTACCTTGAGACCAAAGGAAGTTACAAGGTGATTGTATTTTGATGTAATAGGTACCAGCTTTTCAGCCTCAAACGCATCGCCGTACATAACCAGGGTTTTCATAACCTTTGCAAGCGTTTCACCCTTTTCACCATCGAGGATGGCTTGCTGTTCTTTTGTTAAAATCATTTTCATCTTCTCCTTACAGTTTCATACACGTGCTCCAAGCACCCCAAATAACGCTACGGAGATTCCCTACCTTTTCGGCATCACCGATCACGTGAATATGTCTGCCTTTTGAAACGATGGGGGCAGGATTATAACCAACCGAAAGAATCACCGAATCGGAATTCACGGTAAAGGTTTTGCCTTCCTTATCTTTAAGAGTAACGCTTCCATCGTTTATCTCACAAAGTGAGGTCTCAAGATGCACCGGAACATGGTTAGTCTTAAAGAAATCACGCAAATAACTGGTGTTGGCAAGGCAAACACCGGGGGTGGTAATCAGGTCATCCTGCATTTCCACAATGACGGGTTTTTTGCCGTTCAGATAGAGGTCGTATGCAATTTCGCATCCCGTAAGTCCGCCACCGACAACCACCACATTCTCACCAACGGTCTTGGTGCCGAGCAAATAGTCTACGGCTTCTACCGCGCTTTCAGCACCCTTTACCGGAATCTTTTTAGCCTTAGCACCGGTAGCCACAATAATCTCGTCGGCATCCAAGGATTTTACATCCTTGATTTCGGTATTCATTTTGATATCGATGGGATACTTGGCAAGTTCACGGATATACCAAGCAATAAGCGCTCTGTCTTTCTCCTTAAAGGAAGGAGCCGCTGCCGCGATAAACACACCGCCGAGCTTGTCGCTCTTTTCGTAGAGGGTTACACTGTGTCCCCGCTTTGCACAACCATTGGCAGCCTCCATTCCGCCGATCCCGCCGCCGATAACAGCAATCTTCTTCTGCTTCTTTGCAGGTTCTATATGATATTTCTTCGACTGCATGGTTTCGGGATTAAGCGCACAACGGGCAAGACCCATCGTATCTGTTAAATCTTGCGTGTTCGCGTGTCCCTTTGAAGACGAGAAGTTAAAGCAACCGCTGTGACAACAAATACAAGGCTTGATGTCCTCCAGTCTGTCTTCGATCAGTTTTGTAATCCATTCGGGATCCACAAGGAATTGACGAGCAACACCGACAGCATCAATTTTGCCGTCAGCAACCGCTTTAGCGCCAACCTCTGCATCCATTCTGCCGGCGCACACAACAGGAATATCTACAAATTCTTTAATGTGTGCTACATCGTCAAGGTTGCAGTTTTCCGGCATATACATAGGCGGATGCGCCCAATACCAAGAGTCATAGGTGCCGTTATCGGCGTTGAGCATATCGTAGCCAACATCCTGCAAATATTTTGCAGCCTTTTCGGATTCTTCCATGTTACGACCAACCTCGGTGTATTCCTCACCGGGCATAGCGCCTTCGCAGAAGCCTTTCATCTTGGATTCTACCGAATAACGAAGGGATACAGGGTAATCCTCACCGCAGGCATCTTTAATGGCTTTTACCACCTCGGCAGCAAAACGGTAACGGTTTTCAAAGCTTCCGCCGTATTCGTCGGTGCGCTTGTTGAAAAATTCAATCGCAAATTGGTCAAGCAAATATCCTTCGTGAACAGCGTGAACCTCCACACCGTCAACACCGGCTTCTTTACAAAGCTTTGCGGTCTTAGCAAACGCTTCAATGATTTCGCGAATTTGCTCTACCGTCATTTCGGGGCATTCGATATCGTGCGCCCAACGAGATTTTTGCACAGAGGGAGATGCCAATTCGTGCGAGGTGTCGATAATCGGCTTTACGATTGCGCGTGTAATTTTGTTTTTATGTAAGGGAGCTACCAGCTCGGTAATTGCCCAGGAACGCCCCATACCTGCGGTAAGCTGAATAAAGAGCTTTGCGCCCGTCTTATGAATCTCGTCCATAAAGACTTTGAGATCCTCAAACATTTTCGGGTTCTGCCAAAGCCACTTTCCCCAGAAGGTGTCACGCAAGGGAGCGATACCGGGGATGATAAGACCCACATTGTTGTTTGCTCTTTCGAGGAAAAGCTTTGCCGCCTCTTTATCAAAGTGACAGCCGGTAAGTTCAAACCAACCGAACAGCGACGTGCCGCCCATCGGGCACATTACAATTCTGTTTTTGATTTCCACGTTACCGATTTTCCACGGGGTGAATAAGGCTTCGAATTTGGGGTCGGTTTTGTTCATTACAACCAGTTCCTTTCTTTGGTTTATTCTTTGGGTTCCTTAGTGAGTTTTTCAAGATTGTCGCTGATAATGGTAAGACTTTTGTAAAAAGCGATTCTTTCGCTCTCGGTCAGTCCAACACTGACTTCATCAAGAACACGTTTTATCTTGTCAAAGATTTTTTTGCCAACATCTTTTCCTTTTTCGGTCAGAATAAGGGGACTTTTATATCGTTTAGCAGATTTGGACTCGCAGGTGATAAATCCGTTCCCCTCAAGGAAATCAAGGGCTCGCGAAACCGTTGCTTTATCCTCCTCGCACCGTTCACAAAGATCTGTTGCTGTTAGTCCGTTGGATAGATACAGGTAATAAAGACAAGAAATATGCGAACTTCTTAATTTGTATTCTGTCATCTCTTGATTCTTGATTTTACGAATATTACGACCAATTCTGTTGATCAGTACGGTAAAAGTTTCGAATCTTTCTTTCACTAAATCACCTCTGTCGCATACTTGTTGAATCTTCAACAAGTATACAGCAAATTTCTAAAAAAGTCAACCGGTATATCAAGAACAACTGACATACCGGTTGACTTTTATTGCTATTTTTATGAGGCTTCTTTTAATTGTTGTTTTGATATGGATTGCGCCATCTTCAGCATATTTTCCGCAAAGATGCCGTAGCCCTTGGTGGGGTCGTCCACAAGGACGTGGTGACAGCGCCCACGAGCTTGCCGCTCTGGATAATCGGACTGCCGCTCACGTGTGTGTCAATATAAGACCAACACATTGACACCTCACCGTATAACAATTTTAACAGTATCTTTCGAAACCGGAACGGAGAATGTTAATGTTACGGTAGGTGATTCATCAGGACCATAACCGCCCGAAATATACCTTGTCTCTTGTTTTACAATTCCGTTAGCATCGCAAATGTCAAAACAAAACGTGGACTTATAGTTGTTTTCATTAACTGTACAGGAAAAGTTGATATCACAGTAAAAGGAGCCATCCCACCTATTATATGTTGCATCCGAAAGTGTAATGTTTGTTATTATAACATCTACGCGCTCTTCGGCCAAACACTTGATTTTACTCGTATCAGGATATTCCGGATTTAGTGCATCACACCATACACAATATTGACCAGTTACTGTTTCGTAACTGTTGTAGTTGTAATAATGCCCTTTAGGAGAGCCTTCGGTTACACCGCATGTCTTACAAAACCTTGCCTTGGTACACGTTGCCTCTTCCCAGTCGTGACCTTTCTCGTAGCTTTCTAACATGTCGCATCTTTTGCAGATGTCCGGCTCTTCGCAGGTTGCGCCGTCCAAATCATGACCTAACGCTTTCCCTTCCGTCTTTTTGCAAACAGTGCAAGTTTTGGGCGTTTCACAGGTTGCGTCTTCCCATCTATGTCCAAGTGCCGCTCCCTCGGTTTTTCCACAGTTTTGACACGTCTTTGGCTTTTCACAGGTTGCATACACCCACCAGTGATATAGCTCCCACCCCGATGTCTTTCCACACACTTCACAAGTCTTCGGCTCCTCACAAGTCGCTTCAACCCATTTGTGCCCCTGCGCCTCGCCAGTAGTTGCTCCGCACTCACATTTTGCCGGCTCCTCACAGGTTGCGGCAAGCGTATAGTTGTGAGTGTGTTGCATCTCCTTGGTTGTAGTAATAGTTGTGGGCGGTTTGGTTGCCTGTTGTTCGTTAGAGTTGGTAGTATTGGTTGTTGTTTTTTCGCCTGTATCGTTAGCCCCTTTGGTAGTATTCTCAGCTGACTCACTCGTTTCTGTTTCTTCTGTTTGTGAATCACCAAACAATTCAGGAATAGTCATCGTAGGATATGTAACGTTCGATATTTTATAAGATGGAGTCCATTCGGCTGTCTTTTCATAAGAATTAACTAGCATTTTAGATAACATACTGTCATCAGCATAAGTAATGCGCATACGATTTGTACTACTGATATCAAATTTAATTTTATAAAAATTTATCCCGCTGACAAAAACCGAGTGCTCGGCTCCAACCACGAGATTACCGCCAAATTCAGTAACTACTTTATATCCATTTGCCCTATCAACATAACTTACACTAAATTTCCCGTTATTTGTATAATTAATATGTGCTTCGAGTTTTGCACCATTATCATTAGTGAAATCTCCTATCCACACACCATACAATATTTCTTTACTAATTTCTTCTATATGTTTAGTTGCATCATTTTTATACTTTGAATTAAGTGCTCTTTTAAAATAAGACAGAGCGTTAACATGTTTATTATTGTTTGTTAAATATATACCACCGTAATAATCAATCATAGATTTTCTTTCAGATATATCACTGAAACCATCTGCGTCTAAGAACTGTGTATAGGCACTCGTAAAATCTTTTTCATTAAACAGTTCCGAGCCATACACATAATGTGCTTTTCCTGCAAGTGCTTTTGCATCATTATAATTTGGTATTTCTTCCAAATACTCTATGGCATGTGTATAGTCGTTTTTCTCTAACAATTTGATAGCCGCATCGTATTTTTCTTTATCCGACATTACCTTTTCGGCATTTGTTATTGGATTGTTTGAAACTTCTTCAACTACGCCATTTACTTCATCGCAACCAACAGAACAAAACATTATCGCAAGTACTAACAATAAACACAACCATCTTCTCATTTTTACAGCTCCTCATTCATCTTCTTGTCACACTAATCGAATATAATTCATAACATTTCAGGCATCGCGCTGAATCACTACGAGTTTCTCCTTTTTCTACCGTTTTTCTAAATGTACCGTAGTCAATATATCCGCACTCGGGGCATTTTACGTTAAATGAGACTTTTGATCCTTCAACTTTGATATTCACCACATTTTTACCATAAGCGCCGCCGGAACCAAGTGATGAAAAACACGAATAGCAGATAAAAACCATAAATGTGCATAATACTACCAACAAGATTTTTAAAATAGTTTCCTTTTTCATACAATTCACCCCCTTAAAATAAAAAGTGCGGCTACCGAAGTAACCGCACAAAAAACGCAAACTCCGATAGTCGCCAAACTAACTCAATGTGAAATGGGTGCAAATACACACATACTCATATCGGTGGAATTTGCATTTTTATCAAATTCACTAATATGAGTATGCGCAAAAACAAGCGCCGTTTTCCTATAAAAAGAAAAACGCACCCAGCTTCACACCTATTAAGTTAGTTTGGCACGTATAGTCTATCACACCCTCCCCAAAATTGCAAGACAAAATTCTACACACGCAAACACGGGATGATGCAGAACATCATCCCGTGTTATTTTACGACGCATTCTTCAGTTGTTTCTCTACTACCTCTTGCGCCGACTCCAGCATCGTTTCCGCGAAGATGGCATACCCCTTGGTAGGGTCGTCCACCAGCACGTGGGTGACGGCACCCACCAGTTTGCCGTTTTGAATAATGGGGCTGCCGCTCATCCCCTGCACGATGCCGCCGGCGAGGGTGAGCAGGCGGCTGTCGGTGACACGGATAACCATATGACGGGTGGAGTTGATTCCACCGTACTTGATCTGCAGGATCTCGATACCATACAGCTGGGGTGTGGTGCCATCCAGGGTGGTGAGCACCAGCGCCATCCCCGTCTTGATCTCCTGACGGGCGGCAACCGGCAGCGTCTGCCACCCCTCCGGGGTGGCGGTGAGCAGACCGTACAGACCCTGGGGGCCGTTATAGTACAGCTCCCCCAGGCTCCCC
>JAZRQG010000142.1:0-1856 GCA_045649625.1 Acutalibacteraceae bacterium
TGCAGTGCCATACCACCGCAGGTGCCGACACGGATCACGGTCTTAACCCCACAGCGCGATAATTCCTCAACGCAAATTGCGGTAGAGGGACCGCCGATACCGTGTGACGTAACCAAGACGCGATGGCCGGCAAGCATGCCTACCCACGTGGCATATTCGCGATTGCTTACGACAAACTGCGGCTCTTCCAGCAGGCGCGCGATGGATTCAACACGTCCGGGATCACCGGTAATAATGGCATATTCTGCGCCCTCAGACGGTTTCAGTCCAATGTGATACATCCGTTCTTCGTTGAAGTTCATCATTGGAAATCCTCCTCATTGCAAAATCTAATGTGATTATACCAGAATTTGGCTTGTCAGACAAGTAAAATCCTGCTATAATATGTAACAAATTTGTTAAAAGGATCGTCATTATGAGCGCTCTTTCCGCCCATCGTGTAAGTAAATATTTCGGTGACCGTTGCTTGTTTGACAACCTGTCGTTCGACGTCGGTGAGCACGACCGCATCGGATTGGTCGGCTCCAACGGTTCCGGAAAAACCACGCTGTTCCGTCTGTTGATCGGTGAAGAATCGGCAGACAACGGCGATATTTTGCTGTCTAAAAACACCCGCATCGGGTATTTGGAGCAGCACACCCTCCAAAACGAGGCAATCACGGTTTGGGAAGCGGTGGAACGTGTCTTTGAGCCGATCCGCCGTATAGAAAGCGAACTTGCCGAATTAGGTGAAAAGTTGACCGCCGTTACCGAGGTGCCCGCCGAGTGGTTGGATCGACAGCAACGGCTGCAGGAGGCTTTTGAGGCGGGAGGCGGTCTGTATTATAAAAGCCGTATCGCCTCTACCCTAACCGGTCTTGGCTTCACGAACGAACAATTCTCGCAACCGGTATCCACGCTCAGCGGCGGACAGCGTTCCAAGATCGCCATGGGCTGTTTGCTGCTATCGGATGCCAATCTTTTGTTGTTGGACGAGCCGACAAATCATTTGGACATTTCCTCGGTGGAGTGGCTGGAGGGCTTTTTGCGCTCCTATCCGGGTGCCGCCGTCATCATATCACACGATCGGTATTTTCTGGATAAGGTCACGACTCGCACTCTGGAGATCACGCAGGGAACGGTGTATGCCACCGACGGCAATTACACGGCCCACAAAGAAAAGCGTGAGCGCGACAAAGAGGTGGCGTTACACCAACACAAAACGGTGGAGCGGCAGATCAAGAAGCTGGAAGATAACATTGCACTACTCAAGCGTTGGAATCGTGAAAAATCCATTCGCGCCGCCGAAAGCCGTGAAAAGCGGTTGGAGCGGTTAAAGGAACAGCAAGTGCAGGTCGAACAGGCAGAGCGTGCCATCCGTTTCGGCTTTACTGCCGACACCGTCAGCGGCAACGAGGTGCTGGAAGCGGGCGAGCTGTCCATGGGCTTTTCCACACCTCTGTTTTCGAACGTTAACTTTGGGCTGCGGCGCGGCGAACGCGTTTTCCTCATCGGCCCGAACGGCTGCGGAAAAACAACACTGCTGAAGCTTATCACCGGGGAACTTAAGCCATATTCCGGGTATCTTCGCTTAGGCTCAAAAATATCGATTGGGTATTACGATCAGATACAATCTCAACTGTCATACGATAAAACGGCGATTGATCAATTGTGGGACGACTATCCCGAACTTACCCAAACCGAGATCCGCAACGCACTTGCCGCGTTTCTCTTTTACGGCGACGAGGTGTTTAAGCCGGTGTCGACACTGAGCGGTGGCGAACGCGCGCGTTTGCTATTGTTGCGGCTGATGTTGGCGCACGACAATTTGCTTTTATTGGACGAGCCGACCAATCATCTGGATATCGAGTCCCGCG
>JAZRQG010000143.1:0-2765 GCA_045649625.1 Acutalibacteraceae bacterium
GTTGTGGTCTTACCGTCCGAGCCGGTCACCGCATAGATCGGCGCGGGACACAAGTCAAAGAAGAGCTCCATTTCGGAGGTCACGGTCTTGCCCTCGGCGCGTGCCGCCTCAAACGGGGGCAGATACGGTTTCATACCGGGGGTACGCAGAATAAGCTCAGCATCCAGGTTATCCAGATAACTGTCGCCAAGTTGCAGTGTGGCACCCGCCCGCTCTAATACTTCTGCCGTTTCGCTGAGCTCTTCGCGTAAGCGTTTATCACAAGCGGTCACCTGAGCGCCGTGAGAAAGCAGCTGCAACACAACAGGTGTGTTGTTACGGCCAATACCGCAAACTGCCACCCGTTTACCGGACAGCAACGTATAAAATTCTGAGTAATTCATCTCATCACGCTCCTCACAACAGTACTATTATACTGTCACTCAAAGAAAATATCAACATAAAAAACAAAGGATGAGGCCGAAGCCTCATCCCGTTTAGTCGTCCGAAAAACGCGAAAGGTATAAGAGTCCGATCAGACCGCCAATAAACAAAACAACCGCTGCAACCATCGTCAACACCCAGTGCCACCACACCGAGCCGAGCGCACCAAATCCGGGAATGATCCGTTCTTCAAAGATATCCCACAAAGAGCCCAGCACAAACCCGATGATAACGCAATACGTAGGACGTGTAAAGCGATTCATTGCCCATTCCAGGGGCTTCGTAATGGCGAAAATACCGACAAGCAACGAGATGCCGATAACAGCAAGTGCGGGAAACGGCATGCTTAAAATACTGGTAATGCCCAAAATAATCAGCATATGTGAAGTACTGATGCCGGGCAATATCAACGCGATGGAGATAACAAAACCTGTCACGACCCAAAGCAGAATGTTCGCCAGCGTAATACTACCGGTGGTAGATACCAACGAGGTGACATTCGGCTCGATGACACCGAGCCATTTGAGGATGTCCAGAATATTCGCCACACCAAGCACGATCACGACACCCAAAATGCCCCACAGAAGGGATGTGACACAAAATTTGGCTGTTACCTTTTCCGGTTTGATCTTACTCATCAGAGTCGGAATACCGCCGATGACCGCGCCGAAAAACAGCGCTGAAACAGGAATTGGAAAAATCTCAAGCAGGTAACCGATCAACTCATAAAACAAGACCAGACCGATTGCCGATCCCAATCCAAAGCGAATCAAAAACCATGCGTTTTCTTTGAAATTTTTACGGATACCGCTGATGGCACTGAGCAAGCGGTCATAAATACCGAGAACGATCGCCATCGTGCCACCGCTGACACCGGGCACCGCCATGGAGGAGCCGATAATCAAGCCTTTGATAGGAACCATAAAGCGCTTAAAGAAAGATTTCATATCTCTATCCCCTTTACCTACCGCTTATTCTACACCATTCGTATACTTTTGTCACGCGAAATCTTGAAATTTTCCGTAAAAGACTTTATACTGGTATCAACATGACATTTCTATGATGAAAAGGAGTACACTATGAGCCCGAAAGAGCGTTTTATTGAGACCTATAAACAGCATATCAAGCGTGAAGGTGCCGATAAATTTCTGGAGTATCTGGAATCCAAAGCCTGTGACTTCTTTACCGCACCCGCAAGCACACGGTTTCATGGCTCGCATGAGGGTGGTCTTGTTGAGCATAGTCTGAATGTATACGATTGCTTGCACCAGTATCTTGAGCGCGAGCGTGTCAAAGCGGTATACGGATTGGCATATAGTGAGGAAAGTATCGCGATCGCCGCCCTGTTGCACGATGTGTGCAAGATCAACTTTTACAAAGCGGGCACGCGAAACGTGAAGGATGAAAACGGCGTGTGGCAGAAAGTCCCCACCTACGAGATTGACGATAAACTCCCTTATGGGCATGGCGAAAAATCCGTGTATATTCTCTCGGGTTATATGCGGCTTACCCGCGAGGAGGCCTTTGCGATTCGATATCATATGGGATTTGCGGGCGATGAGGATGCACGCAACGTCGGCAAGGCTTTTGAAATGTTCCCGCTCGCCTTTGCCTTGTCTGTTGCCGATATGGAAGCCACCTACTTTTTGGAGGGAAAATAATGGCGAAGTCCGAAACGCTGCCGCGCTGTCCGCTTTTTAAAAAATGCGGCGGCTGTCAGCTGCAAAATATGAGCTATGAGCAACAGCTCCGTTACAAGCAAGAAAAGGTCATTTCCCTGCTCGGTCGCTATCATCGCGTTTCGCCGATCGTTGGGATGGATTTCCCCTATCACTATCGCAACAAGGTGCAAGCGGCATTTGCATTAACGCGGCGGCACGAGATCCTGTCGGGTGTATACCAATCCAGTACACACCGCATCGTCAAGGTGGATTCTTGTCAGATCGAGGATCCCATCGCCGATAAGATCGTGGTGTCCATTCGCCGTATGCTCCCCGAATTTCAAATACTCCCCTATCAGGAGGACAGCCGCAAAGGCTTCTTGCGCCACGTGCTGATCCGTCGCGGGTTTACCAGCGGTCAGGTGATGGTGGTCTTGGTTGCGGCACATCCTATCTTTCCGATGAAAAAGCGGTTCGTACAAGCGTTGTTAGAACGGCATCCCGAGATCACCACCGTGGTGCTGAACATCAATCCGCACCAAACCAGCATGGTACTCGGCGATCGCGAAGAAGTGCTGCACGGGGTCGGCTATATTGAAGATACCTTGTGTGGGTGCGTGTTTCGTATCTCTCCCCGCTCGTTTTATCAGATCAACCCGACACAGACCGAAAAACTGTACG
>JAZRQG010000144.1:0-4735 GCA_045649625.1 Acutalibacteraceae bacterium
CGCACGAACCACGCCGGTAAGGTGTTTAGAATACGCGCGGCGATGTCGGTGCTGTTTTCCACATCGGTGGTCTTGACTTCCTTTTCCATCGCGTCGTTGACACGGCGGTAGACATCGAATATCGTATCGGCCTTTTCAAAACGCGGCTTAATAGTGGCTTCCTCCGCGTCCTTTGACATGCTGCGCTTTGCCGTCATTGACGAGGTCAAGCGGCTACGCGCAAAGGTTTTGCCGTTCATGACAAAGCGATTCAACCGCGGACGCAGCACGAACATCCGCACCACCGCCGCGATGAACACATGATACAGCGAAAAATTCGGCATATCGTATTCTTTGCGCATGGCGCGCACGTATTTCTCAAGGTATTCAATATCAATTTCTTCATCAAAGAACACTTGCGCGTCCGAGCGCCGCTTCATCAAATGGGGCATTACCGAGAAAACCGATTGCGTATGGCGCAGGCGCCAACCGTCTTTACGATCACCAAAGCGTCTTCTTTTAGGTTCCATATTTCCCCGTCCTCACTTAAATTTCTTACTCCGTTACCGATTGCCGCAGGCACGAAGCAGTATCGATGGCTTTTTGCAGTTTGGCGGCGAAGACCTCAGCACCGCGGATGCTGTGCACCACAAATTCCGGAAGCGCCGGATCGGCGGTTGCCACGTGAATGGTGGAAAGTCCCCACAGCTTTTCCAAAGGCGATTGCACTACTACCATATTCCGAATATGTGATAGAGATACCGCTTTTGCGGTCACGGAAAACAGACCGGAGCACTCGGCCAACCATTCGCCGTCGATGACATAGTGTGTCAGTGTCATCGGAAGTCCGAACAAGCGGCACCTCCTTTTTTCCGTACACACCGAAACCGTTTCCGATATTTGTTCTGCCGTCATGCAACATCCTCCTGATTTTTGAAATCGGATACATAACGATGACAGTATACTACAAAAACCACCATTTTGTCAAATGCAGCAAAAAGCGCGCTGTGACCGGGCGGTCACAGCGGGCTTTCGCGAACAGACTTTAGCAGCCGCAGTCGCAGCCGCAATCGTTGTCAATGAGCAGCAAGATCACGATGATGAACAGAAGCCACGTGCAATTGACGTTGCCACAGAACAGGTTTCTCAGACACATAACAAAGATCCTCCCTCAAATTCAAGTATCAGCAACCGCAGCCGCAACCGTTGTTACGATCGTTGTAGCAACCGTTGTTGCAGCCGTCGTAGCAATCGCTGTTGTCGATGAGCAACAGAATGACGATGATGAAGAGCAACCAGGAGCAGTTCGCCTCACCGCAGAAGAGATTACGCAGACACATATTCGGTTATCCCCCTTTCCGTGAAACCGCAGGCTAAGGTGGCACGACCCACTCGAACCTGCCGCAAAGCGGCTGATTTCGGGTCTTTTCACCCCGTTCGATTTCGCAAGGCGTAAGGTTCGAGTGGGTCGCGTCACCTTAATGCCTGCTTTCATTTCATCCTATGCCGCTATTGACGAGTGGTGATGAAATTTTGAAAAAAGTTGATTTCGTGAGAAAACGGGAGCAATACGGCGCTAATCTCCGAAAATCAGAAAAACACAACAGACTTTGACTTTATTTGACTTTGACTTTATTTGACTTTCGTTGTAGCATAAGAGCAAAGGAAGTGATCCTATGCGTATCAGTGACGCGATAACCGCCTATATTATGAGTATGATGGAACAGGCGGAGGACGGTGCGGCCCAGCTGCGCCGCAACGAATTGGCAGAACAGCTCGGCTGTGTCCCCAGCCAGATCACCTACGTGCTGACCTCGCGCTTTACCCCGCAACAGGGGTACGTGGTGGAAAGTCGCCGCGGCGGCGGGGGATATATCCGCATCCGTCGAGTGCCCCCCCAACGGGAGGCAACGCCGCTGATGCACATCGTCAACTCCATCGGGGACGAGCTGGTCCCCGCGGCAGCGGAGGCGATTTTACAAAGCATGGTGTATCAGGGCTTTTTGAGCAAGCAAGCGGCGGGGGTGATGGCGGCGGCGCTGTCCGAACGCGCGTACCGCGACGTACCGATCGAAAGCCGAGACCGTTTGCGAGCTTCCTTGCTCAAGCACATGTTAGCTGCATATATTTAAGAAAACGAGAACGGAGGAGAGCGTATGAATTGTGATCATTGCGGGAAATATCCTGCGACAACCCATATCACCAAAACTGTCAACGGCAAGACTACCCAGTGGAATCTGTGTGCGCACTGTGCTGCAAAGCAGGGGGTTAACACCGCCTTTGGGGGCTTAGGCTTTGATCTCAACGATTTTTGGGGCTCGCTGTTTTTAGAACCCGCCAAGCGCGTACCGGAAGATACCATGCGCTGTGAGGATTGTGGGCGCAGCTTCAAGGAGATTGCGGAGATGGGTAGACCCGGTTGTCCCTCTTGTTACCGCACGTTTTATGATCGGCTGTTGCCGTCGATCCAGCGGATTCACGGCAAAACACAGCATACCGGTAAGATAGCGGACAAGGCGGACACGTCTCTCAAAAAGGAACACGAACTGAAAGCATTACGTGAGCAGCTTGCTGCGCATATCGCGAATCAGGAATACGAGCAGTGCGCCGCACTGCGTGATCGTATCCGCGAATTAGAGGAGGGGGATGTAACGTGACAGAGAAGTGGTATCAACAAAGCGGTACCGACGGCGACGTGGTTGTCAGTACTCGCGTCCGTTTGGCGCGCAATTTGAATCATATGCCCTTTCCCGCCGGCATGACAGCCGAACAGCGGGAGGAAGTTATCCGCCGTATCTTTGAGGCATTCCCGTCCGACGGCAGCGGTGCGTTTTTGTGCATCCGCATGACCGAGTTGTCCGAATGGGAGGCGCTGTCAATGGTGGAACGGCATCTGATCAGTCCGGATTTCACCGCACGTCCCGAGGGCGAGGCACTACTGCTGTCTCCCGACGAAAGTGTCAGCGTGATGATCGGCGAGGAAGACCATGTGCGTATTCAAGCAATGCACGCAGGTCTTGCACTGGACGAAGCGTTCACGGCGGCAAATTGTTGGGATGATTTTCTGGATGCGCGTCTGAATTTTGCATTTGATGATCGCTTAGGTTATCTCACCCAATGTCCCACCAATCTCGGCACGGGCATGCGCGCCTCGGTGATGCTGCACCTGCCGGCGCTCCAGGAAAAGGGTGTGATACAACAGCTTGCCAACACCGTTTCCAAATTAGGGCTCACCATCCGTGGTATGTACGGTGAGGGTAGCCGATCAGAGGGCGCGATGTATCAGCTCTCCAATCAAGTCACGCTCGGTATCACCGAGCAAGAAGCGATTGAAAATTTGAAAGGTATCGTTGCGCAGATTGTCAAGGAAGAACGTGGGTATCGTGAGCAACTGCGGTCAACACCCGCGCTGGAGGATCGAATCTACCGCTCGCTCGGCGTGTTGCAGAACGCACGGCTGTTATCGGGCAAGGAATTTATGTCGCTGATTTCCCACGTGCGCATGGGTGTTGCAATGAACATTTTGGAATCGGTTGACTTAAACGGTATCAGCCATCTGATGGTGGATGCACAGCCCGCCGCCCTCATGCAGCAGACAGGGCATGAACTGGATCCCGCCGAGCGTGATAAACGTCGTGCGGAACTGGTGCGCGAACGATTGAAGGAGAGATGATACATGTATCGTTTTAAAGGGTTTACGGAAAAAGCCAATATGGCGCTCAATCTGGCCATTGAGTCAGCACAGCAGTTAGGACACACCTACATCGGTACCGAGCATATTGTGTTGGGCCTGCTGATGGAAGGGACGGGCGTTGCCGGTACCTTGCTCGGTGCGCACGGCATTACTGCGGCAGCGTATCGGGAAAAGATTACGGAAAGCGAGAACGGCGGTCAACCGACCCGTTTAAGTCCCAATGATTTCACCCCTCGCACCAAAAAGGCGATGGAGCTGTCGGTGGCGGAGGCGACTTCTGCGGGACAGGGATACGTGGGTACTGAGCACATCCTGCTTGCTGTCTTGCGGGACGAAAGCAGTGTGGCGGTGCGCCTACTCACCGCTCTCGGCGTACGTGCGGGGGAACTGATCGATGAAATTGCGGAAACCGTTGCGGGTGGTGCGCCGCAAAGTGCGAGTGCATCTCCCGCCGGCAAAAACGCAAACGGCAAGACCAAAACACCGGTGCTCGACCAATTTGGTCGTGACCTCACCGAGATGGCGCGGGGGGGCAAACTTGACCCCGTTATCGGCAGAACGGAGGAGATCCAACGTGTGGTACAGATACTTTCCCGCCGCACAAAAAACAACCCCTGTCTCATTGGCGAGCCGGGCGTCGGCAAAACCGCCGTGGCGGAGGGACTTGCTCAACGCATCGTCGCGGAGGAAGTCCCCGAAACCCTGCGCGGCAAGCGCGTGGTAACACTCGATTTAACCGGCATGGTCGCGGGTACCAAATACCGCGGCGATTTTGAGGAACGCATCAAAAACGCACTCGAAGAGGTCGCCAAGGCAAAAGATGTCGTGCTGTTCATCGACGAGATCCACACCATTATCGGTGCAGGTGCTGCCGAGGGCGCGGTGGATGCGGCGAACATCTTAAAGCCGTCACTCGCGCGCGGCGAGATTCAGGTCATCGGTGCAACCACACTGGAAGAATACCGCAAATACATCGAAAAGGATGCTGCACTTGAACGGCGCTTCCAGCCCATCACGGTGGGTGAACCGTCGAGCGAAGAAACCATCGAGATTTTAAAAGGA
>JAZRQG010000145.1:0-5741 GCA_045649625.1 Acutalibacteraceae bacterium
GCTACGATCCGACTTCCCAGTTATTCCAAATCAGAAACCCGACCAGCAAAACAGCCACAACAATCAGAAGCCGCACAAACAAACGCAGCCACGGAAGATACTGGTTTTTCGGCCGCCGACGCGGAGCTTTTGATTCGCTCACGACTGTCCCTCCCTCTGATACCAAACTTCATCCAAGCACAGTCCGCAAGCGGGCGCAGTGGCTCCGGCACACTCACGGTTACCGGTTTCTAACGCGCGTTGCACACTTTCGAAAGGTAAACGACCCATTGTCACGTCCAAAATTGTACCGATAAGGATACGAACCATATTATACAAAAAACCGTCTGCTTCCACTGTGTAAATCACGATGTCACCCTCACGTTTCACCTCGGATCGGCGAATCGTCCGCACTTTATCCTGCACGGCACTGCCTACAGAGCAAAACGCCGAGAAATCGTGTGTACCTAAAAAGAGTTGCGCGACCTCGTTCATACACGCTACATCAAGAGGCGAGCGCAAATGCAACGAAAAGCCTTGCTCAAACGGATTGCGCACCGCCCCATTCCAAATGCGGTAAACATACCGTTTCGCCACCGCCGAATACCGCGGATGAAACACATCCGATACCGTGTTACAGCAAAGCACCGCGATATCTTCGGGTAAGACGGCATTCAGCGCTTGTACGAACTTTTCGGCAGACAAACGCTGCGGCTGTGCGGTCGTACAATAAAAGCGACGGGCGTGTACACCGGCATCCGTACGGCTACAACCGGTGACAGCACTGCGAATACCGGTTACCCGTTCAATCGCATCCTGGAGAGTTTCCTGCACGGTAATGCCGTTTGGCTGCACCTGCCAGCCATGATACCGCGTTCCGACATACTGTAACGTCAAACACACATTCGCCATACAGAACCCTCCCTTTTTATCAAATCGTGGGTGTAACAAACACGTTGCTTAAAATAAGCAAGACAATAAACAATGCCATCACACCAAGCGCCACATAGTCACGCAGCACCATATGCAGCTGTTTCATGCGCGTGCGCCCTTCCCCACCGTGATAACAACGGCATTCCATTGCTGTTGCCAGCTCATACGCGCGGCGGAAGGAAGAAATAAACAGCGGCACCAGCACCGGAATCAACGCACGCACACGCTGCAACACATTACCACTTTCCATATCGGCTCCGCGCGCCTTTTGCGCCGACATGATTTTATCCGTTTCTTCAATCAGTGTCGGGATAAAGCGCAACGCGATCGTCATCATCATAGCAATCTCATGCACACTGATGCGAAGCACCTTAAGCGGGCTTAACACACGCTCCAACGCATCGGTCAAGGTGGTCGGCGAAGTGGTATAGGTCAGCAAAGAACCGGCAGCGATCAAACATAAAATACGGATCGAAATAAACAGTGCCGTAAAAATGCCTTCGAGCGTTATTTTCAACACCCAAAAACTGAGAAGCACTCGCCCCTCCACATAGAAGATGTTGATAATCGAGGTGAATACGAGCAGCGGAATCACCGGTTTTAGACCTTTAAGGAACAGTTTAAGCGGAATACGAGACAATCCGATACACACACCGAGCAGAAAAATGGCAGCCGCCAGTCCGATCCAGTTGTCCGGTATAAAGATGAGGAGGATATACGCAAAGGTAAGCACCAGTTTCACACGGGGATCCATCCGATGAATCAGCGAATTTCCGGGGAAAAACTGACCGATGGAAATGTCAGACAGCATTGTCGGTACCCCCTTTCAAGAGGGACAGCAACGCTGTTTTAGCGTCTTCGACCGTGTAAACGCTGTCCGGCACCGCAAAACCGCGTTCACGCAGTTTTGCAAAAATATTGGTAACAGCCGGCACCGAAAGACCCATGTTTTCCAGTTCGGCAGCTTGTGAAAAAATGCGGTCTGTGGTCTCAAACATCGCAACAGAACCGTTGTTTAACACCAACACGCGATCCGCTACGCGGGCAATATCCTCCATACTGTGAGACACGAGCAAGACCGTGGTATGGAATTCCTGCTGATACGCACGGATACGGTTTAAAATCAAATCTCTGCCGCGCGGATCCAACCCGGCGGTTGGTTCATCGAGAATGAGCACACGCGGGCGCATCGCCATCACACCGGCGATCGCCGCACGTCGCTTTTCACCGCCTGAAAGCTCAAACGGCGATTTTTCGAGCAATTCCGCTTTGAGTCCTACCCATTCGGCGGCGGTGAGCACACGCTCGCGGATCTCCTCATCGGATAATCCCATATTACGCGGTCCGAAGGCGATATCTTTATATACCGTTTCCTCAAACAGTTGGTACTCCGGATACTGAAACACCATACCGACCTCAAAACGCACCTTACGGATTTCCTTGGGGTTCTCCCAAATGTCACGGCCATCTAATAAAACCCGACCGGAATCCGGCTTTAGCAGACCGTTAAGCAACTGCACAAAACTGGATTTTCCGGATCCGGTGTGACCGATAACACCAACAAACTCACCCTCCTCGATGCTGACAGATACATCGTGGAGAGCTTCCCGTTCAAACGGCGTTCCGGCGGAATACCGCAATGTGCAGTTTTCTGTTTCAATCAAAGCCATCAAGTTTCTCTTCCTCTATAAGAGTGCGGACAACGCATCAACACATTCATTAACCGTTAACACATCGTCCGGTATATCCACACCCGCCTGCCGCAACGCGTAACAAAGTTCTGTCGGCTGAGGTACATCCAATTCCAGTTCGCGTAAAGTATCCACTTTTGTGAACACCTCGTGCGGTGTACCGTCGATCACTACTTTACCGTTTTCCATTACCACGACACGGTCAGCCAACACAGCCTCTTCCATGTAATGGGTAATCAATACGATGGTAATTCCTTCTTCACGATTCAAGCGGCAGATGGTATCAATCACTTCTTTTCTGCCACGAGGATCCAGCATCGCTGTTGGCTCATCCAGCACGATACACTCCGGCTGCATTGCCAATACCCCGGCAATCGCCACTCGTTGTTTCTGACCGCCGGACAACTTATGAGCAGCGTGAGAGCGGTACTCATACATACCAACCGCTTTGAGGGCGGTATCCACACGCTCGCGGATCTCAGCGGGATCGACCCCTAAATTTTCGGGACCAAACGCCACGTCCTCTTCCACGATCGTAGAAACCAACTGATTATCCGGATTTTGCAACACCATTCCCACCGTGCTGCGGATATCGAAGCGCTTATCCTCATCCGCCGTGGAAATACCTTTAATCAGCACCGTGCCGCCAAGCGGCAGCAGGAGCGCGTTAAAATGTTTGGCAAGCGTAGATTTTCCGCAACCGTTATGCCCAAGCAAGGCAATAAACTGACCGCGCGGGACGGTCAGATCGACACCATCCAGCACAACCGCAGAATCCAGCTGTTCTTCCCCCTCTTCATACCGAAAACGAAGGGAATCCACCGAAATCATATTCATACGCAGTCACCCGCCTTCCACATAGCGGTAGCTCCGCAGGGCAAAACCAACCCGCTTTGCATAACGGGCAGGCCAATCTCATCCGCCGATGTCGTGCCGCCAAACCGCGGGACAATTAAAGATCCCAGCATATATTGCATCACCGATGGAGACAAGCCCGTGGTGTACGAATTCACAAGGAAAAAGAGCGGGTTATCCGACAAAAGGGATACACATTCGCGCACCAAACCGTAAATCTGCTCTTCCAATTTCCAGACCTCACCGTTCGGGCCGCGCCCGTAAGACGGCGGATCCATCAGAATCGCATCGTAGGTATTGCCGCGTCGTTGTTCACGCTGAACGAACTTTCCGCAATCGTCAACCAACCAACGCATGGGACGGTCGGCTAAGCCGGAAGAAACGGCATTTTCGCGCCCCCAAGTGACCATACCCTTGGAAGCATCCACGTGCGTCACGTGCGCGCCGGCAGCAACACACGCCAGGGTGGCACCGCCGGTATAACCGAACAAATTGAGCACCCGAATGGGACGGCCGGCTGCGCGGATCATGGATGCCATCGCATCCCAGTTGACAGCCTGCTCCGGAAACAAGCCGGTATGCTTAAAGCCCATCGGCTTTAAGCGAAAACGCAGTCCGTAAAGACCCGCAGCCGGTGACTCATATCCGATTTCCCACACATCCGGTAACGGTTTATAGGTCTCCCAATGACCGCCGCCCGTGTGTGACCGATGATACCGCGCTTGCGCCGCTTTCCACAGAGGATGCCTGCGGCCGGTACTCCACAAAATCTGAGGATCCGGACGAATCAAGAGACAATTCCCCCACCGCTCCAAACGTTCACCGTCGGTCGCGTCTAACAATTCATACTCTTTCCAGTTTTCCGCTGTTCTCATAGGAAAAATCCTTTACACGTCAAAGGTAGTCTGATGGGCGATTCCTAAATGTGCATACGCAGCCGGCAATACCACACGGCCGCGCGGCGTACGGTTGATAAAGCCAAGCTGAAGCAAATACGGCTCATATACGTCTTCGATGGTAACGGCTTCCTCGCCGATCACCGCCGCCAGCGTGTCCAGCCCAACGGGGCCGCCGTTATAATGTTGGATCATCGCCATCAGCATGCGACGATCGACCATATCCAAGCCTAACTCGTCGACTTCCAGCTTATCCAAGGCCGTTTGCGCAACGGTCGCGTCAATGCCGCCGCCCGTCATGACTTGGGCGAAATCACGAACGCGTTTAAGCAAACGGTTGGCAATACGCGGTGTACCACGTGAACGGGAAGCAATTTCCAGTGCTCCGTCGTGATCACAGGCAATGCCCAAAATGCCCGCACTGCGTGCGACGATCTTGGCAAGTTCCTCCGGTGTGTACATTTCCAAACGACACACCACACCGAAACGATCACGCAACGGTGCGGAGAGCTGACCGGCGCGCGTTGTCGCACCGATCAAGGTGAATTTCGGCAGCGGCAGATGGATAGACGAAGCACCCTGCCCTTTGCCGTTGATAATATCGATCGAAAAATCCTCCATAGCCGGATACAGAATTTCCTCAACCGTACGCGGCAAACGGTGAATCTCATCAATAAACAGCACGTCGCCTTGATCAAGATTCGTAAGCAGCGCCGCCAGATCGCCGGCGCGTTCCAGTGCCGGTCCTGAGGTAATACGGAAATTCACACCGAGCTCGTGCGCAATAATGGCGGACAGGGTAGTTTTGCCGAGTCCCGGAGGGCCGTACAACAACACATGATCCAAAGAATCACCGCGCAACTTGGCAGCGTTGATAAACACGGACAGATTTTCCTTCACCTTTTCCTGCCCCACATACTCCGAAAGTGTGCGCGGACGAAGCGGATTATCCCCTTCATCCTCCGGCAGATATTCAGTGGACATCATGCGATTTTCGTAGTCCATTTCCTGCACGGCTCATCACCTCCTGCCAAGCGCACGCAGCGCTTGCCGTACCATTTCTTCAACAGTCAGTTCACTGTCCAACTTAGCAACGGCCGCTGATGCTTCACCGGCACTGAAGCCGAGCATCGTCAGCGCACCGACCGCTTCCGCCGCATTGCCGGATGCGTTAAAGCCGCCAACCGACGTACCCGTATCCAACGTAACGCCATTGGTCGCAGACGGCAACCCAAATTTATCTTTGAGTTCCAACGTGATACGCTGCGCAAGCTTCGGGCCGACGCCCTGCGCGCGGGTGAACGCCTTGTGATCGCCCGATGCGGCGGCAAGCGCCACCTGATCGGGAGACAGCTCCGACAGCACCGCGATCGCCGCTTTCGGGCCG
>JAZRQG010000146.1:0-16291 GCA_045649625.1 Acutalibacteraceae bacterium
GTCGGTATTGTATTTCGCCGACGGATCTCGGCAAACCACACCGTTCACCGTCACCTGACCGGATCGGATCAACCGCACCGTTTCGCTGCGGCTGCGCGTCCCTTGCGAAGCGACCAGCTTATCCAAACGCTGCACCGCCACACTTCCTTTCTACTCAATCGGTTGCAACTCTCCCTGATGCTCGACGTCACCGGCCACAATACGATCGCGGTATACGTATAGATGTGCTTCGCCGCCGTCCGCCGTTTGATAGGTGTACAACCTCACCCGCTTACCGCTATATGCCGTGAGCGACCGCCCCACCGTTTCCTGCAGCGCGTTATACTGTAAAAGCACCTCATCCGGCTCGTCGGGGATACGCACCTCTCGCACCTCTTCGCTGTCCTCTGTGATTTCAATCCCGAGCGAGCGCAGATATGATACCCGCTCCTCGCTGCTCGTGACACGTGTCGCAGAGGCAACGACCGCCTGCTTTGGCAATACCGCCGCCGTCACCACTGCCACTGCCACGACCGCAACACAACCCAAAGCGGATAAGATCTGCCGATAACTGGTTTTAACGGAAAAGACAAACATACACCCACATCCTCTATACAGTAATGGTAGTATATGTCTATTCCGCTTTTCGTTATTTTATGAGCAGGAGTTCTTTAGGAGATTTCGTCAGATTGCGGCAACCGTCTTGTTCAATGAGCACCATATCCTCAATGCGCACACCGAACCGCCCCTCAAGGTAAATGCCCGGTTCCACCGTCACGATATTGCCCACCTGCAACCGCTGTTCCCCTGCCGCCGACAAACGCGGTTCCTCGTGGATCTGCACGCCTACCCCGTGACCGGTCGCGTGCCCGAAGCAATCGCCGTAGCCGGCGCTTTCAATCACACGGCGCGCCGCCGCATCGCCCTCGGCACAGGGAAGCCCGGCTTTCAGCACGTTTAGCGCTTCCGATTGGGCCTTAAGCACCGTGGCATACACGCGCTGTTGCTCCTCGCTGATAGCGCCCAAAGCGACCGTGCGTGTCATGTCGGAATGATAGCCGTCCACCACCGCACCGAAATCCATCGTGATAAAATCACCGCGTCGGACGGGCTTGTTCGTCGGGATACCGTGCGGCAAGGAGGAGTTCGCACCCGACACCACAATAAAATCAAACGCTACCCGCTCAGCTCCACGTTTGCGGATATAAAACTCCAGTTCCAGTGCAATTTCCCGCTCGGTCATCCCCTCACGGATATGCTGCACAATATAGTCAAAGCCCTCCTCGGCCAATGCCTGCGCCTGCAGGATTTTGCCAACCTCATACTCGTTTTTGACCGCACGCATGTCCGAAAGCCACGCATCCAGATCAGAGGATACGTCCACGGCAATGCCGCCAAGTTGTCCGCGCAACCGTTCCAAAAAGGAACCCGTCGTTTCGGCAGCTTCCAATACGATTTTCCGCAACCCGTGACGTTCCGCAATTTCGCACACTGCCTCAGAGAGCCGTGTGATCCTGCGGCATTCGGCGCCTTGCACGATCTGCTTCGCCATTTCAAAATACCGAAAATCAGTCAAGAAATATCTTTTTTCGCGCGTAATGAACAGGAAACTATCCCCCGACGGGAAACCGGTCAAATACCGAACGTGATGCTTTGCCGTAATCAGTGCGGCGGTATCGTCGGCGGGCAACAACCGACCGAGCCGTTCCAGTCTTGTGTTCATATCACTTGGCCCTCATATAACCGCATCAGCACACGCGCATCCTCTGCCTGCGTGCCATCCGACTCGCAAATAAAGGTAGGCGTCAATCCCCGCTCGCGAATAAGCTGCATCAGCGGTGCGGGATCGGGACCGTAGACCGTATCCTCAAAGGTCAAATGGCGTTTCTCGCCGCCTTTTGTGTATTCAATCTTGGAAAAATGCGCGTGGAACACAGCCGCGCGCTCGGCACCGAGATCGTTATGTAATCGATCAAGCGCCGACGCAAACGCTTCACGGGAATTTAAATTCCCCTGCGTACGGGAATTGAGATGCCCGAAATCAATACACGGCAAAAACCGCTCGTCTACCTTGCAGAATTCAAGCACCTCGTCTAAATCGCCAAGCTGATTGATCTTCCCCATCGTCTCGGGACAAATACGCACATCACACAAGCCTTCCTCATCGAGCACCCGTTGCGCACGGCGCAAGGTCTCGGCGGCAAGCGCCGTCGCGTCCCTTCGGGACAAGCCGCCCAAACCACCGGGATGCACCACGATGCGCTTTCCGCCCATGGCGGCGACAGCTCTCGCACTTTCCAAAATGTACCGCACAGAATTCTCGCGCTTTTCCGCCTCTGCGGAAGCCAGCGAAATAAAATACGGTGCGTGCAGAGAAAGCTGAACGTCACACTGCGCGGCCGCCTCGCCCATTGCCTTGGCGGTATCCGTCGACACGCGCACCCCGCGCCCGCACTGATATTCGTACGCGGTGAGTCCCAAGGACTGTAGCCACGCGGGCGCTTCCACCGTTGCTTTATGACCGACGGCGTAAAACGAGTCGCTGTTACCCGCCGGCCCAAATCGAGCGATCATTCTCCCCGCCCCTTTCGATTTTGATAGATCCGACGCTCCCATCGACGACGAACGCGTAAAAACGGTTTGTCGGTATCGGGATCCATCGGCATCACCTGAAAACAAGTAATACCATATACGTTAGCGCCGAGAATATCGGTAAACACCTGATCACCAACCGCCGCGCACTGCGCTTTCAGTAACCCTAAGCGCCGCACACCACGCCAGAAGCCAAACGGTGACGGCTTGCAGGAGAGCGACGTGTGCTGCAAGCCGATCTTATCGGCAAACGGTGCCACCCGCCATTCCCAGGCGTTGGACACCACCGTCATACGAATTCCCGCTTCTTTCATTTTCGAAAGCCAACCCTGCACCTCAGCGGACAGCTCTTGGCTGCCGTGGGTAGTCAAGGTGTTATCTACATCCAACAACAATCCGCGGATACCGAGCGCCTGTAACTCCTCCGGCGTGATATCCGTAATACAATTTTTATACCGTGTGGGGTAAAACAAGGCCATAACACCGACGATCCTTTCTCAAGGTAAAGAAAAAACGGGCAATTTCATTGCCCGTTTTTTGAATCATTTGAACTTTCTTTTACGAGCGGCCTCGGACTTCTTCTTACGACGAACGGAAGGCTTTTCATAATGCTCTCTTTTGCGGACCTCAGCAAGCACACCGGAACGTGCGCAAGATTTCTTCCATCTACGCAGAGCACTGTCCAGAGATTCATTCTCTTTCACTTTGACTTCTGACATTCTTATTCCCTCCCTCCGCTTCACCAGCAGGGGTAATTCTCACAGTGACCCATAGTGACACTGTTTGTAGTATACAACAGAAAATCACCATCGTCAAGTGCTTTTTTTAATTTTGCTTCACAACGATATTCACGAGCTTTTGCGGCACGTACAGTTCCTTGACGATCTGTTTTCCCGCGATCTCGGCCGCGATTCGCTCATCCGCTTTTGCCTCGCTAAGCACCGTCGCAGCATCGTCCTGCATTCCCACCATGATACGGGTGCGGATCTTTCCGTTAATTTGCACGGCGATCTCCACCGTATCGGCAGTGCACTTGTTCGGATCGTAGGTCGGCCACGGCGCATACGCGAGCTCCTCGGTATGCCCCAGTTGCTCCCACAGTTCCTCGGTCATGTGCGGTGCAAACGGATTGAGCAATTGCACCAACACCGCATATTCCGCGCGGTTAGGACCGCCAACGTCGGTCATCTCGTTGAGCAACGCCATCATCGCGGCAATCGCTGTGTTGAATTTGAGATTCTCAATGTCCTCACCAACCTTGCGGATGGTACGGTTGATGGCGATCTCCAGCTCCGGACGGATACTGTCGCCCTCCGTGAGTGACTCCGACAACGCCCACACTCTCTCCAGAAAACGGTGTGCGCCGCGGATGCTCGCGCTGGACCACGGAGCCGCTTTTTCAAAGTCGCCGATAAACATTTCATACACGCGCAAGGTATCCGCGCCGAATTCCGCCACAATATCGTCTGGGTTGACCACATTGCCGCGCGATTTCGACATCTTCTCGCCGTTTTCGCCGAGGATCATGCCGTGACTGGTACGCTTCGCGTACGGCTCGGCAGTGGGTACTACACCGATATCGTACAAGAATTTATGCCAGAAACGGCTGTACAATAAGTGCAGCGTGGTATGCTCCATGCCGCCGTTATACCAGTTAACGGGCGTCCAGTATTCGAGTGCTTCCTTGGAAGCGAGCGCCTTGTCGTTGTGCGGATCGCAATACCGCAGGAAATACCACGAGGAACCACCCACTGCGGCATCGTATCGGTCTCACGCTTGGCGGGAGCACCGCACTTCGGGCAAGTGGTGTTCACCCATGAATCGATCGCAGCAAGCGGGGATTCGCCGTTATCGGTGGGCTCGTAGCTATCCACCATCGGCAAGCGGATCGGTAGCTGCTCCTCGGGAACGGCAACCTGACCGCAGTGCGGGCAATGTACGATCGGAATCGGCTCACCCCAGTAGCGCTGACGGGAGAACACCCAGTCGCGCAACTTGTAATTGACCTTTTGCTTACCGATCCCCTCTTTGGTGAGGAACTCAATGATCGCCTTTTTGGCTTCTTCAACCGACAATCCATCGAGGAAACCGGAGTTGACCATCGTACCGGTGGCACAATCGGTAAAGGCTTCCTTCTCTACGTCGCCGCCCTTGACGACTTCGACGATGGGCAAATCAAATTTCTTGGCAAACTCCCAGTCGCGCGTATCGTGCGCGGGGACCGCCATAATCGCGCCGGTACCATAAGACACGAGCACGTAGTCGGAAATGAAGATCGGGATCTCACGGCCGTTGACGGGGTTGATGGCAACCACACCGTCGAGGCATACGCCGCTTTTGTCCTTGGCAACCTCGGTGCGCTCAAAATCGGACTTGCGCGCCGCCGCTTCCTGATAGGCGCGGATCGCGTCAACGTTGTTCAATTTTCCAGCGTCAATCCAGGTTTCGAGCAACGGATGCTCGGGAGATACCACCATGTATGTAGCCCCGAACAGCGTGTCCGGGCGAGTGGTATACACCACAACCGGCTCGCCGGCAGTGGTCTTAAAGGTGACCTGCGCACCGGTAGAACGACCGATCCAGTTGATCTGCTGTGCGCGCACGCGATCGGGATAATCCACCAGCTCCAGATCGTCGATCAAACGCTGTGCATACGCGGTGATCTTGAGCATCCACTGGCTCTTGACCTTGCGCACGACCTCGCCGCCGCAACGCTCGCACACGCCGCCGACAACCTCTTCGTTGGCAAGCACACACTTGCAGGAGGTACACCAGTTGACCGCCATTTCCTTTTTGTAGGCCAACCCCTGCTTGAACAACTGTAAAAAGATCCACTGCGTCCACTTGTAATACGCGGGGTCGGTGGTATTGATCTCTCTGGTCCAGTCAAAGGACAAGCCGAGTCCCTGAAGCTGCGATTTAAAACGTGCCACATTCTTCTCAGTGACGATCTCGGGATGAATGTGATTCTTGATGGCATAGTTCTCGGTCGGCAGACCAAACGCATCCCATCCCATCGGATACAGTACGTTATACCCCTGCATACGGCGTTTACGCGCCACCACGTCCAGCGCGGTGTACGAACGAGGATGACCGACGTGCAGCCCCTGCCCCGACGGATACGGAAATTCCACCAGCGCAAAATAGGCAGGCTTATCCGTCTTGCTCGACGCGGCAAAGGTGTTTTCTGTTTGCCATTTGGTCTGCCATTTCTTTTCAATAGCAGCAAAATCAAATTTTCTCATGACTTCTCATCCTCCAAAAACATCGCGGGATCCAGCGGGCGGGCATCCTGCCACAAACGCTCGAGATCGTAAAACTCACGCGTACTGTCCAAAAAAATATGCACAACGACGGTGCCGTAATCCAAGAGTGTCCACTGGAGCGTCTGATACCCTTCCACACGTGGCGACGGCACGTTCCGTTTGCCGAGATCGGTGTCGACGTAATCCGTCAGCGCGCGCACGCCGGTGGTACTGGTGGCAGCGGCAATGATAAAATAATCCGCAAGCGAGGTGACCTCGCCAACCTCAAGCACCCGAATGTCTCGGGCCTTATGTGTATCCAACGATCGCACGATCGCTTTCACAAGTTCGATTGATTCCATAGATTGTATCTGCTCCATTATTTGTCTTCTTCTTCCTTGATGCCGCTTTGTGTGACGGCAATCTGATCCATGGTTTGCAATTTGGTGTCCGAAGTGCCGCCTGCGGCGATCTCGGTGACCTGCACAAATGCCTCGGTAATCTCTTCACCGTAGGGGTTAAAATACGTGTTCAGCACCTCGATAAGCTGCTGGCGATGCACGCTGTAGTACGAAACGCCCTCCAATTTCGCCGCCTGACCGGGAATAATCATCGCCGTGATGTTTTCGGCAGAAATCTTCTTCCACGCTTCAATGATTTCCAGCATTTCGTCATTGTTGGTACGGGTACGGAACGGCGTAGACCCTTTCATCACCGGCAACAAGGAATCCTCCGTAAGCTGCTCCTCTGTCTGCAGGCACAAGCGTTGGAATATTGCCAAGAACACGCGACGTTGCCGCTCAATGCG
This sequence comes from Acutalibacteraceae bacterium, assembly GCA_045649625.1. Taxonomy (GTDB): domain Bacteria; phylum Bacillota; class Clostridia; order Oscillospirales; family Acutalibacteraceae; genus RGIG3009. Next base: position 6,625 of record JAZRQG010000146.1, read on the forward strand.
CTTAAGCTCCGCCTCAACGGTGTCCCCGCCCATCGTGATATATTGCAGCGCACCCGCGCCGTCCAAGGTCTTGACGCCGGCACCAAACTTGATCTCACCGAGCGTTACCGCCTCGGGCAGCTCCACGTCCAATCCACCGAGCAGATCCACTAATTTCACAAACGCTTCCTGCGGAATCATAAAATAACCGTCCACCGGCAACGCATATTGCTCGTTAAAGATGGAGATCAGGTTATACGAAGCCGAACCAACCTTTTGCGATACGGTATGTCCCTGCTCCTTGCACTCCTCGATCTGGGCTTTGTAGATGCGCTTTCCTTCGAAATCACACCAATCCAGCGGTGCAGGGTTACCCCATACGTTTCCCGCCTTTTTCTCGATCCACAGCTCACTGTCACCGAGATACGTCGACCCGGGAATCTCCAGCACGTTCAAGGCCTTTTGCTTTTTATCATGGCACAGCAAAAAGAGCGACGAGGTCGGCGAGGTCTCCTCCTCACCGAGCAACCCCACCACGTAGTATGCCACTTTCTTTTGAAGCGATACCGGTGTGGTATCGTAGGCGTTAACGTCCGATTCCGAACCGTCTTTTTGGTTCGAGTTTTTGATGGCATTGACCAATACGATACCGAAAATCACCAAAAGCACACAGCACACCGCTACGGTAACTGCCAAAAGGCGCTTGCCGCGAAGCTTGAACTTGCGTTTTTTACCGGTGGTTTTCTGACGGTTGTCTTTAGCCATTCGTATCGCCTGTCCTTTCCTTATAAGACGCGAGGGTGTTCGGATGCACCGGCCGCCCCTCGGCGTTCAAATCGTCAATAGTATACGCGAGCGCGTACCGCATCGCTTCATCGGGATCGCGTTCCGTCAGTTCCCGCATCACGTCCACGTCGGGATAATCGCGGTCGGCGGAAGTAAAATCCGCCAAATACAGCACGACTTCAAGCGGCGACATCCCCGCTCTCGCGGTAGTGTGATACCGCACCGCATCCAGAATCTCACGATCCTCAATGCCCAAAATATGCTCTAAAAACACCGCGCCGGCACGGGCGTGCCATAGCTTCGGCGCATTTTGTTCCACAGCGTCTAACAGTATATCAAATTCTTTTAAAATTTGCAACTGGGAATCGCCGTCGGTATCCTTTAAAATATCGTGTAACAGTCCCGCTACCCGCGCTTTTTCGGGGTCGGCACCGTATTTTTTTGCCAAATATTCCGCCTGTTTTGCCACCGCCAGCGAATGTTCAAAGCGGCGCGGGGTCAACCGCCCGCGAATGATATCAATATATTGCTCCTCTTTGTTCAGATAGTGCCGATTTTCGGTATATAACTGATGCGCCACAATATACGCCGCTACCTCCGAGGGAATCATGTCGTGCAGCGAATCCCCATTTTTAAGTCGTTTTCGCACCGTGGTCGACGACCAGGCGGGCACGGTAAAGTCCGCCACTACGCACCGCGCACCCAGCGCCTCCAGTTTGGCTGCGTGCGCGCGCAGGCGGTCGGCATCGACGGCATCACGCGGGGCGGCGCAAATCGTTGCCAGCCGCGCAATATCCGCAAAGCGATACCAGGTGCTCACCGTCAAAAACATATCCGCGCCCGTCAACAAAAACAACTCCGCATCCGGATACTGCTGATGCAACTGCTCCAAGGTAAGAATTGTAAAGCTCGCTCCGCGACGATTGATCTCCATATCGGACACCGTCAGTTCCTTGTACGGCGCGCACGCCAAACGACACATCATAAGCCGATCAACGGCAGGTGCCATGTCGCTTTTGAGCTTATGCGGTGGTATAAAGGTCGGCATCATCACAACCCTGTCCAACGACAACAAGGCGGCAAATTCGCGCGCCAGCTCCACGTGTCCGTTGTGAATCGGGTCAAAGGTGCCGCCGAACAGAGCAATTCGTTGCGGCATAGTTAATTCCTTCCTTTGGGCAATACGATCTTCGGTTCTTCGTTGTTACGGCGATATAGCACGAACACACGGCCGATCACCTGCACCACCTCGGCGCCCACTGCGGCGGCAATCGTTTCTGCCGCTTCTCTCGCGGTTTCAGGTGCCGTTTCCAGCGCCTTGCCCTTAATGAGCTCACGGGCGGTCAGCGCATCGTCCGCTTGCTTGAACAGGGTATCCGAAACCCCGCCTTTACCGACGTGTACAATCGCTTCCAGCGGATTGGCAAGTCCCCGTAAATACGCGCGTTGCTTACTGGTCATACGTTTAACTCTCCTCTTAATATCTCACGGAATACGCGCAACGCGTTTCCGCGATGACTGATAGCATCTTTTTCTTCGGCGGTCATCTCGGCGACCGTCTTATCCCCTATCAAAAACAAGGGATCGTAACCAAAACCGCCCTCGCCGCGCTCGTCGGTGGCGATGATGCCGTGCATCTCGCCCTCTGCCGTGATAGGCGCGCGACCGTCGGGAAACACGCAACAGATCGCACACGCATAATGCGCGGTGCGCTTGTCGTGCGGCACACCGTCAAGCTCCGACAACAGCAAGCGGTTGCGACCCTTATCATCCAAGCCTTCGCCGCCGTAACGCGCCGAATACACACCGGGCGCGCCGTCGAGCGCATCCACCACGATGCCCGAATCATCCGCCACGGCAGGCAATCCCGTAAACTCGCACGCGGATACCGCTTTCAGATACGCGTTTTCGGCAAAGGTCGTGCCCGTCTCGTCCACCTCAGGTAATTCAATGCCGAGATCGTGGTCGGTCACCGCCTCAATGCCGAGCGGCTCTAAAATGCGCGACATTTCAATGATCTTATCTTTATTATGCGTCGCTAAAATATACTGCATCTTATCCTCCAAATAACCCCTCGGCAAACGCCTTGGCATCAAACGGCTGCAGATCGTCGATCCCCTCACCAACACCGATGAATTTCACCGGTATGCCGAGCTCTTCACGGATGGTCAGCACCACACCCCCGCGCGCCGTACCGTCTAACTTCGTCAGCACAATACCGGTGATACCGGCGGCCTCACGAAATTCTTTCGCTTGGTTTACCGCGTTTTGTCCGGTGGTGGCATCCAGCACGAGCAGCACCTCACAGCTCGCCTCAGGCAATTCGCGGTCAATCACACGGCGGATCTTGCCGAGCTCATCCATCAAGTGCTTTTTGTTGTGCAAGCGACCGGCGGTATCGCAGATCACCACGTCCGCACCGCGCGCTTTGGCAGCGGAAACGGTATCAAACACCACCGCCGCCGGATCGGCATTCTGCGCGTGCTTGACGATGGCCACACCTGCGCGCTCTGCCCAGATCTCCAACTGCTCGATCGCCGCCGCGCGGAACGTGTCGGCAGCACCCAAGATCACCTGCTTTCCCTGCGCCTTAAACTGCGCGGCAAGCTTGCCGATCGAGGTGGTTTTTCCCACCCCGTTGACACCGATCACCAGGATCACCGACGGCTTGGTATCGAGCTTCAGCTCCGATTCACCCGCGATCATCTCCTGCACGATTTCTTTAAGCAGATCACGAATAACGGCGGGATCGGTCACGCCCTGCTCCTTGACGCGCTCGCGCAAGCGCTCGCACATCGCACCGGCGGTCGCCACACCCACGTCGCCCGCAATGAGGATCTCCTCGAGCTCCTCGAACAGCTCCTCGTCGATACGGGTAAACGCGTGCAGCATATTGCTCACGGTCCCCATCAGCGATTCGCGCGTCTTGCGAAGCCCTTCGCCAATCTTGTTAAATAAACCCATAAACGTACTCCTTACTGTGCGTTGCCCGTAATACCGAGCTTCGCCTCAACCTCGCTGGCGCGCAGCTCGAGCAGCTTGGAAATACCCTGCTCCTGCATCGTCACACCGTACAACACGTCGGCTTCCTCCATCGTGCCGCGGCGGTGTGTGATCACGATAAACTGCGTCTTGTCGCACATACGGCGCAAATACTGCGCATAACGGTCAACGTTGACGTCGTCCAGTGCTGCCTCTACCTCGTCCAACACGCAGAACGGCGACGGCGTGACCTTCAAAATGGCGAATAACAAGGCGGTCGCCACCAGCGATTTTTCACCACCCGATAGCGCATCCATATTGAGAATGACCTTTCCGGGCGGTTGCGCGTGCATCTCAATGCCGGAATGTAAAATATCCTGCGGATCGGTCAGCACCAACTCGGCTTTACCGCCGCCGAACAGATCGTTAAACACCGTGCCGAAATGCACGTTGATCTGATTAAAGCGCTCAATAAACATCTCGCGCATCCGCACGGTCAAATCGCCGATGAGCTTGAGCAGTTCTTCGCGTGATACCTCAACGTCGTTCACCTGGGCACTCAGGAACTCATAGCGTTCGCTGACTTCCTTGTATTCCTCCACCGCGTCGACATTGACACTGCCGAGTGCACGGATCTTGTTTTTCAATTCAGCCAAACGGCGCGTTGCCTCCGTCATATCCTCAATCGGTTTGGCATTCGCCTCTGCCTCGCTGAGCGTCAATTCATATTCTTCGTATAAACGGCTGACAATATCCTCGGTTTCCTTTTGCGCCGCCGCACATTTTTCCTCCAAACGGGTCATATCGCGACCCACGCGCTCACGCTCATCCGCCTTGTCACGGCTAAGCTGACGCAAGGTGGTTTGCTGTGCCTCACCTTGCATCCGCTGCTCGGACAAGGAGCCCACGCTCGCGACCGCTTCCTTTGCCTGTGCGCGCAGCTCCTCGGCACGCTGCACCAAAAGCAACGCCTGCGCTTCGCGCTCCTCGTTTTGGCGGGCAAGCTCGGTGATCTGCTCCTCCATCAACTGTCTGGCACCGCTTTGGTCGGCCCTACGCGTCTGCAATTCCGCGACCGCTTCTTCGATACCCTCGATCTCCTTTCGGAACGCCACCACAGCTAGCTTCTGATCACCGATGCGATCCGAGAGCGCCTCGCGCTCCTCCGACAGCTTCTGACGGCCGCCGTCCAAAGAGGTCAGTTCTTGTTCCACTGCCTCTTTCTGCTCGGTAACCGCCATGCTTTCCTCAGCGGCACCGCTCATTGCCGTACGGCAAGCCTCAGCGCGGCAATTCAGATCCTCAATCTCGCGGGTGCACTCCTGTACCGCGGCAGAGCAAGTGGTCTCCCACTCGGATAAGCGGTTAAGCTCGCCCTCCAAGCGGATCTTATCCTCCTGCGCCGTAGACAACTCACCCTGTGTACCAAGCACCTCCGCTTGCGAAGCGGCGGCATCCTGCTGCAGGGTTTTCATGGTCGCCTGCGCCTGCAGTTCCTTCTCCTGCAATTTCTTGAGCTCGCCGTTTAAGCGCTCGATCTCACTGCGGCGGGAGAGAAGTCCCGCGCCCTTCACGTGCGAACCACCCGTCAGCGAGCCGCCCGCGTTAACAACCTGACCGTCCAGCGTCACCACACGGAAACGATATTTATACTTCCGCGCGATCGACACGGCATAATCGAGATCCTCAACAACCGCCACGTGTCCAAGCAAATTCCGCGCGATGTGCTCGTATTCGCTATCCACCTCGATCAGCGAGGATGCAAGCCCCACAAAGCCCGCTTCATCCTCCAAAGACGGCTCACTGAGCAACGTCCCCTTGATGGACTGGATGGGCAAGAACGTCGCGCGACCGCCCTTCGTATCCTTCAGATACGCAATGCCGCGCTTGGCATCTTCCTCGCGGTCACACACAATATTCTGCGCCGCGGCACCCAGCGCCGTTTCCACCGCAAGCGCGTATTTTGACTGCGCGTGAATCAGGCGGGAAACCGGCCCGCGAATACCGCGCAATTCCCCGCGCTCCGCTTGCTTGACAATACTCTTAACACTATGCGAGAAGCCCTCTAAGCTGCGCTCCATCTCCTCCAGCATACGAATACGGCGCTGCTTTTCTTCCACGTCCAGATGCAGACGGTCGGTGTCCTGCTTGGCGGTCTCCAGCTTGGCAAGACGCGCATTGTACCGCATCTCGTAGCCGCGCAACGCGTTTTGCAGTTCCTCGATCTTGTCACACAACGCGCGGTAATCCACTTCGCACGCCTCGTGCTCCTTGTGTGCCTCGTCGCGCTGCTCGGTGCGCTGTGTAAGCGTCACCGTCACTTGCGACACGCGCAACGTGATCTCGGTCAGCGACGATTCATTCGTCACGGTCTTCACGCGAATATCCGACAACTGCGCCGCAAATTCGGCAGCCTTGCGGTTAAGCTCCTCGATCTGACCGGAAACCTCCTCGTTACTGCGTAGTAGCGCTTCCCACTGCTCGGTCAGTTCCATCTGTCGGCGCTCCGCCTCGGCGATCTCGCGCTCCTTTTCGGCGATCTCCTCGCGACGGGCAGCGATGGTTTCCTCTATTTTCTTGTTGCCCTGCTCCGTCTGTTCGATCTCACCACGGATACGGGCGATGTTTTCTTCGTTATGAGAAATGTCGTTGCGCACCAAATTGGCATTTCCTTCGCAACGAACGGCTTCCTCCTCCAGTTGCCCCGACTCGGTACGCAGCCGCTCCATTTCAGCGGACAGTGAACGCCCTGCCTCGGCAAGCGCTTCCAACTGATTTTCGGCATCCTCGATCGCGCTCCCCGTCGCTTCATACTGCGTGCGGGCAAGCTCCAATTTCGCATCCATATCCCGCAAGATCTCACGGGAATGCGCCATCGTATTCAGCCACACGCCGATCTCCAGTTCCTTTTTCTCGGACGCGTAGGTTAAGTATTTCTTCGCTTTTTCGGATTGAATCTTTAAGGGCCCGACGCGCTCCTCGAGTTCCTTGAGGATGTCACGAAGCCGCAACAAATTCTCCTCCGCCGACTTCAAGCGGCGCTCCGCCTCGTTCTTGCGATAGCGGTATTTGGCGATTCCTGCCGCTTCCTCAAAGATCTCGCGGCGCTCCTCCGATTTTGAGGAAACGATCGCATCAATCTTACCTTGTCCGACCATGGAATAGCCATCACGACCGAGACCCGTATCCATAAACAGCAATTGTATGTCGCGCAGTCGGACACAAGCATTGTTGAGCAAATACTCGCTCTCGCCCGAACGATAATACCGACGGGTAACCTTCACGTCATCCGCATCAAAATCCAGCAAGCGCTGCGTATTGTCGATGATGAGCGACACCTCCGCAAAGCCGGTAGCTTTGCGCTTGGAGGTACCGTTAAAGATCACGTCCTCCATTTTAGAGCCACGCAAGGTCTTGCTGGACTGCTCGCCCAACACCCAACGCACCGCGTCACTGATATTGGATTTTCCGCTTCCGTTCGGACCGACAACCGCCGTAATACCGGTACCGAACGACAGCACCGTTTTGTCCGGAAACGACTTAAATCCCTGTATTTCCAACGCTTTCAGGATCATGTTGTGACCTCCTTGATGTCCCCATAAGCAATGCTGCTGTCGGAGACAACCTTGACCGTATATCCATTCTTTCGAAATGCCGTCAAATTCTCCCGCCGATGCCCCACCATACGGGACACACACGCGGGATGTACCGCCAGCACGTAATCAGTCTTGTTTGTTTGCGAAAACAGCCGCTCCGCTTTTTGACGGAACAGTCGGCTTTCGCAGAGTTCGCGAAACGCAGGATGCCACGGCCCCGCAATACAGTGCCGCATCATGTCCTCCTCCGCGTGCAATCCCAGTCGAATGACGGGGATGCCCCGTTCTTCTTCAAAGAACGTCAGCAACCGCGCGCATAATGCCACTGCCTCGTCAAGCGTCTGCGGGGCATAGTTGCCGTTGCGATAATCCTCCGCCAAAGGAGAACCCTCGATCACCAGCGTAGGATAGAGGCGCACCTCGTCGGGGTTTAGCGCCGCCAACGCCCGCGCCGTGCGCAACGCGCCCTCGTCGGTATCTCCCGGCAAGCCCGTCATCATCTGCAAGCCGAGCGACAATCCCGCTTTATGGATCGCCCGTGCGGCATCCTCCACCTGCTCGGCGGTATGTCCGCGCTGACAGCGTTCCAGCACCGCATCGTCCATGCTTTGTGCACCGAGTTCCACCGTTGTAACCCCGTAATTTTTGAGAATGGTTAACACGTCCTCGTCGATCGCATCGGGACGGGTAGACACGCGAATGCCGCAAAAGGGGCCGCTTTCCACGTACGGTGCCGCCGCTTCCAGCAGCCGCACCATATCCTCCCGCGCGATGGCGGTAAAACTGCCGCCGAAAAACGCGATCTGCGCTTTCGTATGTTCGTCCAGCGTGCGCTTTGCCGTTTCACACGCGTTTTGCACGTCCTCTGCCGACGGGAAGTGATGCTGCCCCGCAATGTGCCGCTGGTTACAAAAACGGCACTGACACGGACAGCCCGCGTGTGGCACAAAAATCGCAACATTAGCGTGACAATGTGGCTTAATCATCGTATCCCATCAGCTTGAGCGCTTCACGCGCCGCCTGCTGTTCGGCTTCCTTTTTACTGCGCCCATGGCCCGTACCGATCACGTTGGAGTTGAGGTGTACCTCCACCACAAACCGCTTATTGTGATCGGGACCCGATTCGCCTTTGAGTTCATACTCCAACCGTTCCTCGGGGTTTTGCTGAATAATCTCCTGCAGAGCCGTCTTGTAATCGCGGAACTGCGGACGGCGCTGCTGTAACGCAAGTTCCTCTTTGATGAACGGCAGAATAAAGCTTTCGGCCGCTTGTAAACCGCCGTCCAAATACAACGCCGCGATCACCGCCTCAAATGCATCCGCCAAAATGGACGGACGCTCGGCACCGCCGCCGCGCTGCTCGCCCTTGCCAAGCAACAAGCAATCGCCCAGCCCGAGCTTACGAGCATACGCGCTGAGCGCCTTTTCGCATACCAGCGAAGCGCGCAACCGCGTCAGTTCGCCTTCTTCGCCGCCCTTGTGCGAAAACAGGTATCCCGCCGTAATAAAGCCGAGCACCGAATCGCCCAAGAACTCCAGCCGTTCGTTACTTTTCAAGCCGCGATTCCCCTCGTTCGCATACGACGAGTGCGTCAACGCGGTTTCCAATAACTCGGCGTTTTGAAACGTATACCCGAGTTTTTCCACCATACGCTTGGTAGTGTCTTTCATCACCATTCACTCCATATGATCTTCAATATATCCTACAATGTCTTCAATCGTTTCCCACGCGGCGATCTCTTCGGCGGAAATATCCACACCGTATAAATCCCCGAACCAGACAGCGATCTCGTCACGATCTTCTGCGTAAAGATTGAGGTCATCAAGCGTCGCCGCCAACGTGACCTCCTCACCGTCACAGCCGAACCGATCAGTCAGCAGTTGACGCAGCTTTTGCAGAATCATCCGCTGTATCTCCCTTCACAAAATCGGTGATCTTCTCAATCACACCGGCACGCGAGAATTCCGCCGCCACACGGATCGCGTTCTTGATCGCACGCGCCTTGGCATTACCGTGTGCTTTAATGACCGGCTTCGCAATACCGAGCAACGGCGCTCCGCCGCTTTCTTCGGTCGATAATTTCTTTTTAAGCCCGCTCAAATGCGGCTTGATAACCAGCGCCGCGAGCTTCGTGAACAAATTGGTGTAGAAGATCTGCTTGATATACCCGAGCAGCATACCGACCGTACCCTCCAGCGTTTTGAGCAGTACGTTGCCGGAAAATCCGTCCGCTACAATGACGTCAGCGGCACCCGCCGGCACGTCACGCGCTTCCACGTTCCCCACGAAATTCATATCGCTCTCTTTGAGCAGTGCATAGGTT
>JAZRQG010000147.1:0-6785 GCA_045649625.1 Acutalibacteraceae bacterium
CTTCTATCGCGCGGTCGATAACGGGAGCGGTCACATCCAGTGCGACAACCACCGTTTTCACCTCCCGCTCGCCATCACCGATCAGCAAACCGACATTATCCCACTCTTCGGCAAGTTGGAGCGGCGCTTTCTGCGTTAACATCTGCAAAATATCCTGTACGGTCATACGATGCCTCCGTTTTGTTCATAGTCGTCAATCCGTTGCAATAATGCTGTGACGGTTGGATTCCCCTGCTGCTTGCGCAGACGCTTTTTAACGGTTTGCAGGTACCCTGCTCCCTCCGGCAATGGTATTCTGCCAACATGGCAAAGAAGCTCGTCCGGCACAAAGCTGTTTCCGACAAATGCAGCATAAATCACGGTATAGCAATGTTTTGATTCTTCCACAACAGCTTCAGTAAGAATATCAAAGCCGTTCTCCCAAAGATAGCGACGCAATTTCTCCGCGCGCGTCATCGGTTGCAAAATAAGTCGATACCGCTCACTCTTCACCCACGGTACAGCGCTAAGGATCATAGCAATGGTTTCTCCGCCCATACCGGCAATGACAATATCATCCACCTCGTCCGGTTTCACGGTTTGAAGGCCGTTTCCCAAACGAATATTGATTTTATCGGCAAGCCCCGCCTCTTCCACCGTACGGGTAGCAGCGGCTATCGGTCCTCTTTTTATGTCCGATGCGATCGCGTATGTACATACCCCTTGCCGCACAAGCTCTGCCGGCAAAAGGGCGTGATCGGTACCGATATCCGCAAGACGGCTTCCGTTACGAACAAAAGCTGCCACTTGTGTTAAACGAGCATCCAACATACTTTCCCCTTGTTGTGAAAAAGGCAGTTCGCACGAACTGCCTTTCTACTATTATTTCTCTAAGTGTGCGTTAATTTTCGCGACCAATTCGTCGGCATCAACACCGTGAACGGCACACGCCTGCGCCAGCGTTTCGCCGCGAGCGGAGGGGCAACCGAGGCAATGCATACCCATTTCCAAAAAATACGGAGCCGTCGTGCGGTCCATATCCAGAATCTCACCAATGATGGTATCTTTCGTTACTTTCATGATTATCATCCTTTCTGTTGTCTCTATTGTACCATAGTTTTCCCGATTTGCAATCACAAATTCATATTGCCGGTCAACTGCATAATAACGGATAATGCCACCAACGGTGCCGTCTCGCAACGCAAAATCCGTTTGCCGAGCGTCGCAATATGCGCACCGTTTTCGCGTAGCTTTTCGATTTCATCCAACGAAAAACCGCCCTCGGGACCAATCACAATTGATACCTGCTGTGTATTTTCCCCTACGAGTGTCGAAAGGGACACCCCGCCGCCCTCGTAAAAGGTAACGGCATATTCGTTTTTCAGCGCCGACAGCATGGCGTTAAAGGAGATGGGTACTGTGACCTCGGGAACAATACCTCTGCCGCTTTGCTCCGCAGCACCCGCAGCAATCTTCTGCCAACGTGACCGTTTTTTTTCGCCGTCTGCACTCGTCAACTTCACAACACAGCGCGACATGGCAACCGGCACGATGCGCGTAATACCGATCTCCACACATTTTTGGATGATCCATTCCATCTTTTCGCTTTTGGGGAGTCCCTGATACAGCGTCACCTCCGTGGTCGGCTCGGTTACCGACGGCACACGCTCACACACGCGCAAGGATACTTCGCCGTCATCAATGGAAAGGATCTCGCACGCGTAATCCGTGCCGTGTGCATCACACAATGTCAGCGAATCACCAACCTGCATACGCAGCACACGCGCAATATGATGTGCATCCTGCCCGCTGATAACGGCCGTACCGCCGTCAAACGGAGCAACGAAAAAACGCGACATACTGTCAATCCTTTCTGCAAACAAAGCACAGCCACCCGCCGTGCTCGTGGCGTTCGACCACCGCAAATCCACAGTTGTTAAGGCACACCTGTACCTCCTCACCGCGCTCGGCGATAATGCCGGACACGATATAGATCCCATCCGACTTCAAAAACTTCGGAATAGCGGGTGACAACAGTTTGATGGCGTCGGCAACGATGTTTGCAAGGATAACATCGTACTCGCCGCTGATCTTATCGACCAAGTCGCCCTCGAAAATCGTGTAGCGCGGCGCGCGCATACCGTTGAGTTCGCCGTTTTCAATGGCGGTTTTAACGGCCAGTGCATCAATATCCACACCAATTGCCGTTTTTGCGCCAAGCAACAGCGACGCAATCGACAAAATACCGCTTCCGCAACCGACGTCCAGCACTGCGCTGTCGGGTGTCAGATGCGGTTGCATCGCTTCCAGCACCATACGAGTGGTATCGTGACCGCCCGTACCGAATGCCATGCCGGGATCAATGGAGAGTACCAAGCGATCATCGGGGTTATCCGTTTTCTCCCAAGTGGGACAAATGAGCAAGCGATCACCAACGGCCAAGGGCTTAAAATACTGCTTCCATTGGTTCGCCCAATCCTGCTCGCTGACTGTGTCGGCAACCACCTCGGATGAAATGCCGACCGCCGCATACCGTTCACGCAAAAACGCAATCGCCTCGGTCGGATTTTCGTGCGGAGCGATGTAAATGTGAATACAAGTAACGGTACGGTCACGCTTTAAAAGATCCTCATCAATCAAATCAATATGCGCAATCTCGCGTGCCCCTTGTTCAAGATCGCTGTAATCCTCAATATAGATACCGTACGGTACAATCATATTGGCGATCGCCGCTGCTTCATCGGTATCGGCAGTGGGAACACGAATCTGAATTTCAGTCCATTCCATACTTATTTCCTCCGCAATTCGGTTTGTTTTTCAATAAAAGGAGCAAGTTGGGACAAAATGACCTCACAGCCGCCGGCAGTATCACTTTCAACGTTGAGGGGCATAACCGGATCGTGTACGCTGAGCCGCAATAAGAACCAGCCGTCGCCCTTATCCTTCGGGAATGATACGCGCACGCCCTCATGGCTATCCTCCGCCACCTGCCACCCTTGCTTTGCGGCATAGGCTTCGAGATCGTTTAGTACGCGTTCACCATACACTTTGAAATCCGGCTCGGTAATCGTATACCGCATCTCACAGCTTTCAACCGGTTCAGGAAGAGCGGCGATCAGATCGTCTAATGTTTTACCCTGCTTACGAAGTTTTACAGCCTTGATAATGATTTTGGTGCTAAGATACGCGCCATCATCCAAAAAGTAATTATCCCGCAACGCGGCATGACCGGACGTTTCGATAGCAAGCGGTGCGTTGATCCCCTCGGCACCCAGCCGCAAAGCCTCGTTGATGACGTTTTTATACCCACGTTTAAAGCGACAATGCACTCCGCCAAGCGTCTGTTCAATAAAGGTTTTGAGTCCGGTAGAGGTGATCGAGTCGGTGACGATCGTACCACCCTCATTTCCTTCCAAAGCAATAGCCGATGCAAGCGCAATCAAACGGTTACGATTGATTTCTCGACCATTTGCTCCCACACAACCGGCACGGTCCACGTCGGTATCAAAGATGACACCAAGGTGCGCTCGGGTCGCTTTCACCGCAGCACAAACCGATGCCATGGCATCGGGATTTTCAGGATTGGGAATATGGTTTGGGAACGAACCATCGGGTTCTAAAAATTGACTGCCGGATATATCGGCTCCAAGAGGTGCCAACACTTCATTCGCATAAAAACCACCGGCGCCATTACCCGCATCCACAACGATATGTAGTCCCGAAAGCGGTTTGTCGCCGTTGTCGGATTCCTTCACGATCAGCTCGCGAAGACGCGCAGCATACTGCGTCATATACGGTACCGCTTCCACCGTACCAACAGCCGAAACGGGCTTTTCCTCTGTTTCGGCTTTTTCCAAGATAGCCGTTACATCGCCGCCTTCAATACCACCGGTGGGCAGAAAAAATTTCAGGCCGTTGCGGTTCCACGGATGGTGGCTTGCTGTGATCTGTACAGCACCATCGCAGGCAAGATCAACCGTTGTCATAAACATAGCAGGCGTTGATGACAGACCGCAATCCAGCACACGTATACCGGTAGCGCTTAAAGTGCGCGTAACAGCATCACAGATGCGCGGGCCGGATAACCGACTGTCACGACCAACCGAAACGGTCAGTTTGGTACAGGGCTTACCTGTTTTTTCGGACAACCAACAAGCGAAACCGCCGATGATACGCTCAACAACGGCATCGGTGAGCTCACAAGGCTCCCCCTCCACACCGTCCATCGCAACAGCGCGAATATCGGTGCCGCTTTTAAACTGTTTCCAGTAATTACTCAACATACTGCCTCGTATCCTTTCGTTTTGTGATGGGGAGCGTCACCAACACACCAATGGTGACCAAACCAAACCATACTAAAATCAAGCCGTTCCAGCCGATGAGATCAACGACGTGCGGGAATACAGACGATGACACGGCCGCGGCCATATAACTGACAAAATCCAAAAAGCCGGTTGCACCGGATACCACACCGGTATCACGCAGGCTTGGACAATAAATGCTCCACATGGCAGCCGCCGACATATTCGATGTCAGAATGGCCAAGGAAAGTAAGACAACATTCAACCACGGAATATGAATAAAGAACAACAGCAAAAAGCAGACGGAAGCGCATGTAAATCCGATAAATTCCGTCAAAATGAGGTTGCGCTTCACCAATGCGTGTACCATGATTGCTAAAAAGGCGGATGCGGATATGGCAAGTGTGGCGACCGTAAAGATCATAGCAGAGGCTTCCGTTGAATAGTTCAAATACTGCGCCAAATAAATAGGGAACCAAAATACCACCGCTGTACGAACAATACCGGTGACAAATGACACCACCGTGAAACGCACAATCCGGCGTTCAAATAACACGCGAAAGCTGCCCCCCTCTTGCACCGGGCGATCGTACTGATGGTATTTAATATAGCCTTTGTTTTCAAAAATGCGAAACAAAACAAGGCACACGACACCCATGACAGCGAGCAAAGCGCCGGAAAGAATCAAACCGCCCTCCCACGGCAAAAACAACGCTGCCAAACCGGCAAGCGGTGAGCCGAACAAGGATGAAAAGGTGTAACCCAAGCTACAGCGTTCCGCATAGATCAAGGTGGTGTTTTCTGAAACCACTTTGGTCATCGGGGCATAGATCATCGACAGGAAAAAACCAACCAGTGCGTACGCAATATACGACAGCACAAGGACATCGGTAACCAATACAAACAACAAACTCGAAATACCGGCAAGTAACAGACCAAAGCTGAGCATATGCTTTGCCTTGATTTTGTCACCCACAATCCCGTTAATAAGCTGACCAAAGGCATAAGTGATAAAAAACAAAGAGGAAAACACGCCTAACTGCTCATTATTAAACACGTTTTGTTCCACAATCTCGGGAGAAACCGCACTTAAAATGTTGCGGGAAAAATACACCGCCAAATACGATATGGCACACAAGGATCCGAGAGAAATTGCCTTGCGCGCTTCCGGTTTTATAGTGATAGTCATAGCGACCCTCCTACCACCAGTATTGTAGCATAGTCGACCACATTTCGCAATAGTTGTACGCGGATAAGAATATAAAAAAGCACCATCCGCAGATGGTGCTTTTTTCGTAAAGGCAAACTTATTTGAGTTCGACTTTGGCGCCGGCTTCTTCCAGCTTCTTTTTGATCTCTTCAGCCTCGTCCTTGCCCGCTGCCTCTTTAACAGCCTTGGGAGCGCCGTCAACCAGATCCTTCGCCTCTTTCAAGCCCAGACCGGACACTTCGCGGACAACCTTGATAACGTTGATCTTGTTCGCGCCGACTTCAGCCAGAACAACATCAAACTCAGTTTTCTCCTCAGCAGCCGCCGCAGGAGCAGCGCCACCGGCCATAACAGCCACGGGAGCGGGAGCAGAAACGCCAAATTCTTCCTCAATTGCTTTAACCAACTCGTTCAGTTCCAGAACGGTCATGGCCTTGATCTCTTCGATCATGGCAGTGATTTTTTCAGACATGATAATACCTCCGTTAAATTTAGATGATTTTTAAAATTCAAGGACATTCTTACGCCTCAGCAGCGCCTTCGCCCTGCTTTTCAGCAACAGCGTTGAGTGCGCGGGCCAAACCGGCCACCATGTTATTGAGTCCGCCGATAAACATGGACAACAGGACCTCTTTCGGAGGCACCTTAGCCAGGCTATGGACAGTTGCGGAATCAATAACCTTTCCCTCAAAGAAACCGGCTTTCACCTTGAAGCTTTCGTTCTTATCGGCATACTCGCAAAGGAGTTTTGCAGCGGCCAATTCATCGCCGTCTGAAGTTGCAATAGCAGTGGTGCCTTCCAGCACGCTCTTCAGATCACCGTAACCGGCGTTTTCTGCAGCGCGGCCCAGCAGCGTGTTCTTCACAACTGCATACTCAACACCCGCTTCACGCAGCATACGGCGCAAAATGGTATCCTCTGCCACGGTAATACCCGAATAGTCAACGAGAACACCCGCTTTCGCAGCGGTCAGTTTTTCGGTGAGCTGGGCAACCGCCTCTTGCTTTTCCAACAATACTTTTTCACTCGGCATATTTTCATTTCACCTCCTGTCAGACTATGAATAACATGCCGTTTTTCCAAGAAAAACACCCTTTCCGTTTACACAGAAAGGGTGGTGATAACACAACTCGACCGCAAAGCGACCGTGTATTACCGTCAACCTCGGCGGGCAACTTTCAGCACCGTATCTTCGGTACACCCGCTGTCTGTGGAAAACAGCAACAGTTAGTATAACACATGTTTTGCTAAAATGCAAGCTTTTTTATTAGCCAACTAAGTCGGATCGTAGCCA
>JAZRQG010000148.1:0-3990 GCA_045649625.1 Acutalibacteraceae bacterium
AATTTGGAATAACTGGGACAAAATTGCCCCGGAGGCTGTTTTGGATTGGGCAGAGACGCGGTTTGGTGATGCACAGGTCGGCAGCGGATTCCCGGTTGC
This sequence comes from Acutalibacteraceae bacterium, assembly GCA_045649625.1. Classification (GTDB taxonomy): domain Bacteria; phylum Bacillota; class Clostridia; order Oscillospirales; family Acutalibacteraceae; genus RGIG3009. The sequence continues at coordinate 100 of JAZRQG010000148.1, forward strand.
GATTGAAGGAAATTCCGTTTTGGCAATGAACGAGGTAAACCAACATTTGGTTACGCTCACCGATACATCACTGCAGTTTTACAATTCTTCCGCATCTCGCGTCGTTACGCGCAACCATCCCTTTTCCGATCCCACATTGCATACGGCTGGTCGTTATGCGTTAATCACCGAAGTGGGTGGGAGTCGATTCCGTTTGGAAACGCGTCGCGAAACGGTTTTGTCCATGGAACTGGAAAACCGCAAGATATATGCTTCTTGTGTTTTATCCTCCGGCATGGTCGGTGTGGTAACGGATAGCGCGTCACAAAGTTATCTTTGCGAAATTCGGGTGTATGACCGCCGTGGAAGATCGGTTTTCACCTATCAGTGCCGTAAATATTTGCTGACGAATATCTCCTTGGCAACCAACGGTAAGGGGATCGCAGCTGTCGGCACAACCGCTGAAGGCGGTGTGTTGAAATCGGTTTTGCTGATGTTCAATTTCTCGGACACCGAGCCCGTGGAATACAGCGGTTCAGACCTGCTTTTATACGATGTTAATTATTACAGCAGCGGTGCGGTCCTTGCGGTTGGGGATAAGGAACTATGGATCCTTCCCGCGCGGGGGAATGCTGTTGAAAAAATTCCCCTTGACGGCTTTGAGCCGATCGGGTACAGTGCTACTACCACGTTGTCCGGTCTGGTATTGCAGCGTTCCGGCAGCACGGGTGACAGCTACGTTTGGACGATCGATGGGTCCGGAACAGTGTGGAAAAGCGAGCAGATGGAGGGGGATTTCCGCAACGTTTCGTGCCAAAGTACACAGATTTTGGTGCTGACAGAATCGCACTTATACCATTTCGCGAAATCGGAGCTATACAGTGAAGTTCACATACCCACAGACTCCTTATTGGTTACGGAATTCCGTGATCAACCGTTGTTGTTGACACTCAGTGAATTGCAACGCGTGGAATCATAGTTGTGCTTTTTGCGTAACTATGCTACAATATTGGTCAATACTGTAAAGGAGAACCTCAAATGCCGTATATTTTAGATGCCATTGTTATTATTATCATTGCTGCTACAGCGATTGTGGGATACCGTCGTGGCTTTATCCGCACGATTATCCAGCTTGCCGGTTGCATTATCGCGTTTATACTGGCGCTCTCCTTGAGCGGCACCGTGTCCACAATGGTGTATGAGGGGCTTTTGCGTGACAGTTTACACGAAAAAATTGAAACGGTTTGGAGTGAAACAGTTGTCGAGGGTGCCGCACAGACTTTGACTGAACAAACACAGGCGGTTTTGGATACGCTTCCCGGGTTCGTGCAAACCGCTTTAGATGCCGAAACGATCACGCAGGGGATTCGCGATTCCGTTGGTAACGATCAGACCGGTACGGCGGTTGCGGGTTATTTGGTAGATGACTTGATTCGCCCGGTGATGGTGGTAGTGATTCGGTTCATTGCATTTTTGATTTTATTTACGATCCTCACGCTTCTGATTCGCTTGCTAGAAAAGCTGCTCGAACCGCTCACGAAATTGCCCCTTGTTCGCCAAACGGATGGCTTGTTAGGTCTCGTGGTCGGTTTGGTAAAAGGCATCGTATTTGCATTGGTGGCGGTAACGATCATGCAGTTGATTGCGACCGGCACCACGACAGGTCCCTTTACGCAGGAGAATTTGGAAAATAGTATAGTGGCCGGATGGATTGCTCAAATCAATCCTCTTTCGTCGGTGCTCAATCTCGGTTAAATGAGGTAACTTTCAATGGAACGTTTAAAGTTTGTATGGAACATTCCCAACGCACTCTCGTTATTACGTATCGTTTTGCTCCCGATTTTTACTGTGCTGTACTTTAACGATTTGTTAACGTGGGCGTTGCTCGTGTTGTTGCTTTCCGGACTAACCGATCTATTCGACGGTGTGATTGCCAGACGGTGTAACCAAATCACGGAGATCGGTAAACTGTTGGATCCGGTAGCGGATAAGTTGACACAGATTACGGTACTGCTGTGCTTGGTCGTGCGGTATACCGCACTGGTTCCACTCGCTGTTATCTGCTTAATTAAGGAAGTGTTGCAGGCGATCGGCGGATGGATCTTGCTCTCCAAAAACTCGACCATACGCGGTTCCAAGTGGTTCGGAAAGATTTCCACCTTTTTGTTCTATGCGGTTATGCTGCTGATCGTGTTATGGGCGGATATGCCGCCGAGCGTTTTAACGGTACTGATCCTCTTGGTAGCCGCTACGATGTTGTTCTCGTTCTTTAAATATTTGCAGTTGTATTTTAAATTGAGAAGAGATGCGGCTGCGTCCAAGACAGTTGCTTCGAAATCTGCCCAGTGATTTCATATAAAAGGAGTTCCAATGATGGTTTGTTCCCGTTGTAAAAAACGCCCTGCCGTGGTGTTCGTTACCCGTATGGAGGGTGATAACAGCACGAACGAGGGGCTTTGTTTGACATGCGCCAAGGAGCTTGGTATCAAGCCGGTTGACGATTTACTGACAAAGTTTGGTATCGGTCAGGAAGAGCTTGAACAAATGGATGAACAGCTTGGCGAGTTGATGAATATTGAGGGCGGTGAGGATGAAAACTTTGTGCCCGGTGGGGCTGCCGCTTTTCCGTTTTTGCAAAATTTGTTCGGGCAAAATCTAAACGCAGAGAATACGGGCGAGAAACAGCCCGAAGACTCATCAAATCCCCCGAAAAAAGAAACCAAAAAGCGCAGCATACTTGATAATTTTACAACCGATCTCACCGCCAAAGCACGAGACGGAAAGTTGGATGCCGTTATTGGACGCGATCGAGAGATCTATCGTGCAGTGCAAATTCTGTGCCGTCGCAGTAAAAACAACCCTTGCTTGATCGGTGAACCGGGTGTCGGTAAAACTGCGATCGCCGAGGGCTTGGCATTGCGTATTGCGGCGGGTGACGTGCCGTATAAATTGCAGCATAAGGAACTGCGTTTGCTGGATCTGACCGGGTTGGTGGCAGGCACACAGTTCCGCGGTCAATTTGAAAGCCGTATTAAAAGTTTGGTTGACGAAGTCAAGGCAAAAGGCAACGTCATTTTGTTTATTGACGAGGTGCACACCCTGGTCGGCGTCGGCGATTCCGAGGGCGGTATGTCTGCCGCTAATATCCTAAAACCCGCACTGTCGCGCGGTGAAATTCAAGTGATCGGTGCAACAACCTTTAACGAATACCGCAAAAATATAGAGAAAGACGCGGCACTGGAACGCCGTTTCCAGCCGATAAAAGTGGAAGAACCGTCCATTGACGATACCGTGCAGATACTTTGCGGTATCAAATCGTATTACGAGCAGTATCACGGCGTTGTCGTTTCAAAAGCACTTGCCCGCAGAGCCGCCGTGCTCTCTGAACGGTATATTACTGATCGCTATCTGCCGGATAAGGCAATCGACCTGTTGGATGAAGCGTGTGCTACAGCCGCGCTGCAAAACAAAAAAGCGGATGAGTTTGCGAAACTATTGCTTGAAGAGCAACATCTTCAAAAGCAGGAATCGGATGCCATGGCGGGTGAGACGATCGATTATGAGCATTTAGCCAATATCCGTGCTGAACTTATGAAAACACAGCAGTCGATTGATGCGATCCGTGACGCGGCGGTTCACATGCCGCTTCGTGAAGAGCATCTTGCAAAAGTGATCGAACTGTGGACCGGAATTCCCGCCTCCAAAATTCAGGAAAATGAGCTATCCAAATTGGCAGACTTGGAGGACGAACTGCGTCGCCACGTCATCGGTCAGGATGAGGCTGTTTCGTTGGTAGCAGCGGCAATCCGCCGCAGCCGCGTGCAGATCAGCCCGCGCCGTCGCCCGGCATCCTTTATCTTTGTCGGTCCCACCGGTGTCGGCAAAACAGAGCTTGTGAAGGTGTTGTCATCA
>JAZRQG010000149.1:0-2284 GCA_045649625.1 Acutalibacteraceae bacterium
CGCGAAGCGGTGTCGCCGCAGGAAATTCTGCTGGTTGTCGATGCGATGACAGGTCAGGATGCGGTCAACGTGGCGCAGTCGTTTAACGAAACGCTGTCCATTGACGGCGTAATCTTAACCAAGCTCGACGGCGATACCCGCGGCGGTGCGGCACTTTCGGTGCGTGCGGTCACGGGCAAGCCGGTCAAATTCGCCGGCACCGGCGAAAAACTGGACGATTTGGAAGTGTTTCACCCGGCACGCATGGCGTCGCGTATTCTGGGTATGGGCGACGTGATGTCGCTCATCGAAAAAGCGCAGCAGCAGATCGACGATCGTGAGGCAGAGGAGCTTGCCCGCAAACTGCAGCAAGACACCTTTGATTTTAACGATATGCTGGATCAATTCCGTCAGATTCAGAAAATGGGCGATATCAAAAGTTTGCTCGGCATGCTTCCGGGCATGGGCAAGCAACTCAAGGATATTGATATTGACGAGCGGCAATTTGCACGCGTGGAAGCCATTATTTTGTCCATGACGGAAAAAGAACGCCGCAAGCCCGACATCATCAACCCCTCCCGCAAACGGCGCATCGCCGCAGGCTGCGGTATGCGGGTCGAGGACGTCAACCGTCTGCTCAAGCAGTACGACACCATGAAGCAAATGATGAAGCGCCTAAAAAATATGGGCAAAAAAGGCGGCAAAGGTATGCCGATGGGCTTCGGTGGCTTTGGCGGCAAAAACAATCCCTTCGGGTTCTAATTCAACCGAGAACGGTTGTTAAGAATACAAACTAAAAACCATTATTTTTTGGAGGTAACCAACATGGCAGTAAAAATCAGACTGCGCCGCATGGGCGCAAAGAAAGCCCCCTTCTATCGCGTTGTGGTAGCGGATTCCCGTTATCCCCGTGACGGCCGTTTCATCGAAGAGATCGGCTATTACAACCCGCTGGAAGAGCCGGCTGTTGTCAAAATTGACGTCGAGAAGGCCCAGAAATGGATCGCTAACGGCGCTCAGCCCACCGATACCGTTAAGGATCTTCTAAAGAAAGTCGGTATCTAAGAGCATGAAAGAGTTATTGTTAACGATTGCTCGCGGTCTTGTTGAAGATCCCAATGCGGTCGTCGTCACCGAGGAAGATCCCGCGGAGGACGGCACGATCGTGTTCCATCTTCATGTAGCAGCAGACGATATGGGCCGCGTCATCGGCAAGCAGGGCCGTATCGCAAAAGCGATGCGTACTGTCATGCGCGCCGCTGCCACCCGTCAGGATGCGAAAGTCGCCGTGGAAATCGACGATTGATAAAACCCGACCTCTCACGGCTCCCCGTGAGAGGTTTTTTCCAAGGAGGAGCAACTATGCCGAAACGTAATTTTCTGGAAGCGGGCGAGATCGTCGGCACACACGGTGTGCGCGGTGAGGTGCGGGTACGCCCCGAATGCGATTCGCCCGAGATGTTCAGCACGCTTCGTACCGTCTATTTTGACGCCGAGGGTAAGCGGTCGGTGCGCATGAAAGCGCGCCCCCATAAGAACATAGCCCTCGCCAAGCTTGACGGTGTGGACACGGTGGAGGCGGCAGCCGCCCTGCGCGGGACCATGCTATACCTCAACCGCCGCGATCTCAAGCTGGAAAAAGGACGTTATTTTATTTGCGACCTCATCGGCGCTCGGGTGGTGGATTGTGACACCGCCGCCGTTTACGGCGAATGTATCGACGTCACGCATACCGGCTCCAACGACGTGTATCATCTAAAAACGTCAGCGGGCAAGGAGATCCTGATCCCCGCGATCCCCGACGTCATCCGCGAGGTGGACGTGGAGCGTGGGATCATTCGTATTTTTCCGATGTTAGGATTGTTTGACGATGAGAATTGATTTTTTGACACTGTTCCCCGAATCCTGCAACGCGGTGCTCGGTGAAAGCATTATCGGCCGTGCCCGCAAACGCGGGATTTTGGACTTTCACTTTCACCAAATTCGCGACTACACGGAAAACCGCCAAAAACAGGTAGATGACTATCCCTACGGCGGCGGGATGGGTATGGTCATGAACGCACAACCGATCGCAGATTGCTACCACGCGGTATGTGATGAGATCGGTCATCGTCCGCATCTGATCTATCTGTCACCGCAGGGCAAAACGCTCACGCAGCAACGTGCGCGCGAACTCGCCGAGCTACCCGAGCTGTGCTTGTTGTGTGGCCACTACGAAGGTGTGGACGAGCGCGTGCTGGAAGCCATCGTGGACGAACAGATCTCAATCGGCGACTACGTATTGACGGGCGGCGAGCTGCCCGCC
>JAZRQG010000150.1:0-17901 GCA_045649625.1 Acutalibacteraceae bacterium
TTCATTAACTGTTTTCAAGTTTTCTAAATCGCCTATTTCAAAGTAAGAACGAGCGAGCATCAACAAATAGAAATGCTTCACTTTTTCAAACTTTTTGTTTTCAAGTTTCATTTTGCAAATGTTGATTACTTTATTATAATCACCCGAATAATAAGCAATATTTAAGTGTTCAAGAAGACTGTTTGAAACGATTTTTCCCGTTTTAATCAAATCAATATATTTTGGGAGATCTAATTCGTTAGTCAAAATGGAATTAAAGAATTTATTATAAAAAATGGCTCCAGATATCTTAATTGAAACAAAAGCAAAAAGCAGTGATAAACCATATAAAAAATTGTTATCGGTAAATACCAACATTATAATAGCAACGGCAACAAATACACCAAAAATACCTAATAAACAAAGTCTGTATTTTTTTAGAATAGCCTTTGTATTGTAATTGTTCATAATAACACCTCACCTTTCCGTTTGAGAAGTGGTAGCACTTTCGGTGGAAGTTGTCGAGAGCGGGTGGTTGCCGTTTTCGCAAGCTGAAAAAGCAAGTAAAATGGTAACAACCAACATTACAGATACCAAGGGTTTCATTTTCATGGCCCCTCTCAACTTGTCAACTAAATATTTTCTTATGAAATATTTGACGGAAAAATACAGAAAATTTCTCACTTGTATTTTATCACAACACACGTCCACACAAGGATTGGGTTTTATCTGTTTTAAATTTTATCTTATCTAAAATAAAAATCCCCCCGCAAGGGGGCCTTTTACTGTCCTTTAGAGTACGGCTCTTACCCCGTGTTTTTGTTTTTCCTTTTATTTTTCAATTGCTTGCAACGCTTCGCGGAGCACGTCCAGCGACGATAAGCCTTGTTTGATCTTGACCGCGAAATACGGCTTCGGACCCGCGTTGATCATCACTCTGCCGGGTAACGCCGCGCTGAGTTTCGAGCCGAGCGGAAGATCTAAAGTGCGCAGATACAAAAGTAGCGTATCGGCTGTTTGTTTGACCTCATAAATGCCGGCGGCGGCCGCCATGTTTCGGAGCAGGGCTACTTCAACAAGTCCTTGCACCGCGGCGGGCGGTTCGCCGAAGCGGTCGATCAGCTCGTCGTACACGTCAAGTGAATCCACTTCCGTGCGGATATCCGCAATGCGGCGGTACATATCTAAGCGTTGTGCGTTGGTAGCGATATAGCTTTCGGGGATATGCGCGGATACCGGCAGGTCGATTAAGCACTCTGCTTCACGGGTTTTGGGTTTTCCTTTTTCCTCGTCTACCGCTTCGGCAAGCAGACGCAAATACAGATCGTATCCGACGGCCTCCATGTGCCCGTGTTGTTGTGCGCCGAGCAGATTGCCCGCACCGCGGATCTCCATATCGCGCATTGCAATCTTAAATCCGGCGCCGAATTCGGTGAATTCGCGGATCGCCTCCAACCGTTTGGTGGACACGTCGCTGAGCACCTTTCCACGCAGGAAGGTGAGATACGCAAACGCGCGGCGGGAGGATCGACCCACGCGTCCGCGCAGTTGATGCAGCTGTGACAGACCGAACCGATCGGCATTTTCAATAATCAGCGTGTTAACGTTTGGTACGTCCACACCGGTTTCGATAATGGTGGTACACACCAAAATGTCAATTTCATGATCGATAACCTGCCGCCAGATGTCCGACATTTCTTCCTCGGACATTTTGCCGTGTGCAAAGGCCACTCTCGCTTCGGGGATGCGCATCTGCAATCCCGCGGCACAGCGCTCAATGGTTTCGGTACGGTTGTGCAGGTAGTAGACTTGCCCGCCGCGCCGCAGTTCTCGACGAATGGCATCTGCAATAATGCCGTTGTCGTGCTCCAACACATACGTTTGTACGGGACGGCGATCCTGCGGGGCCTCCTCAATGATGGACATATCGCGAATCCCGCTCATGGCCATATTGAGCGTGCGGGGGATGGGGGTAGCCGACAACGTCAGCACATCCACCTGCGGAGCCAGCTCCTTAATGCGTTCCTTTTGCGCCACGCCGAAGCGTTGCTCCTCGTCCACGATAAACAGACCGAGGTTGCGGAATTTCACGTCCTTGGACAGCATACGGTGAGTGCCGACCAAAATATCCAGCCTGCCCGCAGCCATATCCTTTAAGATCTTTTCTTGTTGCTTGGGCGTGCGAAAGCGCGACAGCATTTCGATCTGTACCGGGAATCCGTCAAAGCGTTTGACGAGCGTATTGTAGTGCTGAAACGCTAAAATGGTGGTGGGAACCAAAATGACGCACTGCTTGCTTTGCGACACGCATTTGAACGCGGCGCGAAGCGCGACTTCCGTTTTGCCGAATCCGACGTCACCGCAGAGCAAGCGATCCATCGGGACGGGACGTTCCATATCGGCCTTGATCTCGTCGATGCAACGCAGTTGATCTTCGGTTTCTTCGTATTCAAAATGCCGTTCAAAATCGTATTGCCATTCGGTGTCGGGATCAAAGGCGTGCCCCGGTGTCGCCATACGCTGCGAGTACAGGCTGATGAGTTCCTTGGCGATATCCTTGACCGCGGTGCGCACCCGCGTTTTGGTTTTTTGCCATTCCTGCCCGCCGAGACGATGCAGGCGAACCTTGACATCGTCTTTGTTACCAATATACTTGGACACCAAATCCAACTGCGTGACCGGCACATACAGCGTGTCACCTTTGTCGTATTGCAACTTGAGATAATCCTTAACAACGCCTTGTACTTCTAATTTGTGGATCCCTTGATACAGACCAATGCCGTGTGCCGCGTGAACAATGTAATCACCGACCACCAGTTCCGATAAGCTGTGGATCTCCGCACCTGCGGTGCGGTTTAAGCGGCGGCGACGGCGATTGACGGTGATGCGCCCGTGTGTGATGATGCACAAGTTGGCATCCGGAAACTCCGCACCGGCGGAAAGGCCGCCGCGCACGACCAAAACCCGGTCACGTAAGGGCTTTTCGGGTGCGGGCGCGTACAACGCGGGGATACCCTGTTTTTGCAGATCCTCCGCAAGCGTTTGTGCGTTCTTTTCTTCCGCACCGGCAAGCACGATACACGCCATATGACGGGACAGACAATCCTGTAAATCCTCGCACAACAGTGACAACCCGCCCGACCATACCGGCAACTGGCGGCAGGTCAGCGAGTGTATTTCGCGCACGGTGATATCACCGCTACTGTGGGCAAACGTTTCCATCAGGACGGTGGGATGCGTTTCAAAATAGCGGGACAGATCCTCAAAATCCATCTGATAACGGCACAGTTCCCGACACAAGCAGCCTTCTTCCAAAAGAGATTGAATATCCTCTTGCAGCTGCCAGTCGGCGGTACGCACACGTTCGCGCACTTTGGCGCTTTCGGAAACGATGAGCAAAGCGTCTGTTGCGTAATCCAATGCGGTTGCGGTTTCCGGGTAAATAAGCGGCAGATACCGATCGGGCGCTACGGGGAGTACACCGCCGCGCAGACGGTCAACGTCCCTTTGCAGATGTGCCCGCACAAGATCGGCGCGCTTTCCATTCAGGGAAGCAGCGAGTGTTTCCAGCTTGGCGCTCAAGTCCTCGGCGGAATCGTGCAAAATTTCGCAGGCGGGCGGGATGTCGATGGCGGGCAGCGCATCGGTGCGCCGCTGAGACAGAATATCAAAATAGGAAATGGTATCGACGGTATCACCCCACAACTCAATGCGGATGGGTGAGACATTTTGCGCAGGATAGACGTCAATCGTACCGCCGCGTACTGCGTATTGACCCGCACCTTCGATCTGGTCGCAACGGGAATACCCCATGCGAGCAAGCGCGGCGGGCAGATCTTTTACCGGCAGATCCTTGTCTCGCACCAAATGCAAGGTGCGTGCGCGTAACATGTTGGGCGGAACGGTGTAACTCATCACCGCGTCAACACCCGCAACAACGACAGAATAGTCGCCGCTTACCATTTTGGAGAGCACGCCAAGTCGTAACTGTTCATATTCGCGCGAAGCGGTCTCGGTTTGCCGTAACGACAACTCACGGGAGGGGAGCATCAGCGCGTTTTCACCGAGTGCCGCGAGATCTTCGCACACACGCGTGGCTTCCGCTTCATCCGCCACGACGAAAAACACTTTGCGACCCGTGCGGGCCGCTAAAGCGTGCGTTAACAATACCTTATGAATGTGACCGGTGCCGGTCAACAGAAGAGGCGATCGAGCGGTTTTGAGATTACGCTCGATCGCTTTGAGGGTGTCGAGTTCTGACAACCCCGTTTCAAATACCGACATACGTTACCTCGAATAATCATTCATCGCTTTTTCAATCTGACCGTCTGTGATCAGGAGTGCCGCGTCGGCGGCCTCTTTTGCTGCCTTGACAACGGAGGGGGCCTCTTCTTTGGTGAATCGGGAAAGAACCCACGCAGCCAAATCATACTCGGGATGCGGCTTTTTACCCACACCGATCTTGATGCGCGCAAAGGCTTCTGAGCCGCACTGGGTAATGATGCTGCGCATACCGCGCTGACCGCCGTCGCTTCCTTTGCGACGGATACGGATAGTGCCGACGTCCAGCGTGATGTCGTCACAGATCACAACGCAGTTTTCCGGCGGCAATTTGTAAAAGGACAACGCTTCCCGTACCGCTTCACCGCTGTTGTTCATAAAGGTTTGCGGCATCATCAGCAAGAGCTTTTTGCCGCCCACGGTCATTTCACCGCACAGGGACTTGAATTTGACACGGTTGACGCGCACACCCGCTGATTCCGCCAACGCTTCGATGGCGGCGAACCCTGCATTATGACGCGTACCCTCGTATTTTTTACCCGGGTTGCCGAGTCCGACAATGATAAAGTCAACGGGACCCGTGGGTTTCGGTTTTCTGAAAAACATCCGTATCACCTCATAAAACCACCGGAGTCAACGCCCCGCCGGTCTATCCCTATTCTATAAAAATTTATGTGGTTTTGCAAGTGGAATTTTGGTGGATAAAACAGTCAAAGTTACCATAGAGCGCGGTTTTTAGAGAAAAATACTGGCATAATGTAATAAAATTAAAAAAATGTAAAAAACCACTTTTCAAGTGCGGATTATTTTGGTATAATGTGGACAAGTGCGTTGACCATTTGGTTCGGCGCCGTAAACTCTGTTTGCAAAGTCAAAAAAATGTAGGAGGATGACTGTAGAATGAGTCAAAAGTTTGTTTACCTGTTCAGCGAGGGCAACGCCACCATGCGTAACACCCTCGGCGGTAAAGGTGCGAACCTCGCCGAAATGACCGGCATGGGTCTGCCTGTTCCGCAGGGCTTCACCATCAGCACCGAAGCCTGCACCCAGTACTACGAAGATGGCCGCCGTATCAACGATGATATCCAGGCGGAGATCATGGAGTACATCGTGAAGTTGGAGGCCATCACCGGCAAGAAGTTTGGTGACAAGGAGAATCCGCTTCTCGTGTCCGTGCGTTCCGGCGCGCGTGCTTCCATGCCCGGTATGATGGATACCATTTTGAACCTCGGCTTGAATGAAGACGTTGTGGAAACCTTGTCCGCAAAATCGGGCAACCCCCGTTGGGCTTGGGACTGCTATCGTCGTTTCATCCAGATGTACTCCGATGTCGTTATGGAAGTCGGTAAAAAGTACTTCGAGGAACTCATCGACAAGATGAAGGAAGCCAAAGGCGTTACGCAGGATGTTGACCTGACTGCTGATGATCTGAAAGACCTCGCCGGTCAGTTCAAGGCTGAGTACAAAGCCAAGATCGGTGCGGAGTTCCCGTCCGATCCCAAAGAGCAGCTCATGGGCGCCGTGGAAGCGGTGTTCCGTTCTTGGGACAACCCCCGTGCGAACGTCTATCGCCGCGACAACGATATCCCGTACTCCTGGGGTACCGCTGTTAACGTGCAGATGATGGCGTTTGGTAACATGGGTGACAACTGCGGTACCGGTGTTGCGTTTACCCGTGATCCCGCTACCGGTGAACCCGGCCTGATGGGTGAGTTCCTCACCAACGCTCAGGGCGAAGACGTTGTTGCCGGCGTGCGTACTCCCATGCCGATCGCTGAGATGGCAGAGAAGTTCCCGTCCGCATTTGAAGAGTTCAAGAAAGTTTGCGCGATCCTCGAGGATCACTACCGCGATATGCAGGATATGGAGTTCACCGTTGAAGATGGTAAACTGTACATGCTGCAGACCCGTAACGGCAAGCGTACCGCAAAAGCGGCTCTGAAGATCGCTTGCGACCTCGTGGACGAAGGCATGATCGATAAGAAACAGGCTGTTGCGATGATCGATCCTCGTAACCTCGACACCCTGCTCCACCCGCAGTTTGACCAGAAGGCGCTCAAGGCTGCTACCCCCGCCGGTAAAGGCCTCGGTGCTTCCCCCGGTGCCGCTTGCGGTCGCGTGGTGTTCACTGCCGAAGACGCTGTGGAATGGAATGAGCGCGGCGAGAAGGTTGTTCTGGTTCGTCTGGAAACCTCTCCCGAAGATATCACCGGTATGAAAGCTTCTCAGGGCATCCTGACCGTTCGCGGCGGCATGACCTCTCACGCGGCTGTTGTTGCGCGTGGTATGGGTACCTGCTGTGTTTCCGGTTGCGGTGAGATCAAAATGGACGAGGAGAACAAGAAGTTTGAACTCGCCGGTAAGACCTACGTTGAGGGCGATTACATCTCCATCGACGGTTCTACCGGTAACATCTATGACGGCATCATCCCGACTGTTGACGCGGAAATCGCGGGTGGGTTCGGCCGCATCATGGCATGGGCCGATGAGTTCCGTACGTTGAAGGTTCGTACCAATGCTGATACTCCCGCCGACGCTAAGAAAGCGCGTGAGCTGGGTGCTGAAGGTATCGGCTTGTGCCGTACCGAGCATATGTTCTTTGAGGCGGATCGTATCGCGGCGTTCCGTGAGATGATCTGTGCTGACACCGCTCTCGAGCGTGAAGCGGCTCTCGCGAAGATCCTGCCCTATCAGCAGGGTGACTTCGAGAAGCTGTATGAGGCGCTGGAAGGCTGCCCCGTTACCATCCGCTTCCTCGATCCTCCGCTGCACGAGTTCGTCCCCACCGAAGAAGCCGATATCGAGGCTCTCGCCAAGGCTCAGGGCAAGACTGTTGCGGATATCAAGAACATCATTGCTTCCTTGCATGAGTTCAACCCGATGATGGGTCACCGTGGCTGCCGTCTGGCTGTCACCTATCCGGAAATTGCGAAGATGCAGACCGCTGCTGTTATCCGTGCGGCCATCAACGTGAAGAAAGCGCATCCGGACTGGAACCTCGTTCCTGAGATCATGATCCCGCTGACCGGCGAGGTCAAAGAGATGAAGTTCGTCAAGGATATCGTTGTGGCTACCGCTGATGCGGAAATCGCTGCTGCCGGCATCGAGCTTGAGTACGAAGTGGGTACCATGATGGAGATCCCGCGTGCTTGCTTGACCGCCGACGACATTGCGAAAGAGGCTGAGTTCTTCTGCTTCGGTACCAACGATCTGACGCAGATGACTTACGGCTTCTCCCGTGACGATGCCGGTAAGTTCCTCTCCGCTTACTATGACACCAAGATCTTTGAGAACGATCCGTTCGCGAAGCTCGATCAGACGGGTGTCGGCAAGCTGATGGAAATGGCTGTAACGCTGGGTAAGAAAGTGCGCCCCGAAATGCACTGCGGTATCTGTGGTGAGCATGGTGGCGACCCGGTCTCCGTTGAGTTCTGCCACAACATCGGTTTGGACTATGTGTCCTGCTCGCCGTTCCGTGTGCCGATCGCTCGCTTGGCCGCTGCACAGGCTGCAATTAAGGATATGAAATAATTAAATTTCATATTTGTAGGGACAGGCGTCCTCGACTGTCCGTTATTAAGCAAAAAAATACGCCCGAAAAATCGGGCGGGTTTTTCTATCTATTGCAAAAAATCTGCATTTTTGTTATAATGTTTAAAAGAGGTGCGATAAGAAATGAAAATCAAACTATGTAGAATTTTTAATGTTTTTAATAAGGCAACAATAATTTACTCGTCAATACTTTTGTTTGCTACCTTGATTTTTGGATTTATGTATAATAATTTTTGGTATGTGATTTTGGTTCCTATTTTCAGTGTTTTTTATTGCTTGAATTATTCTAAATTTTTAAAAGTTGAAAATCAAACCATTACATATAAAGATTTTCAAATACATTCGAATCTTGGTAGAGGTAAAAATTTTAAATATATCAACAATGAAGTTACGATAAAAGTTGATGAAATAAAGTTTTATCAAAATATTTTTGAAAAAGTTTTCAATGTGGGTCATATAGAGTTTTTAGAAGTTGGTGCGGATAAACATACCGTTTACGGAATCACACATTTTAATGCAAGAAAACAAGAAATTGCAAACAACTTAAAATAATCTTAATTTCCCCCTTTTTGCTAATAGCAACACAGGCTGCTATCAAAGAATCTAAGTAATTCAGTTTATAAAGCAAAATTATCCGCCCGAAGAAATTCGGGCGGATTGTTTTATCCGTTGAATTGTTGCGTTTAAAATGGTATAATCAACTTGAAGGTTTTGAAGTATCGATCAATTTACACACGACCGTGGGTTTATTTCTCCCCACTAAACCAACGGTAGGTGTATTTTCTTGTTGAGATTATCTATACTGAAAGTGAAAGGAGGCACGGTATGGACCAAATAAAAATCGGAAGATTTATTGCCGAGTGCCGAAAAAAAGCGCAGTTAACGCAACGGCAGTTGGCAGAAAAGCTGGGTATCACCGACAAAGCGATATCCAAGTGGGAAAGAGGCATTGCCATGCCTGATTCTGCTATCATGCTGGAACTGTGCGAACTTCTTTGTATCAGTGTCAATGAATTATTAAGCGGGGAGAAAATCAATATGGAAAACACCAATCAGAAAAATGAGCAACTTTTGCTTGATATGGCAAAAGAGGCAGAACGAAAAAACAAAACGATCTGGACATCTATGTGGGTCATTATGATTGTGAGCATGACAGCCCTGTTTACAGGTATTTTTCTTGCAGCATTCTTGATACCCGAAAGCGTTTGGCAGGTTGTCGCCGTTTTGGGGCTTTGCGTGTTGTTTTTGATACCGTGCTTTTATGCCCTAAAGCTTGAGGTTAGTGTAGGTGCTTACAAGTGCAAAAATTGCGGTCACGAAATGGTGCCTACCTATTTTGAAGCGCTGTGGGCGATGCATCGGGGAACGACGCGCTATTTAAAGTGCCCGAAATGCCAAAAACGCACGTGGTGCAAAAAAGTATTAAACAAATAATTTTTCTTTGGTACTTGTTTGCATAACCGCACAACAGACAGCCATTGCAATCGCTGTCTTTATACAAAAAAGTATCCCCACCGATTGTTCGGTGGGGATACTTTTTTGCGAAAACAACAAGGCCCCGGGGTATCCGCCCGCATTTTTCGATTGTGACGGCGGGTCAGGTTCTTATTCATGAAGCAGTTCCGGTGCGCTACAGCTCTTTATCTCTGCGGTGTTTTTCACAAAAGGCATGTTCTCTGTTTCCGTGAAATTCTCGGCGGTGATGTTGTCAAGACGGAGGTTTTCTATTACAGCCCCTTTGTCAAACTGTAAGGTCGGGACCGTACCGTCAACAAATTCGCGTCTGTGAACGTCGGCAATCGTCAGATTTTTAACGTCTGCACCATTCTCAACTTGGATAATCGCAAATTTTCGGTACTGATGCACGTTTGGAAATTTCACAAGATCGCGGCTGGATTTTCCGGCATACACGTGATCGATGGCAATGTTTTCATACAAACCGCGCTTGCCGTCCCCGGAGGCAGGCATAAAACAAATGCCGAAATTATAAAATGTGCCGTGAACGTCGGAAACGTGAACGTTTCGGATAGCGGTTTCCGGACTTGATGCGTACAGTCTCATCGCACTGTACGAATTTTCGGTATAAATGCCTCTTACGGTCACGTCTTCGATCGGTCCTGCCGAGCCCTCCGCGGAATTGAGCGCCACAATATCGTCGTAGCAGGTACCGAAAAGGTTTTCGATGGTGCCGTGATGGCAATTTCCGCACAAATGGATGCCGTCCATGTTGCTCTGATACAGGTTTCCTTCGTTAAAATCAAAGGTAATATGTTCAACGTTGAAATAGGATACGGCATCGAGAGTTGCGGCGAAGTTTGCAGGATCTTTAATGGTCAGAGAGGACAGACGAAGATTTTTTACGTTATAGAACAAAAAGCAAAGTCCCGTATAATCGGGAGGGTCGCAGCGACCGATCGAAATCGGATTGGGCTGCTGCTGTTTGTTATTAAAGTTCCAGATGCCACCCCGGACTTCAATGTTTTCGCAACAGGCATCGGGATCGCGGGAATAGCGGTTTATATGTTGAAACAGTCGTGTGGTGATGCGGTCTTGGTAGTCATCCACGGTTTTATTTTTCAGCATATAGCAGTTGGAGCCTGCCGCCAGCCGAATCTCGGCAAAACGCGGAAGAACCAACCGTATGTTTGAGTGAAGCTCCAAGGGCTTTGAGATGAGATAAAACGCCTTGGGCGCGGGTAACGATACTTCGCAACCGTTATCAATCAGCTCTTGAATGGCTAACGTATCGTCGTGAATACCGTCTCCGTACAAAATGTGTGTCATAATAATTCCTCCTATTAGAACAACTTAAATTTTGAATGCTTTTTCGGTGGGGATGGCGAAGATAATACCGTTTGCTTCTGATGTGAGCCCAAATTCACGGTTAACGTCCTCCATGATTTGACCGCCTACCTTTGCGGGAGCTAAAATGAGGAGGATTTCGCGTTCGCCGTCGACCTCTGTTTTGACAAACTCGGCAAATTGCTCCATATCGGCAAGCCTTCCCTTGATAACGGTGCCGCCCGTTGCGCCTGCCTTGCGAGCCGTCTGCATGACGTCTTCGCTGTAACCTTCGTTGACGGAAATAACGATCAGATTATTGTGATGCTCGTTTTTCATCGGTGCAAACTCCTTTTTCGCGCTTTGATTGCCGAAGTTGAGAATTTCATTTAAAAGGCGACTGGTGGCGGATACATCGAGAACGATCATCAGTCCGCCGTATTTGGAATGACCTTGTACGTTATCGGTGAAGCGCTCCATCGTATCCCGCACGTTGTTTTCGGCGCCAAGGCTGATGAGGATGTCCTTATCGTGGCTGCCCAGACCGAAAATGTCCATCATTTCGGTGGGAGCAGTGCCAAGACCCACTGTTTGAAAATTGATGCGTATGTTAAGATCTTGCAGTTCTTTTATCAGCTTTTTACCTTTGCCTTGCTGGACAATGGAGAGAAGGGACAGTAATTTTTTACTCATTTACGACGCCCTCCTCATAGAAAAAAATGATATCGTCCTGAACGGTACGGATTTCATCGTGAAATTTCTTAACCCTATGTGCGTGTTGTCTGCGCTCAATCAGGCCGAGAACCTGAATGGTGATCAGCGGAGCCATGGCGATGAGTGCCACGATGCCGAACGCATCGGTCATCACGTTTCCGCCTATGGCTTCACAGGCTCCCATGGCAAAGGGGAGCATAAACGTTGAGGTCATAGGTCCGCTTGCCACTCCGCCTGAGTCAAAGGCGATGCCGGTATAGATGCTCGGAACGAAGTAACTGATAACGAGTGACACGACATATCCCGCAATTAAGAACGGCAATATCGGAATCCCCGTTAGAACACGAAGCATGGCAATACCAACGGAAACGGAAACACCGATCGAAAGGGAAAGAGCAACCGCTTTTTGAGAAATGGCACCGTTGGTTATCTCGTTCACCTGTCGCTTCAGAGAATGAACGGCAGGCTCTGCCGCAACAACGAAATAACCCATCAGCATGCCGATGGGAATCAGCAGCGCTTTGAACGAGCTTCCCGCAATTTCCGCACCGATCAGTCTACCCGCCGGCATAAAGCCGACGTTGGCGCCCGTTAAGAAGAGGACAAGGCCAATATACGTGTAGACAAATCCAAGGGACATTTTAACGACATTATGTATATGATATCTTTTGGTGATTACCTGAAAGATAACGAAAATTAACACAATCGGGGCGAACGCTGTTGCGATTTCCTTTGCGTAATGGGGCAGAGCAAGAGCAAATTGACGAAATGCTTCGGTGGTGGTTGTGACGGCGATAAGTTCATAGGTTGAAGTGACTGCCTCAGGCTTATAAAAGATGCTGAGAAGCAGGACGGAAAGAATGGGTCCTATACTGCAAAGGGCAACCAAACCAAAACTTTGCTCACTTGCATGTTTACCTTTTTTGGCGGCCGCAAGACCCGCGCCGAGTGCCATAATAAACGGGACGGTGATCGGGCCGGTTGTTACACCGCCTGAGTCAAAGGCTGTCGGAATAAACTCGCTCGGAGCAAAAAATGCAAGAACGATAACGAGCGCATAGAAGACAACGAGCAGGCGACGAAGGGGAATTTCCTTTTTGCTTCGAATGAACGTGATACAAAGGAAGAGCCCCACACCAACGCCGACACAGTTTACCAAAAGCGCGTTTGGAATGGTGGGTACTTGTTCGGCGAGCACCTGTAAATCCGGCTCGGAAACGGTGATAAGGAAGCCAAGGCCAAGGCAGATGACAAGGGGGAGTATCCTAAACTTTTTTTTGGTTAGTGATTTACCGATGCCATCGCCGAGCGGTTCCATGGAAATGGTGGAACCAACCGTGAAAAAACTGATTCCGAGAATGAGAAGAATCGTTCCGAACAAAAACAAAACGAGGACACCTGCTTCAAGTGAAACGCAAGTGACCGAAAGAAGCAACACAATCAGCGCTATCGGTAAAACCGACGATAGCGACTCTTTGATAGATGCGAAAATATGTTTCATCCGAATACCTCAATAGTTTCTACTTTACCGTCAGTATATCATAACGTATGTCAGTTTGCAATCAAATAAACCAAATAAAAAGTCCCTCCTTGAAAGTGTTTCGAGGAGGGACTACTTTTTGGGTTTACTTCACATCCAAAGCGATCAGATCGTCAATGGTTTCGCGGCGGACCGCTACATACGAGCTGCCGTTTGACAGCATGACGATAGGCGGTCGGGGTAACCGATTGTAGTTGGATGCCATGGAATAGTGATACGCGCCGGTGGTGAGTACCGCGACGAGGTCACCGCGCTGAATAGTCGACGGCAACCGGATATCGGGCTGAATGATATCGCCGCTCTCACAGCAACGGCCCACTACGGTGCAGGTCATATCGTGCGGGCGATTCATGGCGTTTGCCTGGAACAGTGTATAGGGGGCAGTGTATAGCGCATAGCGAATGTTATCGGTCATGCCGCCGTCCACCGATACGTAGTTGATAAAATCGGGAATACATTTGACATTGCCGACGGTGTATAATGTCATACCCGCGTCTGCCACAATGCTGCGCCCCGGCTCAAAGGAGATCTTCGGCAACATGATGCCGAGCGTTTCGGCTTTTGCTTTCATATACTTGCCGATTTCGGCAATACAGCCGTGCAGATCCAGTACGGGGTCACTCGGCACATATCGCACGCCGAAGCCGCCGCCGATGTCAAACAGTTCGGTGACGAAGCCGTGACGCGCCTGCATATCGGCAATGAATTGCAGCATGACATCCGCTGTGAGCAGGAACACCTCTGCATCAAACACCTGCGAGCCGACGTGACAGTGGAGACCCGCTACGTGAATGTGTGGCTGAGCAAGAGCCTTGATAAGGATTTCCTCGGCCGCACCCGTTTCGATGGCAAAGCCGAATTTGGAATCCACTTTTCCGGTCGATACCGCCTCAAAGGTGTGCGGGTCGATGCCGGGGGTGATGCGCAAGAGAACCGATTGACGGATACCGCGTGCGGCAGCTTCACGCTCGATGGCAAACAGTTCTTCTTCGTTGTCGATAACGAAATAGCCGATGCCGTGTTCCATCGCAAACGCAATGTCTGTGTCGGTCTTGTTATTGGAATGAAAAAACGCCTGCGACAGCGGGAATCCCGCTTTGAGAGCGGTATACATCTCACCGACCGAAACAACGTCCACGCCCATGCCTTCTTCGCGCATGATCTCATAGATGCGTTTGAAGGACGAAGCCTTGGACGCGTACAGCACCTGTCCGTTCTCACCGAATGCCGCATGTACGGCCGCTTTATACGCGCGGCAGCAGTTGCGGATGCGGTCCTCGTCCATCAGGTACAGCGGAGTGCCGTACTGCTCGGCGAGAGAAACGGTGTCGATACCGGCGAATTGCAGGTGTGCGCCGTCCTCGCTTACCGATACGTTTTCACATAACAGATCTCGGGTCATTGTTGTTCGTCCTTTTACAGTAAGGTAGCCCGCAATTCTTCGGGGGAGAGCGGGGAAAGATCGGCGGGGGCGATATCAAACACCGTTTTGCAACCCACCGTGCCGCGCTTTGCCAGACGGCAGACAGCGCGAGCATACGCAACCAGTACACTGGCGGTAAATTCGGGATTGGAATCCAATTTTAAGCGGTATTCAATCGTGTGGGTGTGGGCGTTGTTGACACCGGTTGTGCCGGTGCGGATGACAAACCCGCCGTGTGGAATACCGCTGTGATCACGGTCGAGTTCCTCTTGCGTGATAAAGGTGACGGTGGTATCATAATCCGCAAAATAGTTCGGCATGGTTTTGATTTCTTGTTCGATGGCGGTTTTGTCGGCACCGTCTTCTACCACAACGTAGCACTCACGCAGATGTTTCTGGCGGGTGGTGAGTGTCGGCATACTGCCACTGCGCACCGCCGAAAGGCTTTCTTCGATCGGCACGGTGTATTGCCGCGCGTCCGCCACGCCGGGGATACGGCGAATGGCATCGGAATGCCCTTGGCTGACGCCCCTGCCCCAAAACGTGTAATCTTTACCCTCGGGCAATACCGCCGAAGCGTACACGCGGTTGAGCGAAAACAATCCGGGATCCCAACCGCAAGAGATGAGCGCGACGTGACCGCCTGCGGTCGCCGCTTTATCGGTGTTCGTAAAGTGCGCGGGGATGGTGGCGTGAGTATCGTAACTGTCAATCACGTTAAAATGCTCGGCAAGTGCGGGAGTCATTTTTGGTAGATCGGTGGCGCTGCCGCCGCAGATGATGAGTACATCAATCTGATCTTTGTATTGCAGAATGTCTGCCGCTGCGTATACCGGTGTTTCAAACAACGTTGTGACGGTGTCAGGATCGCGGCGGGTGAAGACACCAACCAGTGTCATATCGGGGTTTTGCCGAACGGCACATTCCACACCGCGGCCGAGGTTGCCGTATCCGTAGATTGCAATATTCATAGGTAACATCCCCTTATTGGATGATGCCGTGCCGGCGCATCAGCGCGAGCAGGGTTGCTTCGTGAGCGGGTTCCATCGGTGTCAACGGCAGGCGCAGGCTGTTTTCACCAAAGCCCATCGCCGATACGGCGGCTTTGACCGGAATGGGGTTGACCTCGCAGAACAGCGCGTCGATCAGTTCCAGATAGTCAAGCTGCATCGCGGCGGCGCCTTTGACGTCGCCACTCAAATATTTTTCACAGATAGCGACGGTGTCGGCGGGGGCGATATTCGACAGAACCGAAATGACGCCCTTGCCGCCGAGCGACATAATCGGGACGATCTGATCGTCGTTGCCGGAATAAATGTCGATGTCATCCCCGCATAATGCCGCGACCTTGGCAATCTGCGAAATATTGCCGCAGGCTTCCTTGATGGCGACAATGTTGGGATGCTTAGCTAGTTCTGCTACCGATTCCGGCAGCAGGTTGCAACCGGTACGCCCGGGAACGTTGTACAGAATGCAGGGTTTGGTCGAAATGTCCGCAACCAAGCGGAACGATTCGATCATGCCCTTTTGAGTGGCTTTGTTATAGTACGGGGTGATGAGCAGCATCGCATCTGCACCGACCTCGCACGCATATTTTGTGAGAGCGATCGCGTAAGCGGTGTCGTTGGAACCCGTGCCCGCGATGACCGGTACGCGGCCGGCAACTTTCTCGACAGAGTATTTGATAACTGCCTTGTGTTCCTCATCGGTTAACGTGGAACCCTCGCCGGTGGTGCCGGCGACGACGATGGCGTTAATGCCTTGCTCGATCTGCCATTCGATCAGACGGCCGAACTGCTCATAATCAATTTCGTTTCCTTTAAATGGGGTGACGATGGCGGTTGCGGCACCGGTGAATACCGTGTTTTTCATAGAGATCTACTCCTTTACAAACAAAAAAGACAGTTGCCGAAAAGCAACTATCCCGCAAAATTCACCTGCTGTGACACAGGAAAATATCGTTTTGCCGGATAGCACTCCGCATTTCTGCGACAGCAACTGCACTATTAAATCCAGTTGCCAGATCAAAGGTTGCCACCCTTTGTCTTCGGCAACGCACCCCTTTTGCTGCCGCACCCTTGGCGGGCTTTGGGCGACAGGTACTGATGATGCGATGCACCTCTATCGGTTGAGATGATTTTAACACGCTTTACATAGACTGTCAAGCACTTTTCGAGAAAAAGCGAGCCGCACAACTGTGCGGCTCGCTTTTTGAAGGGTTAATAGTTCTCTGCGTGCAGTTCGAAATACGCTTTCGGATGAGCGCAGGTGGGGCACAGCTCGGGTGCGTTCGTACCAACCACGATGTGACCGCAGTTGCGGCATTCCCATACGCGCACGGCGCTCTTCTCGAACACGGCGGCGGTTTCGACGTTCTTCAACAGGGCGCGATACCGTTCCTCGTGATGTTTCTCGATCGCGGCGACCAGACGGAATTTGCGAGCCAGTTCCGGGAAGCCCTCTTCGTCGGCGGTTTTGGCAAACCCCTCATACATATCGGTCCACTCGTAGTTTTCGCCGTCTGCGGCGGCGCCCAGGTTTTCGGCGGTGTTGCCAATGCCCTGCAGTTCCTTAAACCACAGTTTGGCGTGCTCTTTCTCATTGTCTGCGGTTTTGAGGAATAGGGCAGCAATCTGCTCATAGCCCTCTTTCTTCGCGACAGAAGCGAAATAGGTATACTTGTTGCGCGCCTGCGACTCGCCCGCAAAAGCGGCTTCCAAGTTTTTCTCGGTTTGTGTTCCGGCGTATTTTGACATAATCTGACACTCCTTTTAACAGTATATGTATACTTTCATTTTACAGCAAAAACGGACAAAGTCAATATTGACTTTACCGTGTAATGGGGGTATGATGAATTTGTGAACTATTAAAAAGCGAGGGAATAGAGTATGCGAGTATTAGCAATTGGTTGTCATCCCGACGATGCGGAGTTTGGTTGTTTCGGCACGCTGGCGCGTTGTGTCGCGCGCGGTGACGAGGTGTATGTTTGCGGTATTACAAACGGCAGCGGCGGTTCAATGACGTTAGAGCCCGATGAAATTGCGGCGATCCGTGTTAAGGAAGCGGAAGCGGCTGCAAAAGCCATCGGCGCAAAAGAGTACTTTAACCTGGGCGTTTACGATCTGTACGTCGATTCCAACGATCGTGCTACCATTGATAAGCTGGTGGATGTGATTCGGTATACCAAGCCGGATATGATCTTTACGCAGTATCATGAGGATTATATGCGTGATCATACCGAAACCTCCCTGTTGGCATTCAACGCAAGTTTTATCGCTACCATCCCGAACTATAAAACCAAGCAACCTGTGCTTGAAGCGGTGCCTGCCATTTTCTATATGGAATCGGAGGGCGTCAGCGATTTCCGCCCCACGGATTATGTAGATATCAGTGAGACGATTGAGCTGAAAACCAAAGCCTTACAGTGTCACGAAAGCCAATATGGTTGGCTCAGCGCGCACACCGGGAACGATGCGTTTGGCGCCAGCCACGCCAAGAACCAATTCCGCGGTAAGCAGTGTGGAGCAGACTATGCGGAGTGCTTCTCCCGTTGCATGCTATCCCAGCGTGTCAACACCTACCGTATGTTGCCAGAAGGCCGATAAAAACGATAACAGCGACCGCGTCGTTC
>JAZRQG010000151.1:0-2807 GCA_045649625.1 Acutalibacteraceae bacterium
CCTTTCCAATGAAAGAGCAATGCGCGATCCGGCAGTTGTCGGAGTGAGCAGGCTTCAAAGACATGCGGGTACAGCGTGGGAAGCAGGGCAATGAGCTTTTCAAATTCCGCGTCGTCCTCCAGCGCGGGATCGGTATACGACACCGTCTTGCAACGGACAAGCTGTTGCAGATTTTGTACCGCGGTATCCTTATCAAAGACTTCTTCACCCGCGAGGATCTCTACCGGCGGCTTTGGCGTGAACCGAAGCGTGCGGATAAGCAAACTCGCGACAAACAGCACGAGCGCCGCTACGGGTATCAGCCACCACATATCACAGCCACCCTTTCTTGTACATGATGCGGGCAACACCGACGGTGAACAGCACCCCGACCGGCACCATAATGCCCACCGTGCCGGCATTGAGCGCGGGAACGGTGATGAACAGGGCCAGCATCAGAAGGATGGGGGCGATGGATAGCTTGACGTTTTTAGAGATAAACACCACCGCCAGACCGCCAAACAGTGCGGGGAGGATCCTATCAAAGGCGGGCTTCAAAATGGGCGATTCCAGCACCGGTGTCAACGGCACAATACAGATGACACCGACGATGATGATCAGCGTGGTCACGATACTGGAAACCGCGATCGCGATGGTGGAGATGACCTCGCCCTCCTCACTGCTCGCTTTCACCTTGGCGCGTTCCATCGCGTCGATCGCACAGGGAAGTTTTAAGTTGGAAATGTTACCCGTGACAAACGACAGATAGGTGCCGCCTGCACCGAGCATCGGAACATAGGTAAAGATCTCCACAATACCCACCGCCCAGTACATCGGCGCGGTGGCGACCAAGCCTTGTACTAACACTTTCGTATTCGGCATAGCGCCGAATACAAGTGAAACTGCGACAGGGAACAGTAAAATGAGCAGACCCACAACGATGCCCCAAATACGCCCGTCACGGTGGACACAGTCCATGTGTGTTAACTGTTTTTGTTGTTTCATGTCAAATCCCCTCCTCACCCTAACCAGGTCGTAAACGGAATGGCGGATGCCATTCCGAGCACCAGACTCAGCGGCAAGGCGTAATCCTCCATCCAGCGGGCTTTGAGCACCTTGGATAAACCACCGAAGATCGCCATGACCACGGCGGCAACTGCCATCACGCACACGGGAATCAAGCCCGAGGTATCACCCGAAAAGACCAAGGCGACGTCACAGAAAACGAAGCCGAGAAAGGCGGAGATCATGCCGAGAAACATCGCGTTGTTGAAGATCTCGCCCCATTTTTTATCCTTCATTCCCATTTTAAGCATACCGCTCTGAATCTTCTTGGTGACGAACGGCACCAACACGATACCGGCGGCAATGCCGATGGTCATCACCCAGACGATCGAGATAAATATGGAAGGATCGGTAACGGTCGCACTGGCCGCCAGCTCGGCTGCGGTGAGCGCATTGCCCGCGGCGACGGTTTCATAGGTGATAGAGCCGATAACTGACAGCCGCAACCACGGCAACGCCAATCCTAAGGATTTGGAGAGTGCAACAACGCCCACCAAAATCGCGATAGCGGGGGCAATCGTAAACACCGCCGAAGACGTTACCGTCGATTTAATGGTGCCGCTGCTGATGCCAAGTTGCTTGGCGCGGCGGAGCGCTTTTGTCAAGAAATATACCGATTGCCCCAAGACAGCGGCAATGATGATCCCAACCAGCACAAACAGGATGGGATGATTGACACTGAATTCCATACGGAATCCCTCCTTTTCTGTTTATACAATACCATAAGTTTATCGTTTGCGCAACCGGACAATATTAAAACAGGACACACTCGGTAGAGCGTGCCCTTTCGATGAGTAGTGGTTCAACGAGAGGTGTTGTGTTCCCTCTTTTTGTGGAAAGCGTGCATTCCCCATTTTGCCAGTACTACTGCGGAGACAGCAAACAGAAAGACGCTGATGAATTGGGAAGTGGATAGGCCCAAAATAAAGCCGCGAATATCGTCTCCACGCAGGAACTCGTCAAAGAACCGAACGACCGAATAGAATAACAGGTAAATCGGCAGCAGCTTCCCTTGCAGTGCGGTGTGTGTTGTGGTGGACTTTTTGTACATCCTATATAAAGCCATAAACAGTAAGACATTCAGGGCGGCCTCCAACAACTGCACCGGGAAGCGGGGGACATCGTTGATCTGTGGGACAAGCGTATTGCCGGTTATTGTAATGCCAAATTTGTATTCGATTCCATAACAGCAACCGCTTAAGAAGCATCCGCATCTGGCAAAACTGTGAAACAGAGGAATAACCGGGGTAAGCATATCCGAATAAACAGCGAAGCTCAGTTTTTTAGCGTGTATGGCAAGACTTGCTACTGCGATTGCCCCGAACAAACCGCCATAATAGACGGAACCACCAAAAACAGTTATGGCCCGTTCCATAAATTGCTTAAACGTTTCAGCAGAGAATAGGGTTGGGATTAACCGGATATTGGTTAATCCGTAAAAAATATGTCCACCTAAAATAATGCCGATGGAGGAAAAAAGCAACACAACGATAATGTCGTTGTCATCGCCTACTCGCTTGCGTGCTAAATAGCAAGCGAAGAGTCCTGCTGCAAACACACCAATCAGCGACATTAGGAAGTAGGTTGTGATCATTTTTCCGAATACAGTAAAATACGGAAACACAGTAACACCCCCCGTTAATATCAATACAATGAAGGAAGCGCCGCCGTAACGGCGGCGCTTCGCTTATGCTAAACAGATTTAAGCTGCGGTTCCTGCTGCGCACAGAGCGGCCGAGCACATTGCAGTGCAAACAAGGCCG
>JAZRQG010000152.1:0-7630 GCA_045649625.1 Acutalibacteraceae bacterium
ACGATCGTCATCGGCATGATCTTCTCGGAGCAGATAACGAGTACGTCGAGCGGGTCGCCGTCATCCGCAAAGGTGCGGGGGATGAATCCGTAGTTAGCCGGGTAATGCGTGGCGGTGTACAACACACGATCCAAAAACAATAAACCCGTTTCCTTATCCATCTCATATTTGTTTTTGCCGCCTTTGGGGATCTCAATAACAGCGGTAAAACTGTCAGGATTGATCCGCTTTGCGGAAATGTCGTGCCAAATATTCATACTGATTTCACTCCTTTGGGAAGTTCCTTACTTACATTATATACCGAAATTTGCGTGAATACAAGGTGGTAAAAAAATCTCCCGCTGAAAGGCTCAGCAGGAGTTTTTCTCATGTGTTTTGTGTTTTCGGATTAGACCGCGCGGGTAACTTTACCCGAACGCAAGCAACGGGTGCAGGCGTAAACCCTTTTGGGGGAGCCGTCTACAACAGCCTTAACGCGTTTGATGTTGGGTTTCCATGTGCGGTTCGAGCGACGATGCGAGTGGGAAACCTGAATACCGAAAGTAACACTTTTGCCGCAGAAATCACATTTAGCCATGTTCTGCACCTCCTTTGATAAAGCAACAGCAGTATCATAGCAGATTGCGTGTGAAAATGCAAGTCTTTTTTTTATAAGTCGCTATTTTTTTAAAAAAAGCGCATGAAGTATGCTTTTTTTCTTGTATTTCATAGGGTTATACGCTATACTATATTTTGTATAAGTTTACAATCGGGGAGGAACACCTTGTGCTTTTTGATATCATCGACGGCAATTACAGTTTTTTGGAATTGTTGTTGTCGATTATCTGCTATTTTCTTTTTGTTCTCGTTCTGTTACCCGTTCACGAGTTGGCACACGCTTGGGTTGCCACCAAACTGGGGGATGATACGCCACGTTGGCACGGAAGGTTAACGGCTAACCCCTTTGCGCACTTGGATCTGTGGGGAACGCTGATGCTGGTGTTATTCGGTTTCGGCTATGCAAAGCCCGTGCCGGTCAATCCGCGCAATTTCCGCAATCCGCGCCGTGATATGGCACTGGTTTCGCTCGCCGGCCCACTTTCTAATTTACTGGTGGCAGCATTGGTGCTGTTGCTGTTTCGGTTGTTAAAGTTTGTGCCTGACACGTCGGGCGTGGTGCTGATGATCGGCGCAACGTTGGTCAACATCATTGCACCGATCAGTATCCGGCTTGCCGTGTTTAATTTGTTGCCGATCCCGCCGCTCGACGGTTCCCGTATTTTTAGCGCGTTTTTACCGTCCCGATGGGCGTTTTGGATGATGCAACATGAACATCAAATCCGTATTCTTCTTATTGTCCTGTTAGCAACCGGCGCATTGAGTAAGCCGATTACTTTCGTATCCGGTTACGTGTATCAAATACTTTTGAAAGTCTGTGGTTTCTAAATGGAAATTTCGTACAAGCTTCCGGATTTTGAAGGGCCTCTTGACTTACTTCTTTATCTGGTGCAGAAGAACAAACTGAATATTTACGATATTCCGATTCATGAACTGCTCGAACAATATCTTGGCACCATCCAGACAATGCAGGATCTCGACATGGAGGTCGCTACGGAATTTTTAGATATGGCGGCGCGCTTGGTACAGATTAAGTCCGCCATGCTGTTGCCCAAGCATGAGGAAGGCGACGATCTTCGTCAGCAGTTGTCGGGCGAATTGATCGAATACCAACTGTGTCAGGAAGCGGCACGCCGTATGCAACCGCTGTATATCGGCGGTGACCTGTTTGTGCGTGAACCTGCCGAGGTGGAGCCGGATTATACGTATCGCCGCACACATCCCGCATCGGTGTTGCTTGAGGCCTATTTTGCAGCCGCCGGTCGAGGACAACGCAAGCTTCCGCCCTCGCCGCAGGCTTTCCATTCAATTGTTGCGAAAAAGATCGTGTCCGTATCCTCTAAAATCATTTTCGTGTTGCGTCGCTTGCGTGTCGGCAAATCGGTATCTTACCATTCGCTGTATGGCGGGGCGCGCAACAAATCCGAGCTTGTTGCCACATTCTTGGCGGTACTGGAACTTATCAAAGGAAAACGCATTCTGGTCGACGGCGAGGGCGAGAGTCAACAGGTGACGCTGATCGGCAAGGGAGAGTTAAACGATGGAAATTAAGGAATACAAAGCCGCCATTGAGGCGATACTTTTTGCAAACGGTGAGCCGATCGGTGCCGATCGCTTGGCGGAACTGTTGGAGCTGGATGACGAAACCGTCCACCGCTTAGCAGGCGATCTGATGAGTGAGATCAACACCCGCGGCGGCGGAATTAGCATGGTACGGTTGGACGAGCAGTATCAGTTGTGTACCCGCAAAGAATATAGCGAGCTGATTCGTCACGCACTGGACATTCGCCGCAACACACCGTTGTCACAAGCGGCGATGGAGGTGCTGGCCATTGTCGCCTACAATCAGCCGGTCACCAAAGCGTTTGTTGAACAGGTGCGCGGTGTGGATTGCAGCGCCGTTATCCAAGGGCTTATGCAAAAGAACCTTATTGAAGAACGCGGCAGATTGGAACTGCCCGGCAAACCGCTTTTGTACGGCACGACTCCCGTATTTCTGCGCAGTTTTGGGGTATCCAAATTGGATGAACTGCCGCCGCTTCCGCAAAAAGAAGAGCAAGCACGCATGGTGGAAACAACACTTGAAGAAGTGATTGACCGGGCTGAACCGACAGAAAACGAGGAGTGATCGTCGTGTGGGAGATTATCGGGTACTGCTTGCTCGGTATCCTGCTTGTGTTGCTCGCGTTGCTGATCGTACCGGTGTATGCGCGGTTCACCTTCAGTGATGAATTGCGCTTGTGCGTGCGTGTGTGGGGGATACCGATCTTTCGGTACTCCTCCGAGGAACAAACGCCGCCATCGGCTGATAAGAAAGAGAAGCCGACGAAGCTCCGTTCGACAGCCGAGCGCTTTAAGGCCGATGGAGTCTCAGCGACGCTGCACCTCTTTAAGGAACTGACACGGCTCGCCTCCGGTGCGGCACGTCGTTTAATCGCAGCGATCACGGTGGACAAGCTTTGCTTGCAGTTGTATATCGTCGGTTCCGATGCAGCCGAGACTGCCGAAAACACCGGCAAGGTGTGTGCGGCACTGTATCCCACCGTTACGGCACTGCAACAAACGGTATTGCGTATCCGAAAGCGTGCGATCACGGTCACGCCGGATTTTCTCGCCGAGAACGGGCGGGTAATCGCAGATGTTACTGCACACGTTATTCCGCTTCGTCTTCTGATAGTTACTGGTTGGGTTTTATTCCGTTATCGTATGATTACCAAACGTCATAAGGAGGTTTTTCAATATGGAAAACAAAGTGCAGAATTTGATGGGGCTGTCCATTGACAAGATCAAAGAAATGGTGGATGTCAACACCGTCATCGGTGAGCCGATGACCTTGGCGGACGGTATGACCTTGATTCCCGTCTCACGGGTGTCGTACGGTTTTGCCTCCGGCGGATCCGATCTGCCCACCAAGGGCACGCAGGAGTTGTTCGGCGGTGGCGGCGGTGCCGGCATAACCATTGTCCCGATCGCCTTTTTGTGCATCACGGGTGGCAACGTTCGCGTGGTACCGATGGTATCTACACCGGATACTCTCAATCAGGCTGTCAACATGATTCCGGATGTGGTAGACCGCATCGGAGGATTCTTCAATAAAGAGAAGAAGCAGGGCTAAACGGTAGCCAGCTCGCATACCATTGGTAGCGAGGTAGGTGTCGTATGATGCTCAAACGAGGGCTTGTTGTTGCTTGTATAGTCTTGTTGCTGTTACCGTGCACGGTGACGGCGGAATCGATACCGTTGTCATCGCTGTCGGCAGTTGTGTATGAGCCGCACAGTGGTCGCGTCTTGTACGCAAAGGATGCGGATGTCAAGCGCCCAATGGCAAGTACTACGAAGCTGATGACCGCCTTGGTAGCCGCCGACTGTTTGTCATTGGATGCGACCGTGACGATCCCGGAAGTCGCTGTACTGGTGGAGGGTTCGTCAATGGGCTTGCGCGGCGGGGATACCCTCACGGTGCGCGATCTGCTTACCGGCATGCTGTTATCCTCGGGTAACGATGCGGCCAACGCTGTTGCCTTGTTGAGCGCAGGCTCGTTGCCGTCGTTTGCTGAACGGATGAACATGAAAGCAAACGCACTCGGTATGATACACTCTGTATTCGTTACCCCCTCAGGGCTGGATGAAGGGGGACACGGCTCCACCGCTCGGGATATGGCGTTGCTTGGGGCGGCAGTGTTGCAATCGCCGGAGCTCGCCGCGATATGCGCTCAAAAGCAAGCGACCGTGACGATTTCCGGCAATCCGGTGACGCTTAGCAATCACAATCGATTGTTGTCGTTGTATGAACCTGCTATCGGACTCAAAACCGGTTTTACGAAACAGTCGGGGCGATGCCTGGTGTCGGCGGCACAGCGCGACGGCGTGACACTGGTGGTTGCTACCCTGAATGGCGGCGATTATTGGAACGATCATATCGCATTGTACGAATACGGCTTTTCTCAAACCGAATCGGTATCGTTGCCAAGACCTGAACTGCCGAGTGTATCGGTTGTCGGCGGTACGGCTTGCACAGTTGATTTGCGGGCAGACCAACCCGAACCCATCACGCTTCTCAAGGGCGAGGCGGATACGGTTACCTGCCGCACGGAAACCCCGTCTTTTGTCTGGGCGCCGATTAAGGCAGGAGAGCCGATTGGTAGGATTGTGTATGAGTTGAACGGGGCTGTGCTGTGCGAAATACCGATTACCGCCGAACATGCGGTGGTGGAGCGAGCACCGTTGGGATTTTTCGAAAAATGGAAGCGTCAGCTGACGGCGTTGCTGATCGCAATACTGGAGTAAGATTATGGCTTTAACACGATTACAAAAAATACTCGCTGATCGCGGCGTGGCTTCACGTCGTAAGGCGGAAGAACTCATTGAGCAGGGGCACGTCCGTGTTAACGGACATCCCGCTAAAATCGGCGACAAGGCGGACGATCGCCGTGACGTCATTACCGTGCGCGGTAAACGCATTGATACACAGCCGGAGCTTGTGTATCTGATGCTACATAAGCCGCGCGGGTATATTACCACCTTGAATGATGAAAATGGCCGTAAATGCGTTGCCGATCTGGTGCGCGACGTAGGGGTGCGGGTGTATCCTATCGGTCGGTTGGACAAGGATTCGGAGGGCTTATTGCTCTTTACAAACGACGGTGCGTTTTCCAACGCGATGATGCATCCCATCGCACACGTACCCAAGCGTTACCGCGTGACGGTGCGGTCACAGGTCACGGAAGAACAGCTTTCGCAGTTTGAACGCGGAATATTGATCGACGGCAAAAAGACCTTGCCCGCCGAGGCGGCGATCGTTACAGAGGAAAAAGAAACACCCGATTCGCCGGCACGCACCGTGCTGGAAATCGTGTTATACGAAGGTAGGAACCGTCAGATTCGTAAAATGTGCGAAGTGCTGGGACTGGAGGTTATTCGCCTGAAACGTACAGCGATCGGCACGGTTAAATTGGGAATGTTACCACTCGGCAAATGGCGACCGTTGGACCCAAAAGAAGTGCGTGCGCTGCTGATGGCGACGCAGGTCAACGAAAAGATCGCTGCCAAGTACATCAAAAACGGAAAGGGACAAGGGAATTATGGTCGAAGTGCATCCCGCCGATAAGGCAACAACCGAAAACTTAGCAAAACGTGCCGGTGTGTCGTTGCCGGTGCGGGCGATGAATATGTCCCGTGCGGGGGACGAGCTTGGCTATGTATTGTATACCATTGATCGCGATACGATTCAAATCGTTTCCTTGTATTCTGCAGAGGAACCGTTGGAGGAATTGCTGGTACGTGCCGCGCTGAACGATGCGGTTAACGCGCTGGCGATCACGGCGGTATGCCGCAACGCGGCACATTTTGAGTTGCTCAAACGGCTTGGCTTTGTCAAGGAAAATGAAGGATATACCATCTTCATTCCCGACTTTTTCATGCGCCCGTGCAGTGGTTGCAGCGGCACTTGACGAAAACTGAACATAAAAAGACGAATTCTTTCGTTTTTGTGAGGAAAAAACCTTGTCATTTTTGGCAAAACACGGTATACTGTATTCAATAATTATCATGGCGCAGGATTGGCTTTTTTAGCAAATCTGCTGTATGGAGGTTAAACGATATGAGCAAGCAAGCGTCCGCGGCGCTTATGCGTCTGGAACAGTTTTTCGATCCGGGAACGTTTGTTGAAATCGATCGCTTGATGAAGGATGGGGGAGAACCCGTCCCGGTTATCGGTGGTTATGGTTTGGTAAACGAATGCCCGGTATATGCTTTTGCACAAGACCGCACGGTTTGCAGCGGTGCTGTCGGAAAAGCACACGCCGCTAAAATAAAAACCATGTATCGCCTTGCTGCACAGAACGGAGCACCCGTTGTCGGCTTGTTTGACAGCGACGGCGCACGTTTGGGTGAGCGCATTGATGCGATGGATGCCATCGCGGACATTCTCGCATCGGCAAACGAACTGTCCGGTGTTGTGCCGCAGATCGCGGTGGTGCTGGGCGCTTGTGTCGGTTCCTCTGCGTTGATTGCGGCGGCTGCCGATGTGGTGATTGCCGCCAAGGATGCCGACTATTATCTGAATGTTGGTGACGATAACGGCAAAGCGGATGTCAGCGCCGAAAGTGCAGACGAAGCGATTGCCAAAGCGCGTGAATTGCTCTCCTATCTGCCCGCTAACAATCTGGCGGTTGCGCCGTTGTTTGAAACCGTGAACCCCTCCGCCGTGGACGGGACAGAAGCTGCGGCAATCGTGGCGGATGCCGATTCACTCTTTAGACTGTACGATGACGATGTGGCGGCGTTTGCCCGTGTGAATGGTGCCGCTTGCGGTGTTATCACCTTGTCAGGAGACCCAATTTCTTGCTGTGCTGCGTCGCGTGCCGCTCGCTTTATGCGCTTGTGCGACAGCTTCTCGCTGCCGGTCATCACCGTCGTAGACGCCGTCGGTTTCAAGGGTCTCAAATGTGCTTCGAAGATCACACAGGCATATGCGGAGGCGACTACCGCCAAGTTGACACTGATTACCGGCAAAGCCTACGGCGCGGTATATGTTGCCGTGGCAGGTAAGCTTGCCGGCGCGGATGTGGTACTGGCGTGGCCGGATGCATCGATTTCCCCGCTGGCTCCTGAAACGGCGATCCACATCGTGTGGAAAGATCGCTTGAGCGAAATGAACGATCCCGCGAAAGACCGCGCGGCTCTTGCTGAAGAGTATCGCAAGACCTGTTGCAACGCCGAGGCGGCGGCTGCGCAGGGCGCGGTTACGGATATTGTCACACCCGCGCAAACGCGCGAACGCGTGGAGACGTTCCTTGAGATGCTGTCCGGCAAACGCGTCAGCAAATTACCGAAGAAACACGCGAATATTCGCTTATAATGGGCTCTTGCCTGAATGTGAAAGGAAGGTTTAAGTACTATGAAACGTTTTAACATCACCGTCAACGGCAAGGCCTATGACGTACAGGTCGAAGAAATCGGCGGTGCAACACCTGCTGCCTCCGCACCCGCTCCCGCAGCAGCCCCCGTGGCGGCACCCGCTCCCGCAGCTGCT
>JAZRQG010000153.1:0-1590 GCA_045649625.1 Acutalibacteraceae bacterium
GATGAGGTGCGTATGCTCGACAACAGCAAAGCGTTGTTGTTTATCCGCGGCGAGTATC
The DNA here is from genome assembly GCA_045649625.1 of Acutalibacteraceae bacterium. GTDB lineage: Bacteria > Bacillota > Clostridia > Oscillospirales > Acutalibacteraceae > RGIG3009. The sequence continues at coordinate 59 of JAZRQG010000153.1, forward strand.
CCGTGATGGATGATAAGTTTGATATCCTCAAACATCCCGGTGTGTCGATGACACCCGACGGCGGCGCGAAACCCTATCTGCACGGGCAAGCTGATGCGGCGGTCGCACAAATGACGTGGTGGCGTGTTCCTGCCTCGGAAGCACCCGAAACGGAAGAACCCGATAATGAGGACAACGAGTATGAACTGTTGTCCAATGACGAACTGGAAGCTATATTTTTATCTGACTGATTGGAGGAAATCACTATGAAACAAAAGAATAAGAAACCCACCTCGCCGCTGACACTCAGCCGCAAAAGCCGCAAGCTGTTCGGTGTGTATGCGGTTGTAGTGCTGTTGCTGTGTATCAGCGTTTTTCCCGTGTCGGCGGCGACCACCGATCCGCTGACGGTCATCAATAACCTGTCCACCTTTATCTTTGCTCTCATCCGCGGTATCGGTTTGATCTTGCTCGGCTGGGGCATTGTGCAAGTCGGTATGTCGCTCAAATCGCACGATCCTTCGCAAAGAGCCAACGGCTTTTTGACGCTCGCAGGCGGTGTGGTCATCACCTTCGCCAAAGAGATTTTGGATCTTATCACCGCGTAATCTCAGTATGGAAAAGCAGGACGAAACCACGGCGTTTCGTCCTGCTTTTCGCTGAAAGGAGGGTTATACAATGTCTGATAACTGGGTTGTACAGAATCTTGAAAATGCGCTGGATACGTGGAACGGCAAACTGGCGGAAATATGGACGCTCATATTGCAATCGCCCGACGAATTTAAGGGCGGTACCATCTGGAATGTCATTCAAAACATCCATGCCGCTGTACAAGGTATCGGACTGGCACTTGTGGTGCTGTTTTTTATTATCGGTGTGATGAAAACGTGCGGCTCGTTTGCCGAACTCAAAAAGCCGGAAGTGGCGATCAAGATGTTCATCCGCTTTGCGATTGCCAAAGGTGTGGTCACTTACGGCTTGGAATTGATGATCGCACTCTTTTCCATTGTGCAAGGCTTGATCGTCGAAATCATGAACGCGGCAGGACTCGGTAGCGTGGGGTATACCTCTTTGCCTTCCGAAATCGTGCAAGCCATTGAAGATTGCGGGTTCTTTGAAAGTATCCCCTTGTGGGCGGTCACGCTAATCGGTGGTCTTGTTGTCACGATTCTGTCGTTCATTATGATTTTGACGGTATACGGACGATTCTTCAAGCTGTATATTTACACCGCCATCGCACCCGTACCGCTGTCCACCTTTGCGGGCGAGCCGACGCAGAACATCGGGAAGAGCTTCCTGAAAAGCTATGCGGCCGTCTGCCTGCAGGGTGCGGTCATCGTGCTTGCCTGCATCATCTTTTCCGTGCTGGCATCTTCGGATCCGGCAGTTGACCCGGACGCAGCTGCGGTCACGCAGGTATGGACCTATATCGGGGAACTGATATTCAACATGCTCGTGCTTGTAGGAGCCGTGCGGATGGCAGACCGGATCGTGAAGGAACTCATGGGGCTGTAATGATGTGAGGAGAAAAGATGGCAAAACGCATATATGAC
>JAZRQG010000154.1:0-1912 GCA_045649625.1 Acutalibacteraceae bacterium
ATCGCAATGTCTAACATAAAACCGCCCCCTATCATCCACTCTATGATAAGGGTAGCCGCGGTAGAAGAAAAACCGCTTGCAGAATTCCTGCAAGCGGTTTTGTAGATGTTTCAAATAAGCGCGGCGACTTTTAAAATCGCCACCTGCGTTTTGGCATCCGTGATCTCGTTTTGCAGCACCATTTCCACGGCACGGTCGAGCGGGATACGTTCACATTCTAAAAACTCATCTTCGTCGGGATCACTTTCGCCAAAGGACAACCCCTCTGCCAAATACAGATGAATGATCTCATCACAATACCCGGGGGAGGGATATAACCTACCGAGTGAACGATAGTTGTCGGCAACTGCGCCCGTTTCTTCGCGCAGTTCACGCTTGCCGGCTTCGAGCGGATCTTCGCCGCCGCGGTCGAGCTTACCGGCGGGAAGTTCTAACAACACCTCGCCGTACGGATAACGGAATTGCCGCACGAACAGCAACTCGTTTTGATCGGTGAGCGCGGCAACGCACACGCCGCCCGGATGCTCCACCACCTCGCGCGTGGCGTGATTGCCGTTGGGAAGAAGGGCATCATCCACCCGCAGATTGATGATACGGCCACGAAAACGGACGTCTTGGGATACGGTTTTTTCATACAGGTTCATATCGGTTACTCCTTTTTCATACCTTGGAAAGTAGGGGGTGACGATGATGGATCGGTTAACACAGCCACAGACAATGGACCACGGCACGGTAAACCAGTTGATTGGCAGCCTGTGTGCGCGTTACCGCTTTTTCGGCAGTGCACCGATTGGGAATAGCGTGCTGGGTCGTCCGCTTCGTTGTTTGACGTTTGGTAACGGATCGCAGCGTGTGTTGATGGCTGCGGCGTTTCACGGTCAGGAATGGCTCACGGCGCTTATCTGCTTACGGCTGTGTGAGGAGATCGGTGAATCCCTCCGTACCGGTGTGCCGCTTGCAGGATGGAATATGCGTCGAGCGCTGCGCGATCGGCAAATCGTGTGGGTGCCGCTTGTCAATCCCGACGGGGTCGAGATCGCGGTGCACGGATCGGCAACTGCCGGAGACTATGCAGACCTCGTACGCGATGCCGGCGGCGATGTTCACGGACAGTGGCAAGCGAACGCACGCGGTGTGGACATCAATCATAATTTTAACGCAGGTTTCACCGAATTGCAACAGGCAGAACGCAAAAAAGGCATTACGGGACCTTGTGCGCGGCAATGGGGCGGTCCGTATCCGACGAGCGAACCTGAAACCAAAACGCTTGTCAACTTATGCGATAGTGTGCCGTTTCGCCATGTGGTGGCCTTGCACAGCCAAGGCGAAGAAATTTACTGGTACTACGGTGAGCACACGCCGCCCGCCTCGCGGCTGATGGCATCGGTGATGGCGGCGGCATCCGGGTATACGGTCGCCTCACCGAGCGGACTGGCGGCACACGGCGGGTTTAAGGATTGGTTTATTCATACGCACCGCAAGCCGGGGTTTACGATTGAACTCGGAAAGGGCAAAAACCCCTTGCCAATCACCGAATTTGAGGAAATTTACCAAAAAGCAAGGGAATTGTTGGTGATTGCTTTGTTAATATAATAACAATTCTTGTTTTTTTACCAAAAAAATAGTATACTTAACCTATCTGCGAGAAGTGAGGAGGAGAGCGCATGAGCGGGTTGAAACTTCGAAGCGGTGATTATGTGGTTCTCCTGCTCGCTACGGTCGCAGCAGCGGTTTGTTGCTGGCAGCTCTGGAGGCCCCGCCCCGCGGGTCAAACGGCGGTAGTGGTCACGCCTGCGGGCGAACAGCGATACTCCTTATCACAGAAAACAGAGCTTACGATCGAAGGCAAGGACGGCATCGTGTTGTCGCTCAAGATCGACAGCGGCCGCGTGCGGGTAGTGTACAGCGGTTG
>JAZRQG010000155.1:0-2198 GCA_045649625.1 Acutalibacteraceae bacterium
ACCATCTTCGGCGCGACCGGCGGCGTTATGGAAGCGGCGCTGAGAACCGTAGCCGACGTTCTGACAGGCGAAGATCTCAAGCAAATCGACTACAACGAGGTTCGCGGTACCGACGGTATCAAAGAAGCGACCTATGACGTAGCCGGCATGACCGTCAAGGTCGCTGTCGTCAGCGGTCTGAAAAACGCGGCTGTCGTACTCGATAAGGTAAGAGCGGGCGAAGCCGACTACCAGTTCATCGAGATCATGTGCTGCCCCGGCGGCTGTGTCAACGGCGGCGGTCAGCCCATCCAGCCTGCATCGGTCCGTAACTTCACCGATCTGAAAGCTCTGCGTGCTAAAGCTCTGTACGATCAGGACGAAGCCATGACGTTGCGCAAGTCCCACGAATCTCCGGTTATCAAGAAGCTTTACGAAGAGTTCTTTGATGACGGTATCGGTGGTCACAAGGCACATCATTGCCTGCACACCACCTACGTGGCTCGCAAAAAGTTCAAATAAGAACACATAGAAAAGCGGCGGTACGAGAACTTCGTACCGCCGCCTCTTTTTTAGTTGCTAATTACGTGTTCAATAGCTTGCGCATCATGTCCGAGCCTTCTAAAACGAAATTACCGGTTGAAGACGCCGTTTCTTCCGTAAAGGTAGTGACACCGCTATCCTGTTTTGCATTGCTGCGATACAGCAAATACGGTACCGGTTCGGAAGAATGGGTGCGGATACAAAGCGGAGTCGGGTGATCGGGCAGAATCATGATCGACACGTCGTCAAGCGTCTTCATTTTCTCTAAGATGGGTCCTAATATCTGACGATCGATTTCCTCGATCGCTTTCACCTTGTTTTGCGGCTCACCGCGGTGACCGCACTCATCCGGTGCTTCTACGTGAATGTATACTAAATCATTGGTTTTCAGCGCCTCAAGTGCTGCTTCCATCTTGCCGGCAAAGTTGGTGTCCAGATAACCGGTAGCACCTTCCACTTCGCACACCTGCATATCGGACAAGCGGGCGATACCTTTGAGCAGATCAACGGCGGATACCATGGCACCTTTTACACCGAAACGATCTTCAAATTTTTCGAGCTGCGGCCGCTTACCGTATCCCCACAGCCAGATTGCATTGGCGGGATTTTGCCCTTTTTCACGGCGGCTGACATTGACCGGATGATCACGCAACAGGTCCGTGCTGCGGCGCATCATCTCATACAGCGGCGCGGCTGTCGGTTCTATCGGGAGATAATCACCGATCACTCTGCCGGAAATGTCGTGCGGCGGTGTCAGTGTGCCGAGTTTGGTTTTTCCGCCATGCCACACTAAGCAGTGACGGTACGCCGTTCCTGTATAAAAATCAAACTCACCGCCACCGAATGCTTCTTGTACGGTACGCATGATCTCATCCGCCTCGGCGGTATGAATATCACCGGCACAGTAGTCATCCATCGTCTTATCTTCATAGACAGCGGCATCCGATAACGTCACCAGATTGCAACGAAACGCAATATCATCATCGCTAAGCTCAATGCCGATATTCGCCGCTTCCAACGGTGACCGACCGGTGTAACACTCTTTGGGACGATATCCAAGCACCGATAAGTTGGCGACATCACTACCCGGAGACATGCCGTCCGGAACAGTTTTCACCAATCCCACCTCGGATACAGCTGCCAAAGCGTCCATGTTCGGTTTGTTGGCTAACTGCATCGGGGTTTTACCTTGCAGTTCTTCAAGCGGACGGTCAGCCATACCGTCACACAACAATACGATATATTTCATAAGGATCACCTCTTGTAAATCAGTATACTGCACTCTTGCAATAAGTTCAAGTTTATTGTCCGATTTTTCTCCGCTTTTTGTGGTAAATCCATTGCAATTTGATGTTTTTTGCGGTATACTAATGTTAACTTTTATTATGGGTAAGATTGTGGTTTGATTTGATCTTGTTCCTAAAAAGAAATGAGGGTTTCGTATGAACTATGTATTGACAGCTGCCGTCGATACCAGCGCTCTTCTTTCCGAAGCCGGTATGACAGTATTGATCGGTGCGGCCGTTGTCTTTTCCGCTTTGCTTCTGCTGACTTGTATCTTTTGGCTTTTTGGTTTGGTAGCCAAAAAAGACAACAAGCCATCCATGCCGACGGACAACACAGTTTCCGTACCTCATATTTCCCCCGCCCCCGCGCCTACCCCCATTGTGGAGGAC
>JAZRQG010000156.1:0-7292 GCA_045649625.1 Acutalibacteraceae bacterium
GAATTGACTGTGTACGAGAACCTCTTGATGGGCGCTTACACCGAAAAGAGTAAAGCGAAGATCAAACGAGATATTGAAGAGATCTATGAATGGTTTCCGCGTCTTGGCGAGCGTAAAAAGCAGGTCGCCGGCACACTTTCCGGCGGTGAACAGCAAATGCTCGCTATGGGCCGCGCGATGATGAGCCATCCCGAACTGTTGATGTTGGACGAACCTTCAATGGGTCTATCGCCGCTTTTGGTGGATCAGGTGTTTGAGATCATCAAGAATTTCCAAAAAAATGGCACGACCATCCTGCTCGTTGAGCAAAACGCGGGTAAATCACTGGCAATCTCCGACCGTGCGTACGTGTTGGAAAACGGACAGATTGTACTTTCGGGTAAAGGTGAGGAACTTCTCCAAAGTGACATGGTCAAGAAAGCCTATCTTGGCGGTTAAAACAAAAACAAGGCGGTGTATCCTTTGTGGGATACACCGCCTTTTGTTATGGTTATTTCGAAAGGCAAATGCCGCCGATAGGGCGGATGGATAGGATGTGACACGATCCTTTTCCAAAAACCGATTCCATCGTTTTGGTGAATTCACCGACAAGCTCCTCCGGTACGAAATTCTGCGTAGTTCCGCCGAACCCGCCGCCGTGGACACGCCAAGCACCGCTTTCGTTAAGCACGCGTTGTGCTAGTGCCAGTGCTAACGAGATGTCTTGCTGTTGTACAGCGGCATTCGAGTAGATGTTTTGTAAGTATTCAAATGAGGAATGTCCGGATTCGATGATCAACTGTTTAAAGACTTCGAAATCTCCTTCTCGAAGCGCTGCAACCTCTTTTCCCACACGCTCGTTATCACCCAAGAAATGCAAGGCACGCAATACGGCGCGGTCCCCGCACGTTTGACGCAGGGACGGGGTGTTTTCGAGCAGTTTCTCGTAACTCGTTTCACGCAGGAACGATACCCCCAACTCGCGAGAAACTGCTTTCATTTCGGTGGTGATAGCGGCATATTCGTGCGTGAGATCGGCGTGGTTACCACCAACATCTACGATACACAGACGATGCCCGCTTTGAGCGAAATCAAAGTCAACTGTTTTAATAATCGGTTCGCCTAGGTCGGCAAAATCAATGGTGATAATACCGCCGACCGAAGATGCCATCTGATCCATCAAACCGCAGGGTTTCCCAAAATGTATGTTTTCCGCATATTGAGCGATCTTGGCGATCTCAACAGTACTGATAGCACCATTGTTGAACATGTGACTGAGTATGATACCAATGAGCACCTCAAATGCTGCAGAGGAGGAAAGACCGGACCCTTTAAGTACATTTGAGGTCGTATAAGCACGAAAGCCCTTGACCGCATAGCCTAATTGACAAAACCGATCGGCAACACCGCGTATTAGGGCGGCGGAACGATTGCGCTGTGACTCGTTCACCTGAAGATTTGCAAGGTCAATGACATCCATATTATGCCCGGCGGATTTCACACGAATACTTGCTTCTGTTGTCGGTGCGGCAACAGCGATAATATCCAAATTGACACTACCCGCCAGTACGCATCCATGGTTATGGTCGGTGTGATTGCCGCCGATTTCGGTACGTCCCGGCGCGGAAAACAACCACAAATCTTCCTCTTCGCCGTACAGAGCGGTATAGTTGTTGACAGCCTCTATGTAACGATTACGTTGAGCTTCAACAGCATCCTGACCATACAACTTTACGAAAAGTGCATCAAATGCACCGCTCTTTAGTTTGGAGAGAATTGTTTGTGTATGGTTCATGGTTGTTCCTCCATTTCATTATCGCTCTATTACATCTTGCTTTTTAAATGAGAAGATATTTTTATAAAACAAGCGCAGGCTGTGAAGACAGTCTACGCTTGTTTTGTTAAAAACCGCGTGAAGCACCGCCGCCCCCAAAACTTCCTCCTCCGCCGCGAAAACCGCCAAAGCCTCCGCCACTGCTACCGCCGTGGTGATGAAAACCGCCGGTCGGGAAAAAGAAGAAACCTGGATGTACGCGACGCGAGCGACGCATGAGGGCGCTGATAATACACAGAAATACAAGAAGAGCAATCAAAGAGAAGGTAGAACTTGCCGACTCATCCTCTAACTCCTCAACGGGTACGTAATTCGGGTCGGCTTCCATACCGTATTCCAAATACACCTCATTGATGAGCGCATCATAGGCAGCGGCAAATCCTTGTGAAAAATTATTGTCTTGAAAATAGGGGAGAGCGTAGGTGTCCAAAATGATACCGGATTGCATATCGGTTACGGCGCCTTCCAGTCCGTATCCCACCGAGATGCCGACTTCGCGTTCTTCCATTGCCAAAATAAGGACAATACCGTTATCTTTATCTTTTTCACCGACACCCCAAGCACGACCAAGCTGTACACCATATTCTTGAATATCGGCACCGTCAATGGTATCAAGCGTGACGGCAACCACCTGTGCGCCGGTTTTTTCGTACAACTGAACACCGGCAGCATACATAGTGTTTTCCGCATCTTGTTCAATAACATTTGCAAAATCATTGACAAAAAACCGATCCGTCGGTTGTTGTGAAACGGTAAGAGCCGATGCCGGAAAAACGGCTATTGTAAGCAAAAGGAAGCTAAGCAAACCGTAACGAAATAGTTTTTTCATCGTCGTATCAGAACTCAACCGTCGGCGCGTTTAAATCGCTTTGCGGTGCCTCGTACAGAGCCTTTCTCTCGAATCCAAACATGCCGGCAATGATACTGGCGGGGAAACGACGGATTTTTTTATTGTACTCACTAACGGCTTCATTATAGTCTACGCGTGCTGTCGCAATGCGATTTTCCGCGCCTTCCAGTTGATCTTGCAGTCCCTTGAATTGCTCACTGGCTTTCAGATCGGGATAATTCTCTACAACAACAAGCAGACGACTTAACGCGGATTCCAATTGTTGATTGGCTGCCAGCGTTTCATCCGCGGTCGTACTGCTGTTAAGCTTTGCGCGCGCGTCGGCAAGGGCAGTATAGATTTCTTCTTCATGCGCAGCATAGCCCTTTACGGTGCTGACAAGATTCGGGATAAGATCCGCACGACGGGTTAGCATGGTATCCACGGTTGCAAACTTCTCATTCGCATCTTCATCTGCTTCAACCAGTGAATTGTATGATCCGACAAACAGACCGACAAATAGGCCGATGACGGCAATGATCACAAGGACGATCACGATCGTTTTCTTTTTCATAAAAAAACCTCTTTTCACTATTGAGATATTTACAGTATAACGCATTTTATAATAATTTTCAATATCTTGGAAAGTTTTCTGTACAGTGTGAATCTTCGTCAGAATCCGTCATCTACTATTTCGTATAATTGTAAACGAGGAGATGAAACGCATGCCGATCATATATTTGGATATACTGATTGCCGTAAATTTGGTGATCGATTACCTGTTGCTATCGGTTACTTCTCGTGTGTTGCATTTGACACCAAAGCGATGGCGATTGTTACTCGGCGCATTGCTCGGTGCGTTAAGTGCTTGCTTGATTTTTTTGACAACGGTACCGACGTTGTTTGTATTAGTATTGCATTTTATAAGTGCCTGCATACTGATAAAGATAGCGTTTCCTTTTTCCAAAGTTTCCGTTTTTTTAAAGCAGGTGCTAGTCTTTTATGTACTTTCAGCTTTGCTTTCGGGTATTATTTCAGTTCTTTGGTCACTTACAAAGAGCGAAACCTTTTACGCATATAACGGTGTCGTCTATTTTGATATGTCACCTTTGATGCTGACAGCGTTTGCCGTTATCAGTTATGCGGTGATCCTTTTATATGAGTACATAACACGAAAACGAGCACCGCACGGGTATGCTTTTTTGCTGCACATTGACGATGGGAATGGGGTTTGTGAATGTCGTGCGTTATACGATACCGGTATGCACTTGACTGAACCTTTTTCGGGAAAACCCGTGGTGATTGTCGAACAAGCGGTTATGGGACCGTATTTATCGGAGGAGCATAAAGATATGCTTTGCTGTGCGTATCTACCGTCGGATGGTAGGTACACCCATATGCGAGTAATCCCATACCGTTCGCTTGGAACCGACGGATTACTTCCGGCATTTGTACCGCGGTGCTTGACGGTTGAGGCGAACGATCGCAAGCAGTGGGATATCAGCGGTACTTACGTAGCCTTGTCTAATCGTTTGGGGCGCGGTGACTATCAGGCGCTTATTGGTAGTGATGTAATGGAAGGTGGTCTTTAAGATGAAATGGTGGCAACAATTAAAATTATTAGTGAAAAGGTGTTTCGCTTTACAGCTAAAAAAGCTGGGAGAGGGTGTATATTACATAAATGGCACGGATGCTCTTCCGGCTCCGTTATCCACGGAAGAGGAACGCGAAATGTTGATAAAAGCCGGCGAGGGAAGCAATGAGGCGAGAGATCAACTTATTACCCATAACCTCCGTTTGGTCGTGTATATCGCTCGAAAATTTGAGAATTCCGGTGTTGGTATTGAGGATTTAATCTCCATTGGTACGATCGGTCTTATCAAAGCAGTGAGAACCTTTTGCCCGGAGAAAAATATCAAATTGGCTACTTATTCGTCCCGCTGTATCGAAAACGAGATATTGATGTATCTGCGTAAGAACGCGCAGATCCGCAATGAGCTCTCCATTGACGAGCCGCTGAATGTTGACTGGGATGGCAATGAACTACTGCTGTCCGATATTTTGGGCAGTGATCCGGATGTGGTGAACCGTGGTGTCGAGCAGGAAGCGGAACGAGATCTGTTGCTTGAATGTGTCTCGCATTTGTCACAGCGCGAGCAAACGATTATGCGATTGCGTTTCGGTATCGGTGGGGAGCAGGAGCATACGCAAAAGGAAGTGGCGGATCTTCTCGGAATTTCACAGTCTTATATATCCCGTCTTGAAAAAAAGATCATTAAGCGACTGCGCAGGGATATTGAGCGAGCAGGATAGATCAGAGCTGTTTTTTTATGCGATCTAAGGCCCCTTTTTCCAGTCGAGATACCTGTGCTTGAGAAATGCCGATTTCTGCAGACACCTCAATTTGCGTCATTCCTTTGAAAAAGCGAAGATTTAATATTCGTTTTTCGCGGTCGTTCAGATTGCGGATGGCTTCCTTTAAAGCCAGTTCATCCAACCAACTGCTGTCATCATCACCGTCGCCGATCTGATCCATGACGTAGATGGTATCCCCACTGTCTGAGTAAATCGGCTCATACAAGGATACCGGCTCAACGATTGCCTCCAACGCCAGCACAACTTCCTCTTTGGGAGCCTCCATTTGAGCAGCGATCTCCTCAATTGTCGGCTCGCGGTTCATTTGGTTTGTTAAAAGCTCCTTTGCTTGCATCGCCTTGTAGGCGGTATCCCGCATACTTCGACTGATGCGGATGGCGTTGTTATCGCGCAAATAGCGGCGGATCTCACCGATGATCATAGGCACGGCATAGGTCGAAAAGCGGACATTCTGTGAAATATCAAAGTTATCGATGGACTTGATAAGACCGATACACCCCACTTGGAAAAGATCGTCCAAATTTTCACCCCGCTGCGTAAAGCGCTGAATGACACTAAGCACTAAGCGAAGATTGCCGTTGACCAGTTCTTCACGTGCTTTTTTGTCACCTTCCTTTGTGCGTTTTAATAATGCCATTTTTTCACGCTCACTTAGAACCTTAAGTGTTGAGGTGTTTACACCGCAAATTTCCACCTTGTTGTACAAACCGTCGGTCACTCCCTTATTATACATGCACACTGAGTATGATCAGTTTTTGCCGGAGGAATTCAGTAAAAGAATGGAAATCACTCATTTTTTGGCGGTGGGGTGAATAAACATGATGGTATAGGAGTGATGAGAATGGTTTGCAGAATAACGGACATGCATAACAAAGAGGTTATTAATATTTGTGATGGGATGCGACTGGGCCGTGTGGATGACGTCGAGGTGGATACTTGTACGGCACAGTTGATCTCCCTTGTGATTTACGGTCGTTCAAGGATATTGGGAGTGTTCGGTCACGAGGACGATATCGTCATTTCTTGGAAGGAGATCGAGGTAATAGGGGAGCATACGATCTTAGTCAATCATCCGATGTCGTTATGCGGTCCGCAGTCGTGTAAAAAGCGACGTCATAACAGTATTTTGAACGGCATTTTCGGAAATTAAAAATTTTTTCTTTTTTAAAAAAAGACTTGCTATTTTACTATGACTGTGGTACAATATCACGGCAAAATGCATACGGGTATCCCTGCTCCGGCGGTGTCGCTCAGGCGATTCCGGAGATGCGGTCAAAAAAACTGTCTTTGGCCGACAGATCCCGTAGAGGTGAAAACCAAGGAGGATTTCTAATGTCAGTCGTATCCATGAAACAGCTGCTCGAGGCCGGTGTCCATTTCGGTCACCAGACCCGCCGCTGGAACCCCAAAATGGCACCGTACATCTTCACTGAGCGCAATGGTATCTATATCATTGATCTGCAGAAGACCGTGAAGAAGCTGGAAGAGGCTTACTTCTTCGTCCGCGATCTGGCTGCCGAGGGCGGCACCGTTCTGTTCGTCGGTACCAAGAAGCAGGCTCAGGATGCCGTTAAGGAAGAGGCCGAGAAGGTTGGCATGTTCTACGTCAACGCTCGTTGGCTGGGCGGTATGCTGACCAACTTCAAGACCATGCGTCAGCGCGTCGAGCGTCTGAACCAGCTGAACCGTATGGCCGAGGACGGCACCTTTGATCTGCTGCCCAAGAAGGAAGTCATCAAGCTGAAGCTGGAGATCGAGAAGCTGGAGAAGTACCTGGGCGGCGTTAAGGAAATGAAGAAGCTGCCCGCCGCTATGTTCGTTGTTGACCTGCGCAAGGAAAAGAACGCCATTGCCGAGGCTAAGAAGCTGGGTATCCCCGTTGTCGCTATCGTCGACACCAACTGCGATCCCGATGACGCCGACTACGTCATCCCCGGCAACGACGACGCTATCCGCGCCATCAAGCTGATCGCCGCCACCATGGGCGCCGCCATCACCGAGGGCCGTCAGGGTGAGCAGCTGAACGTCACCGACGAGACCGCTCCCGCCGAGGAAGCTCCCGTTGACACCACCCCCCGCGCTCCCCGCAAGCGCGCTTCCAAGACCGCTGAAGAGATCGCCAATCAGTAATTGAGCGTCTCCGGTAACCCCTAATCCTTTGGGGGGCGGCGCGACCCCGCGCCGCTCCGTTTTGATTTTGAAATATTAGATTCTTAGGAGGAAATATACTATGGCTTATACCGCTGCTGATGTTAAGAACCTGCGCGAGATGAC
>JAZRQG010000157.1:0-6413 GCA_045649625.1 Acutalibacteraceae bacterium
CAGTGCCCGTTTCGGGGGCGCCTCACGCGCCGCCAATCTGCGCGTGCTGTACGAGCAGTGCAGTCGGATTGTGCAGGGTGGCTTCCGCGGTCTGTCGGTGTTCATTCGTCACATCGACCGTTTGCAAGAGCAACGAATAAACATGTCTGCCGCCACACCCGAAACGGAAAACGCTGTGCACATTATGACCGTGCACGGCTCCAAGGGGCTGGAATTTCCCGTGGTCTTTTTGGCGGGACTTGCCACCGCCTTCGGCGGCGAGGATGCCAAAAAAGATCTTTTATTACATTCCACGTACGGCGCGGGTATGAACTACCGCGATCCCGTAACGTTTGTGCGCCGCCACACCCTGCCGCGTAACGGTTTGCTCTTAATGCAACGGGACGAAGCCCGCGCGGAGGAGCTGCGCATCTTGTACGTGGCGATGACGCGCGCTCGAGAAAAGTTATATCTGGTTACGACGTTAGGATCGCCCGTGAATACTTTGAGTGCGCTCGCAACCGGTATTGAACCAAGCCGCGATACACTACCGCCGGAAACGCTGGGCGATGCCAACTGCTTGAGCGACTGGGTTCTCAGCGCGCTTCTGCGCCATCCGTCTTGCAGCGCACTGCGCGAGTGTGCGGGGATCAACCGACCGATTACGCTAACAGACGACACCTTTCCTGTGCGGGTGTCCTTCTGCTCGACACCGCTTTTAAAAAGCGAGGAAGCGGACGGCACGGGCGAGTGTTATACGGCACAACCGGACAAGGCGCTTATTAACGCGCTACGCGAGCGCATCGCCTACACCTATCCACACGAGAACCTTTCCCGCATACCGACCAAGCTTGCGGCGTCTGCCATCTCTGCCGATCCCACCCGTCCCGAACTGGTGGCACACGCACGACCGACGTTTCTCACGAAACAATCCCTCTCCCCCGCCGAACGCGGTACCGCGATGCACAGCTTTATGCAGTATGCAGATTTTAACGCTGCTGCCACGTCTACCGACCAGGAAGCCGAGCGGCTGAAAACTGCCGGATTCTTATCCGCGGAGCAGATGACGTCGTTGGATCACAACCGTCTGCAAGCCTTCTTTGACAGTGACCTTTATCACCGCATGCACGCATCCGAACGAGTGCTGCGTGAGGTGCCGTTCACCTTCCGCGAGGAGGCTTGCACCTACGACTCCACGGTGACCGATCCCAACGAAGCAGTGGTGGTACAAGGTATTGCAGACTGCGTGTTTGTGGAGGACGGCGGTCTGGTAATCGTAGATTACAAAACCGATCACATCAAATCGCCCGACGAGCTGATTGAGCGGTACCGTGCACAGCTTGGGGTATACGCACGCGCGCTTGCCGCGGTATTGCAGCTGCCGGTACGCGAGTGCTTGCTATACTCGTTCGCGCTCAGTCAAACGGTTAAGGTTAATTGAACTAAAACGGTCTTGTCACAGTGCTTTAGCTGTGATCGGACCGTTTTTTGTGTGTCCGCGGGATACTGCTGTGCCGCTTTGCGGGCGAGGCCGAGCGGATCACAATCGGTTTCGTCGAGCACCCGCAGCGTATCCTCCATACACGCTTGTACAAAGCGTTCAACCGCTGACAGCTGCGGCTCGGCGCCGCTTAGTCGTTCGGTCACGCGCACCTGCCCCGTTACCGCAAACACATACCGGAACCGCTGACCATCCGTTTGAATGGTCAGCTTTGTTTTGGCCGAAGAAAGCGTATAGGTCACACCGCGCTCAGTATATAAGAGCTGCCGTAGCTCATCACCGAGTAGGAGCAGTCCCGCCGTCTGATCGGTTGTCAATTCCCCAACAAATGCGCCATTTTGAAACAGTGCCGTGCCATCCGGCTTGGGGGTGCCATCCGACATCGCCACGATCGGCAGACTTACATCAAACATACCCGAGGAGGCACACTGTATATCCAGGAGATCACGGTTTACACAAGCGCCCCAGGCAGCCCCCTCCTCCAGCATCCCCACCACGTAGCGGGCGGGAATCGCATCGTTACCCGACGAGATGCCGAGCAGTTCCGCGGGGTCACCGCGAAACACCACCATGGGTACCAAAGGCCGTCCCTCCTGATTGCGGATGAGATAATCCAAGCTATCGAACAAGGACAGTGCTTTGCACTGCGCAATGCTGACTGCGACGATCTGATTTTGCAGGATGTAGGCATGTCTGCCCGCCTCGTTCAAAAAGGCGTGCAGTGCCGCCGACACCGATTCACCCGATGCCTCGTAGACTGCTGTGGCGATATCCTCCTGTTCGGATAAACTTGAGGCAGTTTTAAGACCCTCCACCGCTTGCACCGACAACACCTGGACACCATTTTTTTGATGAATACCCAGTGCCGTCACCACGATCTCGCCGCGCAGTGCCGTGTCGGCACGACAGCCGCAAAGAAGCGAAATCGCTAAAAGCAGCACACACAACCGTTTCATGCACGTTTCCTCCCATTCACCATTGGTAAACCGATGCAAAACAGCGCCAGCGCGCCCCAATAGAGATACGTTACCAGTTGCCACTGTCCACTATAGCCGAGCGTACGGGTGAATACCATCAGTACGATAAGTGCGAGCGCTCCCAAGGCAGCGGACGGGATGCGCGCTTTTTTTCCAAACAAGCGGCGTGCGTGATCAAGATAAACGTGGCCGAACAGCGATACCCGCACGAAAAACGTGCCGAGCCACAGTACCACCACCAATAAATCCAATCGCTCGAGTACACCGACGCGCGCTGCGGTAACCGCGGTATAAAACGGATACGCGGTGAGTCCGGCAAAATCGCCCAGCACACCGGTGGTGACGATACACACGAACAATGTAAGCACTGCATTCAAGCCCACGAACACCAAAAATGTTTTGCCGACCTTCCCGTTGATGCTCGGATACAGCGCACCCACTGCAACAATCTCCGCTGTGCGCGGCAGTTCCTTGACGGTTTGCGCAAGTACCGCCCGCCACCCGCCGAACACGGCTGGTGGGAAATTGACGGCTTCCATCCGCGGTATCAACAGGGCACCAAACAGTAATAACAACGCGATCCCCGTCACCGCCACCACCGACGCGGTGCGGCCGAGCGCCTGTACCCCGTACAGCGCCGCCGCAAAACCGACCACAATGAGCGTCACAGTGAGTAGGGTCACGGAAAAATCCGCTTTGACCGTTTCATCCGCAAACTCACGAAATTGCAGCATATCGAGATATAAGACGAACAGGCTAAGGAGCAAATAACCGCTGCTGACGATGCGGTTTGAGCAGGTGCCGCTGCGCATGAGCAGTACGGTCGGCAGAATGAGTAACAAGAGAAACAATGCGTTGAGCACCGTGACCGCTACAAGGTCGGGCACGGTAAGTGCGTGCAGACTGTCGGACGGCAAGAGCAGGCAACTTGACAGTCTTCCCGCCAAGAGCAGCCATAGAAACTGCGTACCGCTGATACGATTTTGCGCTGTCACTGTGGCCGTTCCTCCTCTCCGTCTTTGATCTGTGAGCCCACCACATTTTGTACGCAAAAGCTGTTTTTGGATAACCGCCGCCAATCCGATCGGATAAACACGTCCCGCATCGCTTTGAGGCTGAACGGCGTGATGGGCGCGGTGATGGGAATAGTGTCCACCTCCAGGCTCACCAGACTGCATAGAAGCAGCAGTGCCCCGAGCATCACACCGTACAAGCCGAGTGTGCCGCCGAGCAGGATAAAGACAAACCGTAACACGGCAATGCTACCGTATAAGCTCGGAATGACGAACGCGCTAATGGAGGTCAGTGCTACCACGATGACCATCGGCGCGCCGACCAGTCCCGCGCGCACCACCGATTCGCCGATGACCAATGCACCAACAATACTAACTGCGTGCCCGACCGATTTTGGAAAGCGTAGCCCCGCCTCCCGCATAATCTCAAACAAAAAATGGATAAGCAATGCTTCTATGACGAGTGGAAACGGCGTGGAACGCGCGGAATTGATGAACGTTAAGAGCAGTTCGCTCGGCAGCATATCGGCATGGTGGGTACCGACCGCCACATACAGTCCCGGTAACAAGAGACTAATAAGAAACGATACGTATTTGATAAGCCGGATAAAACTCGCGTATACGGGATGCTGTGTATAATCATCCATGGACTGAAAATGCTCGGCAAACAGATACGGCACCACCAACGTAAACGGTGTTCCATCCACCAAGACACCGATGCGTCCCTCGGCTACCTTGCCGCACAAGGTGTCGGGTCGCTCGGTCACGTCTACACCCGTAAACAGCGAGCGCCGTGCTCCTTCCAGAAAGGGTTGCAGGTAGCCCGATTCCAGCACGATGTCCAGCGGGCAACTTTGTATCCGCTTTCGCACGTCGGACAGCAGTTGATCGGAGACCCGCCCGCGCATATAGCAAAGGCATACTGCCGTTTTGCTCTCGCTGCCGACGGTGAGCATTTCAAAAGTGAGGGCGGGTGTTTTGAGGCGGCGGCGAATCATGGAAATATTAATACGGATTGCCTCGGTAAACCCTTCTCGGGAGCCGCGCACTCCCACCTCAGTAGACGGTTCGGAAACGCCGCGGATCATAAACGCTTGCAAACCACCGAGAACCGCGTGATCCACACCGTCGAGCAGTATCGCCGCAAAGCCGGAAATGATCAGCTCAATCAGCTGTTCCAACGTGTCCGCGGTGAGAAGATCCACAAAGCCGAGTACTGTTTTTTCAATATCGCCCATCGCGTCGATGGCGGTTTTGTACGTATTGGGCATGCGGGAAAGCGGCAGCAGCACCGCGTCGGTCATCATATGACGGTCGATCATCCCTTCAATGCTGACCACTGCGGCGGGATAGCCCGCTACGCTGATCTCGCGGATCACCAAATCGGAGCTTACGTCAAAGGCGCGGCGCAGCGCCTCCAGATTGTTACAGAGTGGTTTGGATAACGGCGTTTTTGGTTCATTCATATCTATCACCAACCCGAGTATGGACGGTATTTGACGGAATATTCTGTTAAATCTCGCCCATACTATCCGCCAAAGGAGTGATGTGTATGGCAATCACCGCGATTCGTACCGCAATCATCTATCTGTTTTTGATCGCAGCGCTGCGTATCACGGGAAAACGGCAGTTGGGAGAGCTGCAACCCATTGAACTGGTCGTTACTCTGCTGATCTCCGATCTCGCCTCGGTGCCAATGCAAGAGAGCGGCGCGCCGCTCTTGTCAGGACTCATCCCCATCGCGGTACTGGTGTCACTGGAGCTTATTTTGTCCGCACTGATGATGAAAAGCAACCGCTTATCCCGCCTCATCAGCGGCAATCCCGTGGTGCTGATAAACGACGGTAAGCTCTCGCAAAAAGCGCTCAGGCAGTTGCGACTGACGGTGGAGGATCTGCTCGAAACCTTACGCCAACAGGACGTCTTTGATCTGCGGGAGATCCGCTATGCCATCGTCGAGACTAACGGCAGCATCAGTCTGTTTAAGCACGCGGATTGTCAGACCGCCACGGTACGGGATATAAAGAAAAAGCCGTCAAGCAGCGGCGCGGCGGTGCCGGTCGTGAATGACGGACAGCTGGTGGAATGGGGGTTGCAGATGACAGGGGTATCCGCACAATGGGTACGGGACGTTTTGGAAAAGCACGATTGTCCGCTCAAAGATACACTGCTGCTCACTGCCGACGATAAGCGGCGCACCTATCTGATACGAAAAGGAGAGGAAAGCGCGTGAAACGGGTGATCTTTGCGGTTCTTCTCCTGCTTTTCATTTGTATCGGGTGTATCGTATCCATCACGATGCAGCACGCCGTGATCGAGGAGTTTATGACAAAGACAGAGCAAATGGAGGTGTTGTTCAAGCAAGGGGACGTGGCGGGGGCCGTGACCATCGCCGAGGCGTTCACTGCAGATTACCGCGATAAAACACGGTATTTCTCAATGTTTTTGCCACACACCATGCTCACCGAGGTAGAAAAAAGCGTGGTCAGTCTGCCTGCGATCCTCGCACACGGTGAGCACAAGGATTTCGTCGCCGAGGTGCGCCGTTGCCGTTTATTACTGCAAAAAATGCACGATTTAGAGGTGCCGACATTGCAGAATGTGTTGTAAAAAATATTAGCGAAGCGTCATCATTAGTGAAAGACATCATTTGCCGCAAGGCGAACATCATTAAAAAAGCACCTTTGTCTTGCGACAAAGGTGCTTTTTTGAGTGAGCCTGTAAGCCGAGTTCTGTCTTGGACAATCATCTATCTCGACTGCGTGTTGCCACGCAGCTCCAGCCGCCCGTCGAAGCACATCGGGCCAATGTATCGCTTCAGTCGGCGTTGCATCGGATAGGGTTTGCAGGGCCACACAGTCTCCTATGTGCCGGTGAGCTCTTACCTCGCCTTTCCACCCTTACCGCAACAACAGTTGCGGCGGTATATCTCTGTTGCACTTT
>JAZRQG010000158.1:0-17174 GCA_045649625.1 Acutalibacteraceae bacterium
GTTTTTTTACAGAATGTGAGCGAGGATCGCATCCGACACTAAAAAGCCTTCGGGCGATAAACGGATGCCTTTGGCATCCACGGTGACGAGATGCGGCGGCAGCGTGGCGGCTTTTTCGCGCCACACCGTGGGGATGGACGACCCGAAGCGAGAGAGGTAGCCTTTTTCAGTCAATCCTGCGGTCAGTCGCAGGCGGAGCATGGCAAATTCTGCGGGTGAGTTTTCGGGGATGACAGTATTATCGGGGGTTTCCCGCAACGGCTCACAGCCGTCCAAAAAGGCCGACAGCGAGCAGGGGTAGTACAGCCGGCTGCCGTTTAAAAACGAGTGGGCGGCGGGACCGATACCGAGATACGGTTCCAAATTCCAGTATTTGAGGTTATGGCGACTCTCAAAGTCGGGCTGTGCAAAATTGGAGATTTCATATTGAGCATAGCCCTGCTCTTTCAGTGCAGCAACCGCTTCAAGATACAAGGCGGCGGCCTCATCTTCGTCCGGCAGGGACGGAGGTGTGGCGGCATAGGGGGTGCCGTTTTCCAACTTTAGCAGGTATGCAGACACATGCCGTGCGCCCCACTCCGCAAAGCGGCGGGCAGCGGTGCGAACGTCAGCCACCGTCTGCTCTGAAGTGCCGAGCATCAGGTCACACGATATATTGGAAAGGCCCGCCCGATGCGCAGCGATAACGGCAGCATTTACGTCCGAAACGGTATGTCGCCTACCGAGTATTTGAAGATGTCGCTCGTTGACGGATTGTACACCCAGCGATAAGCGATTGCCGCCGACGGCCACGAATGCTCTCAAGACGTCGCACAAATCGTCGCCCGGGTTGGCTTCCAAGGTAATCTCGGCATCGTTCGGCACACAAAACGCGTCTCGTGCAGCGGCAATCAGCCGTGCCAGGCGATCGGGCCCGAGCAATGTCGGAGTACCGCCGCCCAGATAAACGGTATCCGCCGTGGTATTCAGTTGTGATGCCCACTCGTGCAACGATGCGAGCATCGCTTGCAGATAGCGGTCCTTGTCCTCGTCAGTCTGACCCGCAAGTGAATAGAAATCACAATATGGGCATTTGGACGCACAAAACGGAACGTGTAGATATAGCCCTATCATAACAGCCACCCAAATAAAGAAAAAAGCCGCCAAAAAGCGGCTTTTTTTCGATTTAGTCTTCGTCGAAAAATGCGTGGTGCACGGCGGCAACAGCGCGATCAGCATCGGCGCGGTCGATCAGCACCGAGATTTTGATCTCGCTGGTGGAGATGGTCTGGATGTTGATGTTCGCATCCGACAAGGCGCCGAACATACGGGAGGCAACACCTTCGTGCGTTTCCATGCCCGCGCCGACGATGGATACTTTTGCAATATCGGTATCGTAGGCGAGCTTCTTGGCATTCAAATGATCGCAGTACTCGCGCAGTGCTTCCACCGTGCGCTCGCCCTCGCCCGCGGGGACGGTAAAGGTGATGTCCTTGGTGCCGTCGCGGCCGACCGATTGCAAAATGATATCCACGTTGACGTGCGCTTGCGCGACACGGGAGAAAATTTTAAAGGCAACACCGGGTTCGTCCGGAATACCGACGATCATCACGCGAGCAACGTCGGTGTCTTTGGCAACGCTCTTAATTAACATTTTTTCCATTTTGGTGACCTCCTTCACTTTGGTGCCGGGAACATGCTTCAGGCTGGAGAGAACTTCCAGTTCAATGTTGTATTTTTTCGCCATTTCCACAGAGCGGTTGTTGAGCACCTGCGCGCCCAAGGTGGCAAGCTCCAACATTTCGTCGTAGGTAATCTCGTCAAGTTTCCGTGCCGTGGGGATTTTGCGGGGATCGGCGGTGTAGACGCCTTCCACGTCGGTGTAGATCTGGCACAGATCGGCGTTCATTGCCGCGGCGATCGCAACGGCACTGGTATCCGAGCCGCCGCGGCCGAGGGTGGTGACGTCGTCGTATTTGTTGACGCCCTGGAAACCGGCCAC
Organism: Acutalibacteraceae bacterium; assembly: GCA_045649625.1. Lineage (GTDB taxonomy): Bacteria > Bacillota > Clostridia > Oscillospirales > Acutalibacteraceae > RGIG3009. The sequence continues at coordinate 1,982 of JAZRQG010000158.1, forward strand.
GATGACGATCTTTTTCTTGTCGAGTTCCGCGCGGATGCGTTCTGCCTTGACGGTTTTGATGCGTGCCGCGGAATATTTGGAATCGGTAGAGAAGCCTGCCTGCCAGCCGAGCAGGGATACGGCGGGACAGCCGAGCTGCTCACACGCCATGGCAAGCAAAGCAATTGAAATTTGTTCCCCCGCCGCCATCAGCATATCCATTTCGCGTTTGCTGCCGTTCGGATTGATCTCTTTGGCCTTAGCGATGAGATCGTCGGTCGTATCACCTTGTGCCGACACAACGACAACCACTTCGTTTCCGGCGCGGTAGGTGTCGGTTACCCGTCGGGCAACGTTCATGACCCTTTCGGCGTCGGCGACGGAGCTGCCGCCGAATTTTTGTACGATTAGCATTGGTTTTCCTCCTTTGAGTCTATGGGGTATTATAACAGGCGTAAACGGGAGATCGGTTGATCTCCAAGTACCGCCAGGCCGTTATCTAACTGACGCTCGTTCATGACTGCCGTGAGCACTGCCAACTCGTTTGTCGGCGCATCGGGGCAGGTGACCACGGAAACGTCGCCAAGCGCCGATTGCAAACTCGCAAGCAGGGCTTGCTTATCGCTCGTTTCAAAACGGAGCAATACGGCACATTCGTTATCCGCGTGATCCAACACGTACTCGGCAAAGCCCGTATCCCAATACAACGGCTTGCGTTCCGTGAGGTGCTGAGCGGCATCAATGACGTCGCCGACTACTGCGGAGGCGGTGGGCAGCTTACCCGCACCGCGGCCGTAGAACATGACCTCGCCCACAGCATTACCGCACACCTGCACGGCATTGAACACATCACTTACCTGTGCGAGCAGGTTGTCCGCGGAAATGAGTTGCGGCGACACCATGCAATGAATGCGGTCGCCCTGCCGCTTGACTTGGCCGATGAGTTTGATGACGCGGCCGATGGCCTCGGCGTATTTCACATCGGTGGGCGTGATGGCCGAGATACCCTCGGTATACACTTGCTCGGGATAGACATGCTTGCCGTAGGCGAGTGCCGCCAAAATGCAGATCTTACGGCAGGCATCGTGTCCATCCACGTCGGCGGACGGGTTGCGTTCTGCATAGCCGAGTTGTTGAGCAAGTGCCAGCGCGCTTTCAAAATCCATGCCGTCCTGCACCATGCGGGTGAGCATAAAATTGGTGGTGCCGTTCAAAATGCCGGCGACCGATTCAATTTCATTACCGGCAAGGCACTGAGAAAGCGGACGCAAGATCGGAATACCGCCGCCGACACTGGCCTCAAACAAAAAGTTCACGTTTTGCTCGGTTGCGATGGAGAGCAACTCGTCTCCTTTCGCGGCGACCAGCTCCTTGTTGGAGGTGACGACGCTTTTGCCTGCCAGCAGACACGCCTTGACAAAATCGTATGCCGGATGCAAGCCGCCCATGGTTTCCACCACGATACGAATTTCCTCGTCCTGCACGATTGTTTCAAAATCCGTGGTAAACAGATTGGCGTACGGCAGATCGGGGAAGCAGCGCAGATCTAAAATGCGTTTGACAACGAGGGAGTTGCCCACCTTTTTTGTGATGGTGTCGGCATTTTGCAATAACACCTCTGCCACGCCCGAGCCGACCACACCGTGGCCCAAAATTGCTACCGAGATCATTTATACTTCTCCGCCTTTCTGATTCCCGCCTTGTTGACTGATAGCGCTGACGCGCCGCACGCCGGGGATATGGGATAGTTCATTTGCAAACACGTCCAAAGACTGCGACATACCGCCCGTCTTGGCGCAAATGGATACGCACGCACTACCGTCTTCGGGCGATTGCTGATTGACAGTGACGATGTTGGCGCCGACTTTGGCAAATGCGGATACAAGACCGGACAACACACCGGGGGAATCCTGCAAAACCAAGTCCACCGTCATAAACCCGGTATCCGGCTTACTGCCGAGATACGGCGCGACGGTATCTTTATATTTGTAATAAGCGCTACGGGAGATCCCGACCGCCCGCACGGCTTCGCTGACCGAAGCAAAACGACCGAGGCTCAGCGCATCGCTTACCTCCAACACTTTGCCGTATACCTCGGGAAGCACATCTGCGCGCACCAAAACCCATTCGCCGGTTCGGGCCATTTGATCCATAAACTGTCCACCACCCAAAAACACACGTATCGCGAATGAGAACACTATAACACAGTGGGTTGCAAAAATCAAGGGGAATTACCAAATATTTTAAGGGAAAATTAGGCAGGCAAACTGTCCTTGAGAAAAGGACAGTTTGCCTGCGGGGTTATTCTTGGGTGATGGTACCGCCGGTAATTGTCCCGTCGTGCGTAGTACACATCTCCGGCATATAATTTGGCTTGTACACACCGACGCGTTTTGTGGTACATTTTTCGGTAGCGAGCAGGCCGGTTTCGGCACAAAATTCCGCTTCCACGGTGGTACCTTTGCGTTCAAAAGACATTGCCTGCAAGCCCTCGTGGATGGCCAGCATACTCTTGTTCCACAGGTTTCGCGCCGAGGAGGTCTGCTTGTTGGTCAGGACCTGATTCTTATCGTAGCCGAACCAGCTTGCGGCAACATATTTTGGGGTACCGGCAACCAGCCACACGTCGTTGTTTTGCTGCGTGGTACCGGTTTTCGCAAAGATCTCCCACTCGCCCCAGGATTTCTTTAGAGCCCCTGCCGTAGCACCGTTTGTGCCGCGCACGACCGTTTGCAGCAGGCGGTTCATGACGTAAGCGGAGTCCTCGTCCAACACCTGTACGGGTGAATAGTTGTGTTGCAGGATCACGTCACCGTTTTGCTCAACCTTGGTAAACGAATACGGTTCGTTGTAATAACCGCCGTTGCCGAAGATCTGATAGGCGGCAGCCATCTCACGCGGGTAGGCGCCCTTGGTTAGACCACCGAGCGCCATCGGCGCGTAGTCGATATCGGTATTACCGTTGCTGTCAGAGGTGACAAGCGAGGTGAGATTCAAAGGACCTGTTAAAAAACTAAACGAGCGTTGTGGGGTGAGCTGCTCTACGATCTGTGCCGCAACGGTGTTCATGGAGGTTTGTACGGCAATATCCACTGTGGTCAGACCGCTGTCTTTCGGTGCGGATTGGTTATAGTTTTTCGGCCATTTGGTGCCGTCCTTGAGTGTGATGTAACAATCCTTCACCTGCGAGGAATAATTGATAAGGTTTAATTGGATCGCGGGTGCGTACACCGACAAGGGTTTCATGGACGAGCCCGGCTGGCGGATGGAGCCGGTGGCACGGTTGAGAATGCGGTCGGCGTTCTTTTCGCCTCTTCCGCCGACAACCGCCACGGTTTTACCGCTGTAATCCATGATGTAGATAGCTGCTTGCGGTTGTACAACGTCACTGAGCAACGCGGCGGGGAAGTTGTCGTCGTTGGCATAAACGGCTTCCACCTTTGCCTGCAGGGTGGGGTTTTCACACGAATAAATGGTCAGACCACCGTAGAACACCATATTGCGCGCTTGCGCTTCGGTGTATCCGTAGGTATCGACAAGAGCGTCCGTCACGTCGTCAATCAGCATATCCGTGTACCAGTCGTTGACCTCGGTGGTCTTTGCACTACTCTTAAAGTACAGTTCCTCACCGAGTGCTTGTTGGTATTCGTCTGCGGTGATGAAATCCAACTCGTACATTTTGTACAGAACCAACCGTTGACGGGCGCGCAGGTTTTCGGGATAGCGATAGGGGTTATATTTGACCGGGTTGTTGGTCATGGCAGCGATCGCCGCGCATTGTGCTAAGGTGAGGTCTTTTGCTTCGACACCGAAGAAATAATTGGCGCCGGCGCCGACTCCCGTGACGTTGCTGGCAAGCGGCATCATGTTGAGATAGGCCTGCAGGATCTCGTCCTTGGAATAATATTTTTCCATTTCCACCGCAGACAGGATCTCGGTGACCTTACGTTGAATGGAATGGTCGTTGTTGCCGGTCATAACCTTGATGAGCTGTTGTGTCAAGGTGGATCCGCCGTATTCTGTTTGATTGAAATGCAACACTAAGTTAGCAAAGGCGGAAATGGTACGCTTCCAGTCAACACCGAAGTGTGTGTGGAAACGCTCATCCTCAATGGCAACGACGGCGTTCTGCATATTTGCCGGCATTTCGCTGAGCGGTGTCCAAATGCGCTTGATGCCGCTGAGTCGCTGAAACTCCTCGTACTTGCCGGTTGTTTCGTTGAGGGCCATGACAATGCTTGTTTGGTTTTCATTAATGGAATCCACGTCCGGCAGGTTGGACTGACCGGTGAAGTTGGTGGCGACATACACCGTTAACACACACGCGACAATACAGCCGGTAAGTACGATGACGAGGCCTACGGTCAGCAAGGCTTTGCCGAGCAGCGACAGGATGTTCCGACTTTTCTTAGCGGACAACACCGCAAGTACGCGGTCCAGCCACGCCGGTTTTTGGAAGGTCATAGACGGCTTCCTCCTTTTTAAAGATAAATCACGCGGAGGTGCGCGTGGGACATTCGTTCACTAAAGCACTTTATATATTATAGCACGGACGCGAAATTGTCAAATGTCAAAATTGTAAACAATGCATAGCAAGGTGGTATTTGCTGCACACTACCAAGAAAGGAGAGATGTTGCATGCAAAGGGAAACGCGTGCCGAAGAACGGAGCCGGCTGATACCGGTGTTGATTGCCTGTGTGTTACTGATCGGTATTGCTGCGTGGGTGAGTACGTTGTTGCCGGGTGAATCCGATACAAGAAGCGTGCCGACGGAGCCGGCGACACAGCAGCTTCTGCGTGAGTGGAACGGGCAGATCGCGTTGTTCGAAGGCGATTTTAATAAGCCTGCGGAGGTGTATGAGGTGACGGTTGCCGCTCTGCCGCAGGAGGAACAAGCGCGGCTGCGGGAGGGAATTGTGATCGAGAGCGAGGAAATGCTCGCTTCGTTGCTTGACAATTATACCAGTTAACCCTTCGCATTTTTTCAAGTTTTTACTTGCCCTGTGCAGATTTTTGTGCTATACTAATCCAAATATACACTTAATTGTTTGGTGGAGGTTTTGGCGGTCATGGCACACGGAGCGGGGTTTGAAGAATTCGAGTTGCGTCCCGAGTTGATGCAAGCATTGGCAAAGATGGGATTCTCGCAACCCACCCCAATCCAGCAGCAGGCGATTTTACCGATGCTCGAGGGGCGTGACGTCATTGCCAAAGCGCCGACGGGAACGGGAAAGACTTGTTCGTTCGGCATTCCGCTTTTGGAATGTTACCGTCCTGACTGCAACGACATTCAAGCAGTGGTAGTGTGCCCGACCAGAGAGCTTTGCATACAGATCACCGACGATCTTCAACAGCTTGCTATGTTTATGCCTCAGATCCGCATGGTGGCACTGTATGGCGGTCAGCCGATCAATCGGCAGATCACGGCGCTTAAGAAAAAGCCGACGATCGTGGTGGCAACGCCCGGTCGACTGTTGGATCACATTAACCGCGGTACGGTATGGCTGGGCAACGTGTATACGGCGGTGTTGGACGAAGCGGATGAGATGCTCAAGATGGGGTTCATCCGCGACGTGCGCAAGATCATCAACGCGACACCCGGCGATACGCAAGTGGTGTTATTCAGCGCCACCATTTCGCGTGAAGTGATGAACGTGGCGTGGGAGTATCAGCGTGATGCGGTGGAGATCACTGTTGAGGCGGAGGGGGATGCCCGCCCGCAGATTACACAGTATGCGATGGAGGCGAGCGAGAGCGAGCGGTTAGATGCTATCACCACACTTGCCCAATATCTTGATCTGCATCGGGCGATGATCTTTTGCAACCGCAAAAGCACGGTTGCATGGTTGAACAAACAGTTGCAAAAACGCGGTTTGTCGGTAGATTGCCTGCATGGCGATATTCCGCAAGGGCAACGCAACCGCGTGATGGAAGGCTTTCGAAAGGGTAAATTTGAGATTTTAGTCGCCACCGACGTTGCTGCCCGCGGCATCGACGTGGACGACGTGGAAGCGGTTTTTAATTACGATATTCCCGAAGAGAACGAGTATTATCTGCACCGCATCGGGCGGACAGGCCGTGCCAAGCGGCACGGCATCTCGATCACGTTTACAGCATCCGGCGATCAGTTCCGAATGCGGGATATCCGCAAGTACACCCATTCAGACATTGAGGATATTGTGATTGGGGAGGACGGTGTGCCGCGGCACACCGATGGCACAGTTTTATAAGTGAGGTGAACGGAATATGGCGGTTTCGCGTGAACATATTCGTAATTTCTGCATCATCGCGCATATTGACCACGGTAAGTCCACGCTGGCCGATCGTATTTTGGAAAAAACGCGCGCGGTAGCGTTGCGCGATATGGAAAATCAGTTGCTTGACAGCATGGATCTGGAGCGTGAGCGTGGTATTACCATCAAGGCACATGCCGTGACCGTTTCCTACGATGCACAAGACGGGGAGACCTATATTTTTAATTTGATCGACACACCGGGTCACGTGGACTTTAATTATGAGGTATCCCGCTCGCTCGCTGCTTGCGAGGGCGCGATTTTGATCGTGGATGCCTCACAAGGGATCGAGGCGCAGACCTTGGCCAATACATACTTGGCAGTGGAGCACGGCTTGGAGATCGTACCGGTGATCAACAAGATCGACCTGCCGTCGGCGCGACCGGAGGAGGTGCGCGCCGAGATTGAGGATATTATCGGTATCGACGCTTCCGACGCGCCGCTCATTTCAGCAAAGATGGGCACCAACATTGAAGACGTGTTAGAGGCGATCGTCGAAAAGATCCCCCCACCGGCGGGCGAGGACGATACCCCCTTGCAAGCTTTGATCTTTGACAGTTATTACGATAGCTATAAAGGCGTTATCGTGTATATCCGTGTAAAGGAAGGCACGGTCAAGGTGGGGGACACGATCCGCATGATGGCGACCGGTGCAACCTTTGATGTGGTAGAGGTCGGTATTATGCGAGCGGGCTCTTTGGAACCGTGCGGATCCTTGCACGCGGGGCAGGTCGGCTATATCGCGGCTTCCATCAAGACGGTACACGATGCACGCGTGGGCGATACCGTGACGTTGGCAGAGAAGCCGGCGCCCGAGCCGCTCCCGGGTTATCGCAAGGTAAATCCCATGGTATTCTGCGGTGTGTTCCCGGCGGATGGCGCGCATTACCAAGATCTGCGCGAGGCGCTGGAGCGGTTACAGCTCAACGACGCATCGCTCACTTTTGAGCCGGAAACGTCGGTGGCGCTCGGCTTTGGGTTTCGTTGCGGCTTCTTGGGACTCTTACACATGGAGATTATTCAAGAACGGCTGGAGCGGGAATACAATCTGGATCTGATTACCACTGCACCGAGCGTGATTTATCATATTACCCGCACGGATGGCACGGTGGAGTATATTGATAACCCCACAAATTATCCCGATCCCGCCAACATTGCGTTTGCGGAAGAGCCGATCGCGGAAGCGCATATTTTGTCGCCGACGGAATACGTGGGTAACATTATGGAACTTTGTCAACAGCGCCGCGGTGTGTTTCACGATATGAAATATCTGGACCAGACGCGCGTGGATATTCATTACGAGTTACCGCTCAATGAGATCGTGTACGATTTCTTTGACGCACTCAAATCCCGGACAAAAGGATATGCCAGTTTTGACTACGAGTTAAAGGGTTATCGAAAATCCGAACTTGTAAAATTGGATATCCTGCTCAACGGCGAGGTGGTGGACGCGTTGTCCTTCATCGTGTTTGCCGGCAACGCGTATGCGCGCGGCAGACGGTTGTGCGAGAAGCTGCGGGATAACATTCCGCGTCAGCTGTTTGAGGTGCCGATCCAAGCGGCGATCGGCGGGAAAATCATCGCCCGCGAAACCGTACGCGCCATGCGCAAAGACGTGCTTGCCAAGTGTTACGGCGGCGATATTACCCGTAAGAAGAAGCTGTTGGAGAAGCAAAAGGAAGGCAAGAAACGAATGCGTCAGTTGGGCAGTGTAGAGGTGCCGCAGGAAGCGTTTATGGCGGTACTCAAGCTCAGTGACGACGAATAACAAAGGAGAGAGAAGTATGGTAAATCTGAATGCCGGCGAAAAGTTCTTGAAGGAAGGTCTGACCTTTGACGACGTGCTGCTCATCCCTGCAGAGTCGGACGTGTTGCCTGCAGATGTCAAGCTGTCGACGAAATTGACCAAGACCATCACACTTAACACCCCGCTCATGACCGCGGCGATGGATACAGTTACCGAGGCGCGTATGGCGATTGCCATTGCGCGTGAGGGCGGTATCGGTGTTATCCACAAGAATATGGATATTGAAGCACAGGCCGATCAGGTGGATCGTGTCAAGCGTTCCGAAAACGGTGTTATCGTTAACCCCTTCTTCCTCTCCCCCGATCATCTGGTGGCGGATGCCAACGAGCTGATGGGCAAATATCGCATTTCGGGTGTGCCGATCTGTCGCGACGGCAAATTGGTGGGCATTCTGACCAACCGCGATATGCGGTTTTTGACAGATCTCTCGCAGCGGATTGAAGAGGTCATGACTAAGGACAATTTGGTGACAGCGCCGGTTGGCACGACCATGGAGCAGGCACAGGAGATCCTGCGACAGCACCGCATTGAGAAGCTGCCCATCGTGGACGATAAAGGTGTCCTCAAGGGCCTTGTTACCATTAAGGATATCGAAAAGGCTGTTAAGTATCCGAACTCTGCGCGCGACGCGGCAGGTCGCTTGCTGTGTGCGGCGGCAATCGGTACCACGGCAAACGTCCTCGAGCGCGCGGCGGAGCTGGTGAAGGCGCAGGTCGACGTGCTGGTATTGGATTCCGCACACGGCCATAGTCACAATATTCTCAACTGCATCAAGAAAGTCAAGGCGGCATTCCCGAACGTATCCTTGATTGCGGGCAATATTGCGACGGCGGCAGCAGCGGAAGCCATGATCGACGCCGGTGCGGACGCGGTCAAGGTCGGTATCGGCCCCGGCTCTATCTGCACCACCCGTGTGGTTGCCGGTATCGGTGTACCGCAGATCACCGCGGTGTACGACGTTGCGTGCGCGGCGGCGAAATACGGCATTCCGGTCATTGCGGACGGCGGACTCAAATATTCCGGTGACCTTGTGAAAGCGATCGCGGCCGGCGCCAACGTAATGATGGTCGGTTCGCTGGTCGCGGGTTGCGAGGAGTCGCCCGGCGAGACAGAACTCTATCAAGGTCGTCAATTCAAGGTGTACCGTGGTATGGGTAGCTTAGGCGCTATGGCGAAGGGCAGCAGCGACCGGTATTTCCAGGAAAACAACAAGAAGCTCGTTCCCGAAGGCGTGGAAGGCCGCGTACCGTACAAGGGGCCGCTGTCCGATACGGTGTTTCAACTGATGGGCGGCCTGCGCGCCGGTATGGGGTATTGCGGCTGTCACACGATTTCCGAGTTGCAGGAAAAGGGGCAGTTTATTCGCATTACGGGTGCGGGTCTCCGCGAGAGCCACCCGCACGATATTTCCATCACCAAGGAGGCCCCGAACTACTCGACGGGTTCTTAAATTCGCACACGACAAAGAGGGTGTTTTGAATGGCGTTGCATAACTTTGTTCCGGTTTTGCTCGGCAGCGATGTCAACGTATACGGTATGGCGCGCTCTTTCCATGAGGCGTACGGGATTTGCTCGGTTGCGATCGGAAAGGGTCGTCTCGGTGCAACCTCCAACAGTCGCATTGTGACGGTGGAGGTTGTTGAGCCGCGTATTGAAGAAGATGAGATGTTCTGCAAGACGCTCATTGACTTTGCAGCACGCTACCCGAAAGACGTTGACTTGTTGCTTGTGCCGTGCGGGGATAACTATATCAAATTGCTTTCGCGCAATCAGGATGCTCTGCGCGACTATTACAAGTTCACCTGCATTGATGAACAACTGTTGACGCAGCTCAGTATGAAGGAAACCTTCTACGCGTTGTGTGAACAGCACGGCTTTGCCTTTCCCAAAACCGCCACGGTGACGGTCAACAACTATCAAAACGTAGAGCTGCCGTTTGCTTTTCCGGTGATTATTAAGCCGTCCAACAGCGTGGCATACTGGAACTGCCATTTCCCACACAAGAAAAAGGTGTTTGTGGCAGAAAACCGCGACGAATTTGATGCGATCTTGGCGGCGATCTATGGTTCCACGTATCAGGATCATTTGATCATTCAAGAATATATCCCGGGCGACGACAGTCATATGCGCGTGATGAACTGCTATTGCGGCAAAGACGGCAAGGTGCGGCTGATCGCACTTGGGCAAGCGTTGCTCGAGGAGCATTCGCCGGAAGGAATCGGCAGTTATGCCGCGATCATCCCGACTGAGGACCGTCAATTGGCGCGGCAGATGAAAACCTTTTTGGAGGACATCGGTTACAAGGGCTTTGCCAACTTTGATCTCAAGCTTGACAGCCGTGACGGGCAGTACAAGCTGTTTGAAATGAATCCGCGTCAGGGACGCAGTAGCTTCTTTGTGACGGCGGAGGGCTATAATTTGGCACAGTATCTCGTGGATGATGTGTTGCTGGACAAGCCTGCAGATTGTACGGTTGCGACCGGTGAAACGCTGTGGACCATCATCCCGAAAGCGCTGATCTTTGAATATGTCAGCGATCCGGAACTAAAGCAAAAGACACGGGATCTGATCCGCCGTGGAAAGTTGTGCAAATCCCTGTATTATAAAAAAGATCGCAACTTTAAACGCTGGGTGTATTTTCAGAAAAATCAGGCAAGTTATTTTAAGAAGTATACGCGATATTTCGGAAACAAAGGCTTACGAGATTAAGGAAAGGGGCGACTGCGTATGTGCGGGTTTGCCGGATATTTTGTTAACGGCTATGGCGGCGACCGCCGTGCGGTCATAGAAGCGATGGCGGATCGCATCGTTCATCGCGGCCCCGATCAGGCAGATTATTATCTTGATAAGGATATGGCGCTCGGTTTTCGCCGACTGTCCATCATTGACTTGGAGGGCGGCAGTCAGCCCATTCAAAACGAGGACGGCACCAAGGTGCTTGTCTTTAACGGCGAGATTTATAATTACCGCGACCTTCGCGGGGAGTTGATCGCCGCGGGTCACGTGTTCAAGACGCAAACGGATTCCGAAGTGCTGTTGCACGGGTACGAGGAATGGGGTGCCAAGCTTCTCGATCGTTTGCGCGGAATGTTCGCGTTTGTGGTGTGGGACAGTGCGGAAAAGAAACTATTCGGCGCCAGAGATATTTTCGGCATCAAGCCGTTTTACTATTATCAGCGCGGCACGGATTTCTTTTTCGGATCGGAGATCAAATCGTTTTTATCGCATCCCGATTTCGTAAAAGAACTTGACGAGAGCAAATTGCCCGATTGGCTGTGCTACGAGTATCTGCCGATGCGGGAAACGTTTTTCAAGAACGTGTACAAGCTGCTCAACGGCGAGTATTTTGAGTGGCAGGATGGTACGTTGTCCATCCACAAGTATTATGATGTTGCAGACTATTTTAAGGCAGATAACACGCTGTCAGCGGAGGAGTGGGAGCAGCGCATTACCGACGAGTTTGTGGAATCGGTGGCCATGCATCAGATCAGCGATGTGGAGGTCGGTTGTTTTTTATCCAGCGGCGTGGATTCCAGCTACGTGGTGCGTGAGGTGTCCAAGGTAGCCTCTGCCGTCAAAACTTTTTCAGTAGGGTATGAGGAGGAGCTGTACAGCGAGTTGCCGTATGCGCAGGCGTTTTCCAAAGAGATCAATGTGGAAAACATCGCCAACAAGGTGTCGGCAGAGCAGTATTTCAATATGGCGGGCAAGATTCAGTATTTTATGGATGAACCGTTGCCGAACCCGTCCGAGGTGCCGCTGTATTTCCTCGCGGAAAACGCAGCGAGACATGTCAAAGTCGTGCTGTCCGGTGAGGGTGCCGACGAGTTATTCGGTGGCTATCCCATGTATTTAGAGGGCGGTCATTTTCACAAATACAGCCGTATTCCGCGCATCCTGCGCAAGGGTGTGGCGGGAATTGCGCGACGGTTGCCGGAAAGCATCAAGGGTAAGCGGTTTGCCATTCGCGGTGCGATGTTGCCATATGAGCGGTTTATGCGTGCCAACTACGTGTTCACGCGCGATGAACGGGCGAAGTTTTTAAAGAATCCCGGTACCCCGTGCGATCCGGTACAGTGGTCGAAACCGCATTTTGACAAGGTTTCCCATCTGGACGAGCCGACGCAATTGCAGTACGTGGATATGCAGACGTGGATGCTGTACGATATCTTGCAAAAAGCGGATCGTATGAGTATGGCGAATTCTTTGGAGTTGCGCGTGCCGTTTTTAGACAAAAAAATGCTGGAGCTCGCGGTGACCTTACCGACCAAGTATCGCATTGACGGAAACACCACCAAAGTGGCGCTTCGTGCGGCGGCGCTCAGACAGTTGCCGGAACGCACCGCACACAAAAAGAAATTGGGATTCCCGGTACCGCTCAACGATTGGCTGAGGCAAGACATCTACTACAAGCGGGTCAAAACGGCTTTCTCGGGCGAAATTGCAGAAAAATTCTTTAACATCGAGACGATCCTACAGTTGCTCGAAGATCATAAGCAAGGCAAGTCGCACAACATGAAGAAGATCTGGACCATTTACACCTTTATTCTTTGGTACGAGCAATTCTTCGTACTCAATTAGTAATCGCATACAGAGTAGATCGATAAGCGTTAAGTGTCGCGCGGACGGGGAGTTGCCGCGCGAACGAAAAGAAATTTCTTGCGGTTTATCGGTCGCATCCCGCTGTTGAACATAAGGATGAGTCATCCCTCCTTATTCAACAACAGGAGAATAAGGAGGGTCTTTTTATGGCAAAGAACAAAATTTTACGGCTGGTTGTTTGCGGTATGATGATTGCCGTGGACGTCGTGCTGGCGCGGCTGGCATCGCTGAATACCACCACCGAGCGATTAGGATTGTCGCTGTTTGCGGTAGCGATTGTGGCATATTTATACGGTCCGATCGCGGCAATGCTTGTACACGGCCTCAGCGATCTGATCGGTGCCATGCTGTTTCCGAACGGGCCGATTTTTCTGGGTTTTACGCTGACAGCCGCCTTGATAGGGTTGATCTATGGGCTGTGCTTCTATCGCAAGAAAAACCTTTGGTGGATCGTGTTGGCAGTGGTGGGCACGCAGGTTGTGTGTACGCTGTGCCTCAACACATTATGGTTGAGCATCTTGTATGACAAGGCGTTCGTGGTATTCCTGCCGGGACGGTTGATCCAAGCCGCGATTGTGACGCCGGTGCAACTGGTGGGATTACCGTTCTTGTTCAAAGCGCTCGAAAAGGGCGTAAAACCGCTGTTAAATCGTTGACACGCGAGAAGCCTTTTGTTACAATGAATACAAGGTCTGATTAAATGATAAGGAGCGGGTCTTATGTCAGTATACGCTGTATTTCCGGGTGGAAAGCGCAAAGCGTTTACCATGAGTTATGATGATGGGTGGCCGCAGGACGAAAAGTTGATTGCTCTGATGAACAAATATGGCATCAAGGGTACCTTCAACTTGGTCAGCGGTGACGTGCTGTTTGATCAAATTGAAAACCCCGTGGAGCGTTACAAAGGTCATGAGGTGGCGGCGCACGGACACACGCACGGATATCTCGGCAGGATTGCACCGGCACAAGCGACATACGATGTTTTGAAAAACCGCGAAGCGTTAGAGGGCGTGTTCGGTGGGACGGTGCGCGGTTTTGCATATGGGCATGGATCGTATAACGAGGATACCAAACAGATTCTGAAAAACTGTGGGATCAAATATGCGAGAACCATCAATAACGATGAAGGATTCCTGATGCCGCAGGATTGGTTCTTCTTTAACCCGACTTGTGATGATTTAAATCCAAGATTACTCGAAATTGCGGATCGGTTTTATAATTTAAAGCCCCAATTCACGCAGGTCCATTTGTTTTATGTTTGGGGACATTCCCATTTCACCGATCGTGCCAACCTGTGGGACAAACTTGAAGAAGTGTTCCAAAAAATGGGTAGCAACGACGAGATTTGGTGCGCGACCAATATTGAAATCTATGACTATATGGAAGCGTTCAATCGGCTTATCCTGTCGGCAGACGGTACGTATATTTATAATCCCACTACCACTACGCTGTGGCTCATGCATAACAACGGCGATTTTATGAGCAAGCACGAAGTGATTGTTCTCAAACCGGGCGAAGAAGTATATTTGAAGTAAACAAAAAAAGGACTGTGAAGACTCTTCACAGTCCTTTTTGTTGCCTTGCGTTACTTTTCTTCTGCCGTGCCGTACAAGTTGAGACGGAAAAGATGAGTTTCATCTTCCGGATCGGAGCAGGTGACGACAGCTTCACCGATGTGACCCCAGTCGATGGCGTTGGAAAGCGCTAACAACTGTGTTAAACGACTTTTCATGTTCAACACATCGCCGTCGGGTGTCTTTAAGTATACTTCACCCTTTGCGGTGGATGCGAATTCAATCAGCTTGTTAAAATCAAAGTTGTGAATGATTTGGTCAGCCATGGTATATTCCTCCTTCGAATCGTTTGTGCTTCTCTTTGTCGCTATTATATACAGAGAAAAGGCGCGGTGTCAAGGATAGTTTTTAACAAAAGGTTCATAAAATACATATTGACAGAAGTGGCAGGGAATGGTAAAGTATAGAAGGAGTTAGCACTCGAACAAAAAGAGTGCTAATTTTTAACGAGGGAGGTGTGGCAGATGGAACTGGGAGTGCGGAAGCAGCAGATTGTGTCCGCGATTGTGGATGCGTATATTCGCACGGGTGAGCCGATTGGTTCCAAAGCGCTTGTCTGCGCATTGGATCAAGCGGTATCCTCTGCCACCATCCGTAACGATATGGCGGATCTGGCGGCGGCGGGCTTTTTGGCACAGCCGCACACGTCTGCCGGTCGTGTTCCTACCGCAAAGGCGTTTCGTTTTTACATTGACCGTTTGCTTGCCTGTCGACCGCTTTCCGAGGCGTGTCAACGAGAGATAGATGAGGTGCTGGCAAAGGCGTCGGGGGATCCTGAAAAGCTGATCGCTGTGGCGTCTGAGCTGCTCGCGAACGAAACCGGTGTAGCGGCCATTGCGGCAACTCCGGACCGAAAGGGTTCCACGGTACGGCAAATTGAATTGCTGCATATCGGTGCGCGGTCGGCGGCTGTTTTGCTGATGAAGTCGGGGGCCAA
>JAZRQG010000159.1:0-9431 GCA_045649625.1 Acutalibacteraceae bacterium
GGCACCGGTAACATCGCCGGTGTTGCCGCCGCCATCTGTGTCGGCGGTGCGGGTGCCGTGTTCTGTATGTGGGTCGCGGCCTTCTTCGGTATGATGACCAACTTCTCGGGAAACACGCTGGGCATTTATTTCCGTCGCCGCAATAAGGATGGCGAATGGTCGGGCGGTGCCATGTACTACCTGCAAGACGGCTTGGGCGCCAAAAAAGGATGCAAGACGATCGGTAAAATTCTTGCTATCCTGTTCGCCTTCTTTGCCATGTTTGCCGCATTCGGCATTGGTTCGATGGCGCAAGTCAACAACATCGTTACCAACGTTGCCAGTGCCTTCGACGTGTCGGCGCTGTCCGCCATTCCGGTATTGGGCACAAACCTGTACCGTGTTCTGCTCGGTGTGGTACTGATGGTGCTGACTGCGCTTATCACGTTGGGCGGTGTGAAACGCATCGCGAACGTCGCGGAAAAGATCGTACCGTTTATGGTAATCCTGTTCGTTGTAGGCTCTTTGGTAGTCATTGGTATTAATTACGATGCCATTCTTCCCGCTTTCAAAGCGATCTTCGTCAATGCTTTCCGTCCCGAAGCCTTTGTCGGCGGTGCGCTCGGCGGTGTCATCGCCGCAATGACCAATGGCTTTAAGCGCGGTGTGTTCTCGAATGAAGCGGGCCTGGGTTCTTCGGTCATGGTTCACTCGAACTCCAACGTCAAGGAACCTGTCAAGCAGGGTATGTGGGGCATTTTTGAAGTGTTTGCTGACACAATGGTGGTGTGCACCATGACCGCACTGGTCGTGCTCACCTCCGGTATTCATGATTACACGCAAGCCGCTCCCAAGGTAGAAGGCTATTCCTCCCTGCTGACGGGTGCCGCCTTTAACAGCGTGTTCTCGTGGGGCGATATCGGTCAGAAATTTGTCGCAATCGCCTTGTTCCTGTTCGCTTTCACCACCGTTCTCAGCTGGAGCCATTACGGCAGCAAAGCGTGGGAATACGTGTTCGGTGCAAAAAGTGTCAAAGTGTTTAAGGTGATTCACGTCTGCACCATTATGTTCGGTGCCGTGATGACAAATTCCCTCGCGTGGGATATCTCGGACACCTTCAACGGCCTGATGATGTTCCCCAACTTGATTGCCGTCATCGTCCTCTCCCCGCTGGTCGCCAAAATCACGAAAAACTACATCGACCGCAAACTGCGCGGTAAGGACGTATCGCCCTTGCTTTCCTATGACCCCGCCATCCAAGTAGAAATGGGAAAAACCGAAAAGTAATTGTTACATAAAAGCAGCCGCCCGAGCGTTGAATCGGGCGGCTGCTTTACATAGTATATCAACCACGGTACAAAAATTTAAGGGAAACATAAAAAAGCAGTTGACAAGCCGCGACGGATGGTGTTATAATAACCACTGCTATACGCGAGGATGCTGGAATAGGCAGACAGGCACGTTTGAGGTGCGTGTGTCGTTGACGTGTGGGTTCAAGTCCCATCCCTCGCACCACAAAAGCGGTGTACCCGTCAAGGTGCACCGTCTTTTTTATTCTTTTGGAAATGAATTTTTCGATTTTGATTTGATTTTGTGTCGTTATCTGTTATACTAAAGGATAGTATAAAAATGGAGGATGTGCCATGTGCGGATTTTGCGGATTTACCGGTGACGCTATTAATCGAGAACAGCTGTTACAACAAATGGCGGATAAGATCACCCATCGGGGACCCGATTCCCAGGGCGTGTATACGGATGAGCTCCTTGCCATGGCATTCCGTCGGCTTTCCATCATCGACCTTGAGGGTGGCAGTCAACCGATTGAAAATGAAGACGGCTCCAAGGTGCTGATGTTCAACGGCGAGATCTACAATTACCGTGAACTGCGCGAAGAATTACTGGGCGCCGGTCACGTTTTCAAGACCGAAACCGACAGCGAGGTGCTGCTGCACGGATTTGAGGAATGGGATGCCGATCTTCTCTGCCGCTTGCGCGGTATGTTTGCGTTTGCGGTGTGGGACAAACACACGCACGAGCTGTTTTTAGCGCGTGACTACTTCGGTATTAAGCCGATGCATTATACCCTCCTCCCCGACGGGCGGCTGATCTTCGCATCCGAAATCAAATGTATTTTGGAGCATCCCGATTATCACAAGGAATTCAACGAGGCGGCACTGGATAATTATCTATCGTTCCAGTATTCGCTGCCGCGCGAAACCTTTTTCAAGGATATTTACTGCTTGCAGCCGTCGCACTATCTGCGCTACCGCGACGGTGAGGTCACCGAAACCCGCTACTGGGAAGCGACCTTCACCCCCGACGAGAATATAACGCTCGACGAGGCGGTGGATCAGATCGACGCAGTCTTTACCGATTCGGTGGAAGCGCACCGCATCAGCGACGTGGAAGTTGGTTGTTTCCTGTCCGGCGGTGTGGATTCCTGCTTTGTGGCATCGTACTTCGGCGGGCAAAAAGCCTTTACCGTCGGCTTTGACAACGGTCAGCATTACAACGAAACGAATTTTGCCGCCGAGCTTGCCGAGGCGGTGGGCATCGAGCACCACAAGCATCTGATTTCGGAAGAAGAATATTGGGAATCGTTACCGAAAGTGCAATGCGTATTGGATCAGCCGCTTGCGGATCCTGCATGTGTGGCATTGTATGCGGTATCCAAGCTCGCTTCACAACACGTCAAGGTCGTGTTGTCGGGCGAGGGCGCAGACGAGTTGTTCGGCGGTTACCGCATCTACCACGAGCCCGCTTCTCTTGCAGGTTACCAAAAATTACCGCGCGGGCTGCGACGGGCACTCGCCGCCGTTGTGCGTGCGATCCCGTTCGATTTCAAAGGTAAATCATTTATCATCCGCGGTTCCAAAACCGTTGAAGAACGCTTTATCGGCAACGCGTATATGTTTTCAAAGGATGAAAAGGCAAAGCTGCTAAAAAGCATCCCTGCCACCGACCCCACCGACCATACCAAGCAGTGGTTTGCACGGTGTGAGGGACTCGACGACGTCACACGGATGCAATATGTGGACATCAACCGTTGGATGGTGGGTGATATTCTGCTCAAAGCTGACCGCATGAGCATGGCACATTCGTTGGAGCTGCGCGTGCCGTTTTTGGATAGGCACGTATTTGAGGTCGCTTCGCGTATCCCCACAAAGCACCGCATCGGCGGCGGTACGACGAAACATGCGCTGCGCCTTGCCGCGAAACGGCATATTCCCGAAAAGGATACCGCACGTCCGAAGCTCGGATTCCCCGTTCCCGTGCGGGTGTGGTTACGCAAGGAAGCCTATTATAACAAGGTCAAAGACGCTTTTCTCAGCGCCGATGCCGAACACTTTTTCAACACCAACGTACTGCTACAATTTTTGAACGAGCATTACACCGGCAAGCGGGATAACAGCCGCAAGATCTGGACGGTGTATATGTTCCTTGTCTGGTACAATTTGTATTTTGGCGACTAAGGAATGCCGCCCTATGCGCAGTTTGGCGCGTAGGGCGGCTTCTTGTCTGTATCGGTCGAAGGGGTTGACAAATCACAAATTTGTGGTTATACTGCCAAGGTCATGACACTTTCATGACTTTGGAGGTACAGATGAAACAACAACTGCTTGGCTGTTTGGCTTTCTGCAAACGACATGCAGCCGTTTGCATCGCCGCAGGGCTCTCGGTGTTGTCGGTACTGATGCTGCTCGGTATGACCCTATCATTGCGCTCCGTCACCGTTAACGATGACGGGCACGTATTGACCGTGCTGACGTTCAGTCACGATCATGAAAGCATTTTAGCAAGTGCCGGCATCACGCTGCAGCCACAAGACGTGGTAACTGCATCCCCGTCTGAAATCGAGATCGATCGGGCGTTTCACGTCACGGTAGCCGTAGACGGCGGCGACTCGACAGTACTGTGCGTAACGCAAGGCACCGTCGCCGATGCACTAAAAAGTGCAAAGATCAACACCGTCACGCACACGCTAACCGAATACAAACCGGAGGATACGCTCACCGCCAACATGGTGATTGCCGTTAAACCTTTAGAAAGCACCACCCGCACCGAAACGGAAGTGATCGCGCACGAAACCGTGCTCACTACTTCCGATGCATTGCCGGCCGGTAGCCGCTCGACACAACAAGAAGGTATCGTCGGTGAAAAAACGATCGTCTATCGCGATTATTTCAAAGACGGCAAGCTGATAGAAACCGAGATCGTCAGCGAAACGGTGACCCGTGAACCGGTCACCGAGCTTGCGACCGTCGGCGCAGGCGCGCTCTCGAACCCGCCGGAAACGCTCACCCTGGACGCAAACGGTGTGCCGCTGAAATACAAACAAGTGTTGACCGGCACGGCTTGCGCCTACACCGCGAAAGAAGGGGCGCGCACCTCAACGGGCACAATTCCTGCAATTGGCACGGTGGCGGTCAATCCGAAAGTCATTCCCTACGGCTCGAAGCTGTTTATTGTATCGCAAAACGGCTATGTATATGGCTACGGTGTCGCATGCGATACCGGCGGCGGATTGCTGAAAAACAAAATTCTCGTAGATCTGTATATGGATACGACGAAAGATTGTTTTCAGTTTGGAAAACGACAAGTAAACGTCTATATATTGGAATAACAAAAGTGCTTCTCGCTACCGGCGGGAAGCACTTTTTTCCGATTTGCAAAATAACTCGCGGCAGCCGATATACAAGAGCAGCACCCCAAAGGCACGCCGCAAAAGATTCGTATCCACACCGCTTGCCAAAAAGGCGGCAAGTGCCGATGTAACGACCCCCGCCACCGAACACCACATCACGGCTTTCCATTCCACGCGTCGGTTACGGATGTGCGATATGAGAGCGGTCGGCGCGCAACACAAAAAATACAGCAAATTGATCCCGCCGGCGGTATACTGCTCCACTGCGGCAAAGGTCGTCAGGTAGACGATGAGCAACGAACCGCCGCCGATCCCGAATCCGCTGATAACACCGGTAGCAAGCCCCAGCAGTATGGCAAGCGCAATCTTCACAGCAGCAACACCGCCCGAATCCCACCGTACAAGAGCAGAATGCCAAATAGTCGGCGCAAGAGTGTTGCCGACATGTTTTTAAAGAATACACCCGACAACACACCGCCCGCTGCACCACCGATCAGGTAGGGCCACGCCAGCCCGATATCCAACCCGCCGCGCATCCAAAACACAATGAGGGATACTAAAGACAGCGGTACAATGATCGCGATTGAGGTGGCAAAGGCGTGCTTTTGCTTCATGTCGGTCCACGAGGTTAGAAGCGGCACCAAAAATAAACCGCCACCCGAACCAAACAAACCATTCGCCACACCCGCCAGCGCGCCGGTTATCAGATATTTAACGGTCGGTTTCATATAAGCACCCCACTCGGTATTAGGGTGTCCTAACGGTAAGGCAATATGCACTCGCTACGGCAACCGTGCAACATGGTATCGCAAATAAAACAACGTTAAAATCATTTGCTCCATTTCATCGCGATCTTGCAACCCGGCATACCAGAACATACGGTATAACGTGCTATCATCCGATAGAAGATCTGTTCTGGAGCGCAGCATTTCCCGCCACTCCTGCGGAACGGGGCCTGAATACCGTCTTCCTAAAAACTCTTGGGTTTTTCGGCTCCCATCCTGCCCTCCAGCAGAACAAGACAGAGTTCGATCTCTTGAAGCAGGTCCTTTTTCTTCATTTTATTCACCATCCGTTAGTATTACTTTATGCCACTTAGTATGAAATGCCAATATTTAATCGCTTTTTATCGCATAATGTTGCTGAGGTGAAAAATGAAACCACTTAAAGAACGACTCAGCATTACGTTGGACGGCGATATTATCGAACGAGTCAAAGTGTTAGCCGAGGAACAGGATCGTTCCGTATCCCAGTACATTAATTTAGTGTTAAAAAGTCATTTAAAACGAGTAGATGAAAAGAACGCAAAAAAAGCATAACAAAACCCCGAGGCTCTTTCACAGCCTTGGGGTTCGTTATTGTTGGTTAAAGGTTTTTATTTATCGTAAATTCGATTCGCAGATTTCTATGACGGCCGGTTATTCCTCAGTGCATGGGACTATCCCCTTTTTAAATAATTTTCAGGAAACCTCGTTTACAAATCATGTGAATCACCTTTTTTCATAAGAATAAGTCTACGCTTCTTGGAATCAAAACTGACTAAACCTTTGGACTCACCTCTTTCAGTTTTTTCCGAGGGTTGGTGTTCAGCCCACGGGACTCACTCCTTTTCTCTGATCTTGTCTTTCTTTCTCTTTCCTTTTGTCATCTACAATATACCATATGTTATGTGCATTGTCAATAGTTTTTTTAAACTTTTTTGAAAATTTTTATTCAACATTTTTCGCACTTGACGGCTACGCAAAAACGCGGTATGATGAGAGCAGAATAAAAAGAACGGAGAATGGCATATGTCTGAAGAATACGGAAATGATATTGTCACCGTCGTGGACGACGAGGGCAATCAACACGAATTTGAAATTTTGGATATGATTGAAACGGACGATGGTCGCTACGTCGCCCTGTTGCCGATCTATCACGATCCGAGCGAGATGCTGAACGATGACGGCGAGCTGGTCATCCTGACCGTTAAGGAAGAAAATGGTGAGGATCTGCTCTTACCTATCGAGGACGATGCGGAATTTGAGGAGATCGCGGAGATCTTTGAGGAGCGTTTGTCCGAGCTTTATGAGGTGGAGGAACTGGAAGCTCCTGCCGAAAACTAACGTTTGTCCCCTGCTCTGTGCGTGGACCTATCCCCTTTTAACCCTACTACACTGTGTCTTCGGGAGCCTGGCTCCAAAAGCGGATTGCAGACCTCCCCGCTTTACGCGGGACGAAGGGAGCGCGAACCTTTTGGGCGGCAACCCACCTGCTTCTGATTAGTAGCAGGTTATGCGGGGATATTACGGCAGAGCGGGGCAACATACAAAAGTGAAACGACCCGATGCAATGAAAACGCATCGGGTCGCTTTTTACACAGATTCGGCGGTAAGACCGGTGAGATCTTCGATCGCAGGTAGCTCGTAGCACGGGAAATAGATCCCCCACTCCTCACCGGCATATTCCAGTGTCAAGATATAATACGGTTTACTGATATAGTTGCCGTCTTCGTCTTCTCGAATCTTATACGGCTTATACACACCTTTATTGTGCGGCTCGTCCTTGTTCCAAGCATCGGTAACAATCGATTTTTTCACCGTTTGGATCTTACGCAACGCCGACAACGGAAAGGTGTGCACACCATCGCCATTTGTCAGGCAGAGTGCATTCCCCTCGCGATAGGCACTGAAAATGAGCGTGGTGTAGTAATGTGTTGGTAACCAAGGCTCATAGTGTACCGGCTCGCCATTTTTGAGCCTGTAACCGGCTGACAACAGATCAATCTCAAACGCATCGCTCGGCACACCAAGTTCGGCGAACACGCTGTCAGACGCACTGTCAACCGCCGAGAAAGCAACTTCTCCCTCGTCGCTTTCCAACGTTTTTTTGAAATGGCGATTGGCGGAAACGCCAAACACAATTGCACCGATCAGTGCGATCATACCAATCCAAAACACCCACGGGATCGTTTGATACAACGTTGTAAGTGCAATGTCCTCCTCCGACCACAAGGTGCCGATGGCGCCAACCGCCAGCACGGTCACGATTATGCAGATCCAGCCGAAAATGCGTGCCGGCAAGGAAAGCTTGGCTTTATCAATCACATTTTCGACATTATCCGATGCTTGTTCCCAAGCATCGGACAGAGCGACAGACGGTTTTTTGGTGATAAATTCATCACCGTTCACAATTTCATTTTTCTTATCGGTAGTACGGTCGATACCTAAAAACGGTTTCATATGTGTTCTCCTTCTTTCGCAATAATCAACGGCACGTAATCAATTGCCTCGGCAACCGGTTCGCGCATCCACAGGGAGGGTGACACGCGCACGGTAAAGCCGCAGCCCGCCTCTGCTCCCCAGGCAGAAACATCCGCCTGAGGCAATGCGTACGCTGCCATAATGAGCATGATCACACCGCCGTGAGTACAGATAACGGCATCGCCATCTCCCTTTTTCATCACATCTTCCACGATCGACTCAAACGCCGCCATCACGCGCGCCTGGAATGTGGCTGCATCCTCCCCGCCTGGGATGGCGGTAGAGGCACCGGTGATCCATTTTTGAAACTCGTCGTCGAGCTTTAATTCTTCAGCGCTTTTGCCGTCCCACTCGCCGAAATCGCATTCCGACAACTCCGCAACAACCTCGGCACCGCAATTCGGGTACAGCACCTCCAATGTTTGTACACAACGGGATAGCGGACTTGTATAGAAATACTTTGCCTGCGGATAAACGGCTTCCGCTTTTTTACGCAACAAATCGGAAAGGCCTGTCGGCGAGAGCGGCAAATCGGTTTTCCCAATATACAACCCTCTCTCGTTCGCAGCGGTCAAGCCATGTCGAATGAAATGAATTTTATAGTTTTTCACAGAAATCCCCCCCTAATATCGGTGGTTTCGACAATTTACAAATCGTAATATTTGCGTTATAATGAAAAACCCACCGTATAATTTCGGGGATTTCACAAGATAGGAGCAACCTTAAATGCCAACCGGTTTTGCGCGCACCTTGACGCTGTTGCGAAAGGAACGCGGTATCAGTCAAAAACAAGCGGCCGCCGCTTTGGATATATCACAGGCTTTGCTTTCACACTATGAAAAGGGCATTCGCGAATGCCGCTTGGAGTTCGTCGTGCGGGCTGCCGATTATTATAACGTATCGTGCGACTACTTGCTTGGCCGTACGCCGGATAAATCCGGCGCGATGCTGACCGTAGACGATCTGCCGGAGGGCGAGCCGAACGCAAAAGACGGCCGCGCAGTGGATAATATGCTGCCGGTACTGAATAAAAAATTAGCGCTCAACGCGATCAGCGTGTTGTTTGACGTTCTCAAGCGGTGCAAACACAAAGAACTGACCGCCGAGGTTTCCGCGTACCTGAATCTCGCGATCTATACCGTGTTCCGCAGTCTATACGCGGCGAACACCAAAAACCCGAACGCCTTGTTTGCACTGCCGGAAACCTACTGGCAACCGGTGGTGAACGGCGAGATGGGAATCGGTGCGGCACACATTCGCAAAATCGCCAGAGAAGCCTTCTCGGAATCCAAGGCACCGTCGATGTTGCCGGATGCACTGGCAAAATCCTATCCGCTGTTAGCCTCGTCACTGATGAACGTTTTGAAAAACGCCGAAGAATCTATTGAACAGTAAATATGGAAAATGCGCGAGTGCTCTCGCGCATTTTTTATTTGAAAACCCAACCGCGCTGAAGTCGGAAACTGAGTATAAACAAGATACAGTCCACAATGAGCTTGAGGAGCGTTGCGTTCCATTTAAGCAACGTATACAGGCCGCCGGTCGCAAATGCCGAAATCGATGCC
>JAZRQG010000160.1:0-3733 GCA_045649625.1 Acutalibacteraceae bacterium
CTAACTCCGCCACACGCTGCGGTTTTCCCGCCAGTGCAGCACCGCCCTCAACTCCTAAAAAACCAACAGTGCAATCGGTTTCTAAAGCTGTCGCAAGTTGCGCTCCGGTTTGCGGGAAACACAGCATTGGCGACGCTTGTTCTTTCGCATAGGTCAACATTTCACAACATTGCTGCCAAGCAGCTTCTCCCCGTACGGTGTCCGGTATCCACACAGCAAAAACTTGACACCACGGTCGATAGCAGCATCCACGTTGCAGGTCAATCGCACAGGAGTTGCGAACAAGGGTCTCCCTTTTTCGGTAACACTCGTAAAGCGTATCACAGTGTATATCAAACAGCCGCAAGGTGTTTATCCCCCATACGCATTTTCTATGTGGCGAATATCAAGTGCTTTCATCGGCTCACCTTTGGCGGTGACAACCTCAATGACATCAAAACGCATTTGACGCGGATCAGGATTATGAGCAATATAATATAACGCGGTTTTGATAATGCGCCGTTGCTTTTCCGCGGTTACCGCCTCACGCGGCAGGTAATAGGAATCCTCTGCGCGGCTCTTGACTTCCACGAACACAATATACTCATCGTCTGCTGCAATTATGTCTATCTCTCCGAAGCGGGAATAGTAGTTACCCGCCAATATCTCATAACCTTTATCGCGTAAAAAACGGGCAGCCAACACCTCGCCGGCCGCCCCTTTTGAAACACTTGCCATCGGATGATCATCCCCTACAAAAGCTTTTTTAAAAAGCTGCGGCGATGGATCGGTGAGATTCCATATTGCGCCAGTCGCTCATAATGAAGCGCCGTACCGTAGCCCTTGTGCTTTGTAAATTCGTATTGCGGATACTGTTCCGCCAACTGCAGCATCACTCGATCACGGCTGACCTTGGCTAAAATCGATGCCGCTGCGATAGAAGCGGATAAGGCATCTCCCTTGATCACATACTGTGCCGGCGCCGTTAACCCATCCGGAATACGATTGCCGTCAACCAAAATCAGTTGCGGCCAGACATCAAGTTGCTCCACCGCGCGACGCATTGCCATAAACGTCGCCTGCAGGATATTATGCTCTTCGATTTCCTCAACGGTTGCTTCGGCAATGCCGAAAGCCAACGCCTGCTGGCAAATTTCATCGAAAAGCGCTTCTCGTTTTTTCTCGGAAAGCTTTTTGGAATCGTTGAGCCCTTCCGGTATACGGGCAGGGTCAAGCATGACAGCCGCCGCAAAAACGGGTCCCGCCAATGGGCCTCGGCCCGCCTCGTCCACACCACACAAAAGTGTGGCGCCTTGCTGCCGAAACTGCGCATCAAATTCAAAATTCGTCATACAAGCCTCCGAAACGGTTAATGGGAAATACTCGATAAATCACCTTGCCGATCAAGCGCTCCTCCTCAACACAACCGAAGGTGCGGCTGTCTAACGATTGCCCCGCACGACGGTTATCTCCCATGACAAATACCATACCTTCGGGGACGGAAACATCCCCTTTCATGAGTTCTGTCGATGTGGGAACCTCAATATAGGGCTCTTTCAGAAGTTTCCCGTTAAGATACACCTCACCGGTTTCGGAATCAATAGCCACCGTATCACCTGCAATAGCGATCACACGCTTGATCAGTGGCTCACTGTCCGTGCCGCGGCTTATCACCACGATGTCACCACGATCGGGAGTGTACGGCAAACAGGACAGAACCAACCGTTCTCCGTCGTGCAGCGTGGTGTCCATAGAAGTACCGTCCACATCCACCAAACGAAACAAAAACGTGAAGACTAGTGTGATGGCTACCAACGCCGTTGTAATGATCTCAACCCACTCATACAAGCCGGCATATCGTTTTGCTTTTTCCATACTCATTCCTCCACCGGTTGCTCCAATGTGATGCGACCGAGCTTTTGACCGCGAAATTCATCCAACAGCATCACCGACGCGCGCAGGGTATCCACCTCACCACCGGAAATCAGCATCCCGCGTTTGCGTCCGATCTGTTGCAGCAGTTCGAAGCGATCTTCAGGCAACGGATCGGTCAGTTTATAGCGACTGCGCAGGCAGTCCTCATAATCGGTTGCCAAAACGTCCAGCAATCCCACTGCTAACTCTTCACTATCCAATATTTCATCACGGATAGCACCGGTATACGCCAAATGCCGTGCTACTGTCTGGTCATCAAACTTTGGCCACAGAATACCCGGTGTATCCAACAATTGGGCGCCGCTGTCAATGACAAACCATTGCTGATTGCGGGTGACACCGGGACGATCTTCCACTTTGGCTTTGCCGCCGCGCGCCATACGATTGATAAACGAGGATTTTCCCGAATTGGGAATTCCCACCACCATGGCGCGAATGGCGCGTTTTACCATACCTTTTTCCAACCAAACGGCTAGTTTGTCTTTTAACACCTCACGCATCAGCGGAACAAATCGATTGATACCCTTGCCACTCTTGCAATCCACTGCGATGGCGGGAACACTATGATCACGATAATACTGCAACCAACGATTTGTTGCCGCCTCGTCTGCAATATCCGCTTTATTGAGAATCAGCAGACGCGGCTTTTTCGCCACCAATGAATCAAGATCCGGATTGCGGCTGCTTATCGGAATACGCGCATCGACTACTTCGACCACAATGTCCACCTGCGGCAACATTTCGATGATTTTACGTTTTGTCCGCGTCATGTGACCCGGGAACCATTGAATGGATTGATCCATGCCGATCCTCTCCTTCCCATACAAAAATGCAAAAAGAGGAGAAAATCAAACGATTTCCTCCCCCTCTTTGTAAGCTTATTTAATCAGCTCTTTGACCTTGGCAGCCTTACCCACGCGGTCACGCAGATAGTACAGCTTGCTTCTGCGAACCTTACCGTAACGGACGATCTTCACAGCCGCAACGTTGGGGGAATGCAACGGGAACACACGCTCCACACCGACACCGTAGGACACACGGCGGACCGTAAAGGTTTCCGAAACGCCGCTGCCTTTCTTGGCAATAACCGTACCTTCAAACGCCTGAATTCTTTCACGATCACCTTCGCGAATTTTTACATCCACACGAATGGTATCACCAATCGAGAACTCGGGTGCCGCCTCTTTTACGCTGTCAGCAGCAATGATTTTCAAAGCATCCATGATAAAATCCTCCTTCATTTTTCCGGAGTTCATGCCCGATCGGCCAACAAGCGCGATGGCAGCGGAACGCCTGCTCTAATGTCCAAACATTAGTCCCCGTTTCGCATGGATTCACGAAACGGATTCCAAAGACCAACATATTATAGTACACCTCGCGGCAAAATGCAAGTGTTTTTTTAATTTTTTTAGGCGAAAATTTCTCCCTCTTTATCCAGTACCGCTAACCGACGTACCGTGTACGCAAACGGTGCCGTTTCAAAAACCGATTCGAGCGCTGTCATGATGAGCGACGGATTGACGGTATCGGAACTGCTGCACGGCAAAGTGAGTTTCAATATGCAACCGTTTTCCGTTTCGGTGACGGTCGGATTCGATGCCGCAATCGCCGCTTTCAGGTCAACTGTCTTATAGTCCTTTTTCTTGGTGCGCTTTTGCACGAGGACCTCGTCTTTTTGAAACAAGGCACGTACCGTGTCTGCGGGGCAAGCGATCTCTAAGCAATACACCGCGCGATCTACCTCCCCCGCTTTTTTAACCGCCCACGCGGCACCGATTACTTCTAATCCTTCCGGCATAACCGCATTAAGCTTGGCAAG
>JAZRQG010000161.1:0-4612 GCA_045649625.1 Acutalibacteraceae bacterium
CGGGGGGATTCGTATTTATGCGGGTTTAAACCGGCTCCGTTATTCACAAAAAATTCAATCCTTCTCTACAATTCCAACAAAGACAATTTATACAATGCTTTATAACAAATTCATTTTAAATGCGAGGAAAAGGATTATGTACATTATTAAAAATGCATTGAGATGTATTGGCAGATCAAAAGGGCGTAATGTTTTGATCAGCATTATCGCACTTGTTATTGCCGTGTCCGCCTGCCTTGGTTTATCCATTCGACAAGCCGCTGAAAGTGCTAAAGAGAGCACGCTGGAAGAGCTCAACGTTACAGCCGCCATATCCTATGACAGAAGTTCAATGGTGAATGATATGATGGGCGGCGGAAAAGGTCAGGGCGGTGGCGGTTTTGACCGTGATCAGTTTAAAGATATGATGGGAAATGCTTCTTCATTAACTCTTGAAGAATATCAAAAATATGCAGATGCCGAGTCGGTGCAAGATTTTTATTATACGCTTACCGCCGCTTTTAATGGTAATGATGCGTTGGAGCCTGTAACCGACGAAACCGAGGACGAAGAAAGCACTTCAGGTTTCGGCCAAGGTGCTTTCGGCGGTGGAATGGGATTCCCCGGTGGGAACCGTGGGGACAAGGGCATGCTTAGTTCATCAGATCTCTCCGTTATCGGTTATAGCAGTGACAATTCGATGAGCGCTTTTATTGACGGAACGGCTTCCGTTTTGGAAGGTGGATCTATGTTCGAGGAAGGCACCACCGAAAAAGACTGTGTTATTTCTGAAGAACTTGCTATGTTTAATGATTTAGACGTAGGCGATACGATTGTTCTTACCAATCCATCTGTTGAAACGGAAACTTATGAGCTTACCATTGTAGGTCTTTATACAAGTTCTTCGAACAATGACTTTTCCATGTCAATGTTTGGTAAGAGCTAAGACCCTGCTAACCAAATTTATATGAGTGCTGCCGCCTTACAAACCATTCTTGATGCTTCGGACGAGGTTTCCACAACCATTACCGATGAAACTACAGGCAGAGAAAGTGACAGCGCAATTACCGGTTCTATCTCGGCGACGTATGTGTTTGCAAATACCGAAAAATATTACGCTTTTGAGGAAGAAGTGCGCACCCTTGGCCTTGAAGATTCTTATACCGTGTCTTCTCCTGACCTTGCCGCATTTGAAAATAGTTTAACTCCATTGAATACTCTTAGCACGATGGCAGGTTGGTTCCTGGTGGTTATCCTTATTATCGGTGCGATTATCCTCGTTGTTCTTAATATCTTTAACGTGCGTGAGCGCAAATACGAGGTTGGTGTGCTGACTGCAATGGGAATGAAAAAAGGAAGGTTGCCGCACAGTTTATGTGCGAAATCCTTGTCGTTACCATGATTGCCGTCATCATCGGTGCAGGTATCGGCGCGGTAAGCTCTGTTCCTGTTACCAATGCACTTTTGGCCGGTCAGGTAGAAAGCCAAACTTCACAACAGACACAAATGGATGAAAACTTTGGCCGTCCCGGCAATTTTGGTGGCGGAATGCCCGCAGGCGGAGCACCTTCAAATATACCTAATGATATGGGCGGAGGGAAAAATCCTTTTGAAAATATGTTTGACAGTGCGGAAAATTATATTACCGAAGTAAATTCCGCAATGAATCTGACCGTCGTGCTTCAAATGCTTGGCGTAGGATTGCTTCTGACCTTGGTGGCAAGTATGGCATCGGTGTCGTTTATTATGCGATACGATCCGTTAAAGATTCTGGCAAACAGAGATTAAGAAAGGGGAAAGTCATGTCTATATTATCACTTCAAAACATCTGCTTTTCGTATGACACAACACCTGTGTTGCAGAACATTTCATACGAATTTGAAAAAGGCAAAATGTACTGCATCGTAGGTAAATCGGGTGCAGGTAAAACGACGCTTTTATCCCTCCTTTCAGGACTTGCAGCACCCAGTAGCGGAGAGATTATCTATGACAACAAAAATGTCGCAAAGATTGACAAATACACCTTCCGTTCCAAATATATTGGCGTCGTATTTCAGAGCTTTAATTTGATTACCAAATATACGGCGCTTGAAAATGTTATTCTTTCAATGGATGTTGCGGGATATAAAACGAAGAATAAAAAACAAAGAGCTATTGAACTTCTGCATAGTGTTGGTCTTGACGATGACGAAGCAAACCGCCGCGTGTTGAAACTATCGGGTGGTCAGCAACAGCGTGTTGCCATCGCTCGAGCTCTTTCCTATAATCCTGATATTATCCTTGCAGATGAACCTACAGGAAACCTTGATACCGAAACGCAGAACGAAATTATGAATATCTTCCGTGAGCTTACCAAGCAAGGGAAATGTGTTATTTTGGTAAGCCACTCGCCCGATGTTGCTGCAGTGTGTGATGAGCGATATGAACTTGTGAAAATTAATCGTTCTAAAAGGTGAAAACTCTATGTTCCATCAATATGGTTTTAGGTTCTCCTAAAGGGTGGAAAATGTGATATACATTTTGCCTGCTTGTTACGGTATAAGACAAAATTGAACAGATTGATAAAAAGCCTCCCTTGTGCAAAGGGAGGCGGCAAAAATCTTTGATATTTGACGTAGGGATCGTCGATCGTCTGCACTAAACAATCCCCCAGTCTTTTTGCTTTTGCAAAAATCCAGCCCCCTTTACACAAGGGGGCCTTTTTACCGTCCTTAACGATACAACTCCTAAGGGGGGCTTTTTTGTCCTTGCAGGTACAATCCCTATGTCATCCCCGTTTTTCTGTGACGTGTAAAGACGCGTGCTGAAAGGCGTGACAGACAGTGAGAGATGCGGCAAGTCTGGTTGCACGAGCGTGATAAAAACCAATCGAAATGTATTAGCGAATACCGTAGTTTTGCAAGACGTAGTCCATATCTTTATCGCCTCTGCCGGAAAGGTTAATGAGAATGGAGCCTTTGCCCAGCCGTTTTGCCAGTTTCATACCGTAGGCGACGGCGTGAGCACTCTCAATGGCGGGGATGATACCCTCCAGACGGGAGAGCGTGAAGAAGGCGTTGATGGTTTCTTCGTCGTCCACCACATCGTAGTTGACTCTTCCCAGATCGCGCAGAAAGGCGTGTTCGGGGCCGGAGGACGGATAGTCAAGACCGCTTGCAACCGAATAGACCGGTGCGGGTTCGCCGTTTTCGTCTTTGAGCATGATGCTGTTAAAGCCGTGCATGATGCCCTCGGTGCCGTATTTGAGCGACGCCGCGTGATCGCCGAGTTTCGGACCTTTGCCGAGCGGCTCGACACCGTACAGATCGACGGGATCATTGAGGAATCCCGCGAACATACCGGCCGCATTGGAGCCGCCGCCGACGCACGCGACTACCGCATCGGGCAATTCGCCCGTCATGCCGACAAACTGTTCTCTGGCTTCGATGCCGACAACACTTTGAAAATCGCGCACCATCATCGGGAAGGGATGCGGACCGAGCACCGAGCCGATGCAGTAGATGGCGTCTTTGTATTCGTGTGCGTATGCCTCAAACGCAGCGTCCACCGCTTCTTTTAACGTGGCGAGGCCGTGGGTAACTTCCACGACGTTGGCACCTAAAATCTTCATACGCGCCACATTGGGGGCTTGTTTTTTGATGTCCACCGAGCCCATGTAAATGTCACATTCCAGACCGAAATACGCGGCGGCGGTGGCAAGCGCGACACCGTGCTGACCGGCACCCGTTTCGGCGATAACTTTTTTCTTGCCCATGTATTTGGCGAGCAATGCTTCACCCATGCAATGGTTGAGCTTGTGCGCGCCCGAATGGTTCAAGTCCTCGCGTTTGACGTACAGCTGCACGTTGCCGATCGAGCCGGACAGACGTTCCAAATACGAGATGGGGGTGGGGCGGCCTTGGAAATCCTTGCGGATACGGCGCAATTCACTGATAAACTTGCTGGATTTGCAGATGGTGAAGTACGCTTCGGTGATCTCTGCCATTGCTTGCTTTAAGTCGTCGGAAATGTACGCACCGCCGTATTTGCCGAAAAAGCCGTTTTCATCGGGATAGTGCTTAAAATAGGTGTCAAAATCAATGCCGTTGAAATTCATGTTGTGTTCCTCCTGAAATAAAAAATCCTCGACAGACCGATATCGGTTCTGCCAAGGACGAATAAAGTACTTATCCGCGGTACCACCTTGATTCACGGCAAAGCCGTGCCCTTTGTGGGATACTACCATATCCCCGACAACTGACGTATGTCCTCACGTTGCAGAATACTCTGTGATCGCTCACATTTGACTGCACCCTCAGCGGCCCATTTGACGAAGTGTTTCTTGCCCGATTCCCAGCACCACGGGCTCTCTGTGAAGGCATCAACGCCGTTACTTCCGCTTCAACGGTTTGTGTTTGATTTGCCACCAGTATAGCACCGCCGTTTTCCGTTGTCAAGTAAAACTTGATTCCTGCGGTGGGGAGTGGTAGAATAGGAGGGAATCGAGGGATCAAGTATGAAAATCATGGATTTATTACATACGGAAAAGCTATCCTTGTCGTTTGAGGTGTTTCCGCCGAAAACCGAAACCGCGTTTGACAGTGTTAGGCGAGCGACCGAAGAGATCGCGCGGCTGCACCCGTCGTTCATGAGC
>JAZRQG010000162.1:0-5035 GCA_045649625.1 Acutalibacteraceae bacterium
GCTTCATGTGTGTTTTATTGTGCGGTAGTGGCGGCCGCCGTAGTAGTCAACTGCGCTTGCTTGAACGCTTCGACATATGCATTGGTTTTGGTTTTGCAAGCCGCATTAATTTCATCAATACCCTCACCAAGCAACGCCATGGTGCGATCATAGGAATACCCCGCCTCGGTAGCTTCGGCTTCTGTCAAGCCATAAGTGGTTGCCCAATCCACGCTTTTATCCAGCGGGATAAGAATATATTCCTTAAAGGAGCTGTTGGTGGGATAACCGGCACGGACAAAGCCTCTGCCCATACACCAAACCGGTAAGACATCTACCGACGAGATCATCACGGTACCGTCCTCATACTTGGTGGCGGTCACGTTAAACACCACACCGTCCTCGGTATGGCCGTTATCGTTACAGTTGGCACCATGCTCCAAACGATGCGTATCCTTGGTTCTGTCGGCAACATCGGGATAATCACAGCCGGCAAAATGCCACGAATCCTGAAAACAGTTTGGACTGTTCGCCCGCGTACCGCCCGCCATACACTCGATCTGCTGACCGGAGAGCAGGTTACCACTGGAATACAAGCAGACCGTCTGATGATCACCAACCGTACTCTTGATCAACTCCACCGGTTGGATCTTATGCGGGTGACCACCGATAATAACATCCACGCCAAGATCGCACATTTTTTGTGCGATCTCCTGTTGGGACTCATTGGGAGTCAAGGAATATTCCTGTCCCCAGTGAATGTACAAATAGATCAACTCTGCGCCTTTGGCACGCATCTCGGTGATCAATCCGCCGGCATCCTCATAAAATGCCGGCAGGTTAGCGGTGGAAAAGCCGTTGGTATGCCAGTATGAGCCGTAGGTATAGTTGACAATACCGATCTTGATACCGTTAACATCCTGAATACTATACCGGTCATCTTCGGTGTTTTGGCGGCTTCCGGTATAATCCATACCATATTCGGCGAGCGTTTCCATCGTCTTTTTGATACCGGCAACACCACCGTCTGCAATATGGTTGTTTGCCGTCAGGCCCATGTCGTAACCGCAATCCTTGAGTGCCTTCACGATTGCACTGGGAACACGAAACGGCAAAGAAGCATAAGTTCCGTTTGCACTGACCGAAAATTCGGCGTTCACGATTGCATAATCCAGCTTAGAAACATACGGCTGTAAGAAGGCGAATGAATCGCTGAAATCAAAGGTCTTTGTCGCAGCATCATATCCCGAAACACGAACCGGATTGTGAACCAAAATATCCCCTGAGCTTCCCAAGGTAGCAGTGGCCGTCACAGCAGGTTCGCGTGGGCCGGTCGTGGTGGTTGCACCGGTTTCTCCGCCGCCGGAATGATTACGAATCGTATTGACAAGCAACGCAACGCCACCGGCAATTACTGCCAAAGCCAATAAAAGTGCCAGCACGATCAGGGCGCGGCGCGTAGCTTGTTTTTGTCTTTGTTGTCGAACGTGTTTTCTGGGTGGCATTTGTCATCCATCCTTTCCGTCTTATTTTACAACAGCCCACCCGAATAGTCAACCTCCGCGTCACCATCTTTTTGATTATCGCATAGCATAACAGTAGAAATGTCTGTAAGGAGCGATTTGAAATGGGCACGCAAATGGGCTTGCATGAACTTGCGGTCGGGCAACGCGCGATCGTGGAGACTTTACATATGACCGGCGGGATGCGCCGCCGTTTACTGGATATTGGATTGGTGGAACAGACGACGGTGGAGTGCGTCGGCAAAGCACCAAGCGGCGATCCCATCGCGTTTTGTATTCGTGGTGCCGTCATCGCGCTGCGCGTCGAGGATTGCCGGCGCATTGAGGTCAGGAGGTTATAAGATGGGACTGACAAATCGATCGGTAGGGACCCGCGCGGTAGATCAAGGACTCTTCGTACAGCGTACCGATGACTATGATAAGGTGATTGCACTGGCGGGCAATCCCAATGTGGGAAAAAGCACGGTATTCAACGGATTGACCGGCCTGCACCAGCACACCGGCAATTGGCCCGGAAAAACAGTCTCCAACGCGCTCGGTCGTTGCCGCTTTGAAGAGAAAGGATATCTTTTGGTAGATATTCCGGGCACCTACTCGCTAATGGCACATTCTGCCGAAGAAGAGGTTGCACGTAATTTCATTTGCTTCGGTGAGCCGGATGCGATCGTGGTTGTCTGTGACGCCACCTGCCTGGAACGGAATCTCAATCTGGTATTACAGGCTGTTGAAACCGGTCGGCAGGTGATCGTTTGTGTCAATTTGTTGGACGAGGCAAAGCGCAAGGGCATGGAGATCAATCTGCCTCTGTTATCGGAACGCTTGAGGTTGCCGGTTATTGGAGTGGTTGCCCGCCATAAAAAGGATCTGCGGCGACTGCTATGCACGGTACATGAAACATTACAAACGCCGTCCACGTCATCCTATGCCCCCGTGTACGCCGTTGCCGTGGAAAGTGCTCTGGCACGTTTGGTACCGTTGTTAGATAGGGTTCCACGCGGCGGGTTGAGTAGTCGATTCATTGCCTTAAAGTTATTGGAACAGGACGACACATTGACAGCGGAAATCACACGGTATCTCGGCCGTGATGTGTTGCAAGACGATGACGTACAAGCAGCATTAGAGGAGGCGCTTTGCGATCTTAAAACGGCAGGGCTGACACCCGATACGCTCAAAGATAAACTTGTAGCAACTATCGTCAATACCGCCGAGCAGCTCTGCCGCGGTGTTGTAACACGTTGGCGTTCCGAATACGATCTCGCCGACAGACGTATTGATCGCCTGCTCACCGGACGACGCTTCGGATATCCGTTAATGCTCGCTCTGCTTGCCACCGTGTTTTGGTTGACAATCCGTGTTGCAAACGTTCCGTCGCAGTGGCTATCCACCGCTTTATTTTGGGCGCAGGATCGCCTCTCCGATCTGTTTTATCTGCTTGGAGCACCCGAATGGTTACACGGTGCGGTCGTGCTCGGTGCGTATCGTGTGCTTGCTTGGGTGATATCGGTCATGTTACCGCCGATGGCGATCTTCTTCCCCCTCTTCACGCTACTGGAGGATGTCGGCTACCTGCCTCGTATTGCCTATAATTTGGACCATACGTTTTCGCGGTGCCGTGCCTGTGGAAAGCAAGCGCTCACCATGTCGATGGGATTTGGGTGCAACGCTGCCGGCGTTGTCGGCGCACGCATCATTGATTCCCCGCGTGAACGGTTGCTTGCCATACTCACCAACAATTTTGTTCCGTGCAACGGCCGCTTTCCAACCCTCATCGCAGTGTTAACCATGTTCTTCATTGGCACTAAAGGAAATGCGCTCGATTCGGTATTAGCAGCAATGTTACTCACTCTTTTGATCATACTGGGAATCCTCATCACCTTTGGAATCACTAAATTACTGTCCTGTACGGTACTCCAAGGCGTCCCGTCATCCTTCACACTGGAAATGCCGCCGTATCGCAAGCCGCAGATTGGACGGGTCGTCGTGCGTTCGCTATTTGACCGTACTTTGTTTGTATTGGGACGTGCTGCAGCGGTTGCCGCACCTGCCGGTCTACTTATTTGGATACTGGCCAATATTTCGATCGGCGATACAAGTGCTCTGCAACAGTGTGCCGATTTTCTGGATCCCTTTGCGCGGCTCATGGGGTTGGACGGTGTCATTCTCATCGCCTTTATTTTGGGATTCCCCGCCAACGAAATTGTGATACCCATCATGATCATGACCTATATGGCACAAGGTAGTTTGGTCGAACTTGAAAGCCTCGGTGCCATGCGCGAATTGTTTGTCAGCAATGGGTGGACTTGGCAAACCGCCGTTAGTATGCTGATATTCACCCTGTTACACTGGCCCTGTTCCACAACACTGATGACAGTCAAAAAGGAAACAGGCTCTTTCAAATGGACACTGCTGGCCTTTGCGTTACCTACCGTAATAGGAATTGTGAGTTGTATGCTGTTCACCGTCATCGCAACATAAAGACAGCCGTTGGGGTATCCCAACGGCTGTTTCATTTAACATAACGGAATCAAAAGCATCGTTCGATCGTGTAAAACATCCTCCGTCAGATTGTTTTCTTTCATCAATGCGATTGGCGAAGCATGCTCCGACTTAGCGATCTCCCATACCGAGTCACCAGCTTTTGCAAAGCAAACCTTTACTTGGCAATTTTCCATCCCCTGTGCACAAGGATGCGGGGCACTTTCATCGGCTTGCAAAGCGGTAATGGCAAGGTGACTCTCTGTGGCACTTGTGCAAAAGCGAAGCAACAGCCGAATACGCAACTCAAGGCGATCACCGGCTAAGGTGTATTCCGTGTCCAAGACATCGGCGCTGACAGTGGTTTGATCGCACACACTGCTCAGCGGAACACTGATGTCCAACGGCCGTTCATAATACGAAACGATTCCGTTTGCGTCACGACCGATGAGTTGTACCAAGAACTGCCCTTGCAACGTGCCGTCCTGGCAAGAAATGGCGACCACCTCACTCCACACATCGAGAATTTCGGCAACGCCCCCATCCGGCAGTGATAAAGATTGCTGTGCGGTAACGGTTTCCCGCCAGAGATTGATGATACTGCGCGGCATAACACGCTGTGTAGTCAGTGTAAGCGGGTAAACGGTATGAAAAGCATCGGTCAACATCTCACAAGACTCTTGAACAAAGCACTGCAGGGACAGTACCGACTTCACGCTAATGGATAACAGACGGCTTTCCCCATTTGGGTTTTGGGAAAGACGGACATCGCACGATACGATCTCGGCGTAGCATTCACAAAGTGTTTCTTCGCTTAACGCCTCAACGTCCAGAATTTGACTAAACGGAATACTGTGCTTCGACTGGCAAAGCGTACCCGCGACCGTATCGGTGATATACATCGTTTTCAGCAGTAGATCTCCCTTGATGACGGCCTTTCCCGGCAGTTGCTTACAATCACTGATACAAATATGGGCTTCGTTACGAACGATCATTTCCGCCGGTAATTCCGAATCCAGTTCCAGCATCTCATTGATTGTAAAAGCCTTTTCTGCGCC
>JAZRQG010000163.1:0-11729 GCA_045649625.1 Acutalibacteraceae bacterium
ACTTTAAAGTGGTCGGGGCAATGACGCGGAAGCTCAATATGCATAGTTTTGTTCAGATCCTCTGTCGCAACCACCTGATTCCCATGCACCACAACCACACGGTAGGTATCCTCATCACAAATCGGCAACCCACAACTATCCACACAACCCGACGGTTCTTTCCCGAACAACGTATCTATGCTGATAGCGAAGATATCCGCCAATTCCGGCAGCAAGGTAATGTCAGGGTAACACTGGGCAGTTTCCCATTTTGATACAGATTGGTTTGTCACACCCAGCTTATTTGCCAATTCCTCTTGGGTCATCCCCCATTTTTTTCGATAGAAACTAATCATATCGTTCAATCGTAAAGTACCCATTGTTTTCTCCTTTGTCATACTTGCAACTATACATATAGGATACTGGTTAACACCAAGAAAAGCAATAACGCAGTTTTTAAATTCGTCCAACCCAAGGTTGGAACAAACCGGAACGCCGCTGTGAAAACCCACAGCGGCGTTCTATTTTTAGGAGTGGCATAAAGCCAGAAAACCCTATTTTAAAACGTCTCACGCTTCTTCTGGTTTGGTGTCCTCATATTTCTCCGACTGCAGGCGGAACATCTCGGCGTATTTGCCGTCCTGTGCCAACAATTCTTCGTGACTGCCCTGCTCTACCAGTTTGCCGGTATCAAACATATAGATAGTATCGGCAATACGGGTGGTAGACAGGCGGTGGGAGATAAACACCACCGTCTTATCCTGCGTATGATGCAGGATAGACTGGTTGAGCTGATACTCCGCCATGGGATCCAGCGCCGAAGAAGGCTCATCCATGATCACAATGGGATAGTCCGCCGCAAACACACGAGCAATCGCTACCTTCTGTGCCTCACCGCCGGAGAGATTAGTGCCGTCTTCTTTGAACTCACGGGTCAGGTGGGTGTCGATGCCCTGCTCCAGCTTGCTCAATTTCTCGGTGAAGTCCGATTTATCCAAGGCATCCAACACAATATCCCGATGAGCGTTCTCGTCGTATTCGCCATTCATAACGTTGTGAGCAACGGTGGTGGCAAACAGTTTATAATCTTGGAACACCGTTCCGATGTGCTTGCGGTAGGTCGCAGGATCATACTCTCGGATATCCACGCCGTTATACAGTATCACACCCTCAGTAGGATCGTACAGACGCATCATCAATTTGATAAGGGTGGTCTTGCCCGCGCCGTTGTAGCCCACGATGGCCACCTTATCCCCTGCCTTAATAGTCAGGTTTACGTGGCGGAGTGCCTCACGGCCCTCTTGCCCCTCAGCCTGGTGGTCAGCATCGTGGAAACGGTATTTGGGATGAGCCGAAAACTCATAGGTAAAACTCACATCCCGGAACTCCAGGCTCTCAAAGGGCGGCAGTTCGGTGCGCTTACCGGTGATGACCGGCTCAAACCGCAGGAATCCACGCCACTTCTCAATATATAGCGAGTGCATGGGGAACTTGGTGATGCGCTCAATGAGGTCGGTAATCTGCCAACGGATATTCCACACCACTTGAATGGCGGCGGCAAAGCCGCCGATGGTCAACAGACCCGCTTTCAGTTTAAAAATCATATACAGCAGACTACCGTAGAACGTGACATTCTGCATCAGACCAAAACCCAGACCGTACAGCAGGAAATACTTTTTGCCGCAACGGATCTGCACCTCGGTGATTTTGACGTTATTCTTATCAAACTCCGCCATCATTAGGTCGTTGGTATCGCTGCTACGCATCTCCTTGGCGTAGTCTGCCAGGTGGTACACCCGGTTGATATAGCCGTTTTTGCGCCACAGGGGCTTCATTTCCTTTTCCTGCTCGTAGTGCACTCGATTACCCAGGGTGTCGCACACGATGGACACCACCGAAGAAATAAGGAGTAGTACCGCAATAAAGGCATCCACCGACACCATCAGACCAAACAGGGACAACGAGGAAATCAAGCGAGAAATCAGCTGTCCCGTATCCTGCACGACCCACATGGCGCGCTGGTTAGCCTCGTCCATAGCCCATACAAAGTCGGTGTAGAACTCCGGGTCGTCAAAACAGGCCAAATCCAGTTTCTGCGCTTTTTGGAACAGTTCCTCGTGGAGTTTACTATGCAGTTTTTCCTCCAGCATTGGCTTAAACACAAACCAAAACCACTTGTTGATGGCATAAGCAATCAGCATACTGACCGCCATCACCAAAATCATCAGCGCCGCCTTGGCAAACTCACCCATAGGGGAACTGACTTCATTCAGTAGAAAATAATTGAAATAGGCAAAGCCAGAGTTGAGAGCGCCCATGGCCACCGCCTCAACCACGAAGCCGACAAACAACCACGGGGTATGGCGTGCCACCTGCTTGAGAACAAACCAGTTGTTGCCAATGACCGCAGAAAACTTTTGCCGTGCTCGTTTGCTCTTACGCATTGGCGGTCACCTCACTTCCCAAATAGTTCTCCGCCTGACGGCGGAACATAGCGGCGTATTTGCCGTTTCGTTTCATCAGTTCTTCGTGGGTGCCACACTCCACGATCTCGCCGCCATCCATCAGCGCCACCCGGTCCGCCAGCACAGCAGAAGACAAGCGGTGAGAAATAAACACCACGCTACGTCCCTCGGTGGCACGCATCATATTCTCAAACATCGTATATTCCGCAATAGGATCCAGCGCAGAAGAGGGCTCGTCCAAAATCACAAAGGGCGTATTGCGATAGAACACCCGGGCCAGCGACAGCTTCTGCTGTTCGCCAATGGACAGGTTTTCGCCTTTATCGTCAAACTCACGGGTCAAAACGGTGTCCAGGCCATGCTCAAAGCCGGCAATCTTGGGATAGATACCGCTCTCTTTCAGAGCGTCGATCACCGCTTCGTCATCTACCTCGGCAGAACCCAAGGTTACATTGTCCCGCACGGTGGCGGCCAGCACCTTAAAGTCCTGGAATACGGTGGAAAACGCCTTGCGGTAATCCATCGCCGGTAAATCTTTGATGTTCTCACCGTTCAGCGTGACCATACCCTCGGTGGGGTCGTACAAACGCAGAAGCATCTTTACCAGCGTAGTCTTACCGCTACCGTTGGCACCCACCAGGGCGATACGCTCGCCTTTATGTAGAGTCAGGTTGATGTGCTTGAGAGCATCCTGCTCAGCACCATCATAGCGGAAGGACAGATCCTTTACCACCAGGTCGCCGGTCTCCTCCGGCATGGGCTTACCCCCGTCCTGGATGGCCGGTTCATAGTCCAGGAAATACCGCACATCCTCCAAGAAGAAGGCCTGCTCCCGGAAATCTGCAAAATTCTGAATTAAGTTATTGATACTATTGGAAATAGAGCCGATGGACCCCAGCACCACCAAGCAGTCGCCTACCAACATATCTCCCGTCACCATCGTCCGCCACACGGCATACAGGGTAGCACCCAGAATGGTGAACACTTCCAAGCCTATCTGCTGGATGTAGCCAAACAGGGCACGACGACCGCCGTGCTTTTTGATGATATCCCGCAGTTCCTCATAACAGGATTTCAAATCTTCCAAGAGCAACCGCCACATACCGCCGATACGCATCTCCTTGGCGTACTCACCCAAGTAGAAAGTTCGACGCACATATTCCACCCGGCGTACCACCGGCTTTTTCGCACCCTCTTGGTCATACAGCGCCTTAACCTCTTTGCGCTTAAAGATGCCAAACACCATCGGCAACAGAGCAAACAGGAACAGCCACGGATCAATAACGAACAGTAAGAGTGAGTTGGCGGTCAAAGAAACGATTTTATCCAACAGACCGTCCACCGCCTGCATCGTACGGTCGATACGGTTATAGATCTCGTTCATCGCCTTGACGTATTTGTCGTAGAATTCCGGGTTTTCATAACAGGACAGCTCTACCTGCGCCGCCTTGCGAAACAGCATCCCCTCCGCATGAGCTGCAAACTTGCGGGTCTCCGGGGGGCTCATCACATTCCAGAAATACCGCAGGCAGGTGTTGACCACAATGGCGGTCACACCCAGTATCACCACAAAGCGGATGGTCTCGTCAATGCCCTGGGCAGTCTGGGCGGTGTTTACCACCATACGCAATACGTAGGTCTCGCCCAAGAAACCGAAGATACCCCAAATGATCGTGCAGAGAAAATACATAATTAAGTAAGTGGGGGTTGCGGTCCACACCACCTTCAGCGCAAACCAGGTGTTGGATGCCACCCGCTTGGCGCTGAGACTTTTTTCTTTGTCTTTTTTCTTCCGTTTGAATACCATATCCAAATCCTCCAAATTAAAAAAGAGTCTTCCCGACGAAGACTCTTACCTCTCACTTATATTCTGCCGCATACTCTCAAACGGTCAGCCGTGAATGATAATTGTCCCCATCGTATCTGTAATGCATCTTCATATCATTCACCGCCTTTCATTGTTAGAATAGCACTCCATACAGCTGCCGTCAATCACGGCATAGTTGAATCGAATCAACCGCTGTTTGAATGTACCGCATTTTCTCCATTTTACCACGAACGCAAACGCCCTGCAACACAAATTGTTTATCTGTTTTCAAATTTCTTTTATCTAAACAACAATTCGTGCGGAACGTCGAGACTGTCATCCTCTATAAACTTCAATTCGAAGCCGCGGGAACATACGGCCTCGCATGTCCAATTCACATTATACGCCACAAATAAATAAGAACAAGTCTTGTTTTTCGCTCAAAGATGTGATATACTATTTACAGAAAAAGGAGATGCACCGCCGGGTGCATCTCCTTTTTGTTTTTTCGTAAAATATCGTCATACCCTGCCATCTGTTTCATTAATAATTGCTTTGCAAAGGCATAGCACCACCAGTATGCTCCAAAATCAAGATTTTTTCATTTTTGGCTAATAGGAATGGCTTGTCTTTGTCAGCACATCCATTGCACTATAGAATTTGCCATATCCTATCTTGTTTTTGTTGCTTTCTTATGTTACCATATAAGATACTCAGCCAAACAACTGTATACCAAAGACAACTGAGGAGGATTTCAAAATGTTTTTCTTTTATTTGAGTTTATTGGAAAGCGACGAGGACAAAAGCAAATTCACAAAGCTATATTCTAAATATGCCAAATTGATGAAATACGTAGCTCTTCAGAAACTGGACGACGAACATTTGGCGGAGGATGCCGTACATAATGCCTTTATGAACATCATCAAAAGTTTTTATATGATTGAGGATGTGGACAGTCACAAAACTAAGCGTCTTCTCGTTGTTGTTACTGAGAACGCCGCCATCGACATTCGCCGCAAAAATAAAAACTATCCTAAAATCAGTTGTGAGGATTTGGAACCGATTCTCTCCATCGAGCAGGATATGCTGGAAAACATTGCTGTGCGGGAGTTAGCCGAAATGATCGCTGAATTGCCGGAGATTTATCGAGGTGTATTGGAATTGCGCTCTTATCACGGCATGAGTGAAAAGCAGATAGCTACCGTGCTAAACGTTAGTTATGAAGCGGTGCGGAAACGATTGGAGCGAGCTCGTTCTATACTAGCTGAACGAATACAACGTCAGCAAGAGGGAGAGCTGTATGAACATTCATAAAAACGAAAAACTGATAGAGGCCTTTGACGAATACGTCCGTTTGCAAAACGACTTATTGCCGGATGAGGAAGCTTTATCTACCATCACCTTTTCCGAGGAATTTAGAGAACGGATGCATCGGTTGCTTTCGCGACAGAAATATGGTTTCTATGTGCTGTTCGGCACCGCCGGACGACGGATAGCCTCTTTCCTGGTGGCGGCGTTGGTGGCCGCTTCGGTGACCACGATCAGCGTGGAAGCGTTGCGTGAGCCGGTATTCCAGTTCTTTGCTGATATTTACGAGAGATTTACTCAGGTGTTCTTTGGAGACGATGAGCCCAGAGCGCTCGTAACAGAAATAGAAAAGCGCACTCCTACGTATATCCCGGCCGGGTATGTGGTGGAAGAAGAAGCGGATTTGGGCGCATATTATATGATTACATATGCAAATAAGGCCGGAGAAAAATTACGTTTTGCTCAGCAATTCAAAAAACATATAGAAATACAAGTTGATACTGAA
The DNA here is from genome assembly GCA_045649625.1 of Acutalibacteraceae bacterium. Classification (GTDB taxonomy): domain Bacteria; phylum Bacillota; class Clostridia; order Oscillospirales; family Acutalibacteraceae; genus RGIG3009. The sequence goes on from JAZRQG010000163.1 coordinate 6,065, forward strand.
GACATCCAATATACTGCTATAATGATTGGTAATCAACAAGGTGTTTCCTACAAAAACAAAGGGATAAACACTATTACTTTTTCAGATAGCCAGTATACCTATACCATTTCCGCCAATATTTCTATAGACGAATTACAAAAGATGGCAAAATCTTTAATTTCTTAAAAATAATTTGTCACAAAAACCTCTTTTCTTTCGTTTTGGTCAATACAGACGGAAAAATCTGTAAAATCCAAGATGAGAAAAGAGGTTTTTGTTATGTCCAAACGTATACGTTCGCTGGTGTGTATGATAATGAGCGTGGTGCTGCTGTTGTCTATGAACGTGTGGTCCGGCGGCATTGTTTCCGCAGAAGGGACCGCTGCACAACCCCGGTTTAGTTACACCAACTACACCGCTACCGGACTGAACATCACCACTGCCGGAGTTGCCGGCTGCACCGCCAGTGTCGTGGGATATGACGGCATCACCACCAAAGTTCATATTAAAATGACCCTGCAACAGTACCTGGCTTTACAGTGGACTACTATTGCCTCGTGGCAAGGCACCTTTAACGATGTAACCGGCGCACTCGCCAAAACCAAAACCCTGACCAGCAGCGGCCGTTATCGTGTTCAGGCTACCTATACCGTGTACAGCGGCAGTGCTTATGAAAAAATCACCGGAACCAGTCAAGAAGACTACTTCACCAAACCGTAACCTACTTACACTGTTTGTTGGGTTGGAGACATCTCCAACCCAACATTTTTCTTTCAAAATCCGTAATGCATTCCGTAGACTAAAAGCAAACCCCTGGTCTACAATGGAACAGGGGTCGTATTATGCCGGAAAGGGTTGCATTAGCTCGAAATATAAAAACGATTCGCAAGCAAATGCGGGAATCACAAATAGAGTTTGCAGCCCATTGCGGTATCAGCACCGAAGCGCTCAGTTTGCTGGAACGAGAGCGCAGTGATCCGAAATTGAGCACCGTGCAAAAACTGGCTGCTTATACGGATTACACCGTATCCGACCTACTAAACACTGAAACGGAATGAACGATTTTGGATTGTATCTACGAGATGATTATAACCGAAGAAACAGATGAACGAGGCAACGCCTATACCGGATACGGTATTCAGGCGTGGGAGGGCTCCGGTACTGGACGAAAGTGCATTCATAAAGTGCCGGATCTTTTTGTATCCAAAGAGCGTTGCCTAGCGTTTGTTAAAATGTGCAACGAAGAAGAGGTTGCCTCCTTCCACCTGCTAGAAGTGATTGATAACATTCTAGCTGAGTGATTCACTTTTATTATGCATTTAGATATTTCAAAAAAAGGAGCATTTATATGAACGGCAGTAAAAGAGACCTCGGCAAAAGCGAGTACATTGAAATTCTTAACAAACTGATTGAATTGGAAAACCAAAAAAAGAAACCCAAATTCACTGCACTTAAGATAACGGCCTGCATTGTTGGAGGAATCGGTTGTGTAATGTTTTGTGCGGTTCTTTGTTATTATATTATTGTAACGGGTTTATCTGTAGAGAGCATCCTTTCCACACTATTAGCGTTCTTTTCTATATTTATCTCGATTTTCTTCTATTTCAAAGCAGATGAAGCAAGTACAAAATTCTACAAATCTTCCTATGATTTTATGAAAGAAGTATCCGTAACACTTGGTAAAATCGAAGAGCGCTTTGGCGAAAAGCTGAATCACTTAAGCGACAAGCTTTCTCATTTAGATAACGTAGCCAATGAAAACTCTGTAGAAATAGAAGATCAAAAAGACGATAAGAACAAACTTCTTGAAGAACTGATCGCAAAAACAAACTTGAGCGAAGAAGAAAGGAACAAATACAGACAAGAAATAAACGACAAAGACCAGATGATTGAACGTTTGAAAAATGAGCAATTCAGAGCGCGCAGAGAGGCAGATATTTTACGCAGAAGAATTTTTGACAACAGTGAAATAGAACTAAGAACAGAGGCAACTCCCGAAATCCTTACAAGACTATTAAAAAACGGAATCAGCGGAGTCCCTACTAGTATTGCTTATAAGTTGCGCAGACATGGATTTGTTAATGCTAGTGGTGAAGTGAACAGAGAACGCATCATAAATGCATTAGAGGAGTTTTCAAACAATTAATCAAAAAACTACTGCTTTGTTTTGGTACACAGCATTTTTATTTGTATTAGCTATATTCTAAACAATTCCATTTTGAACTACAGTTCAAAAGAGGCAGTGTAAAATTCTACTGCCTCTTTCTGCTCTTAGGTTTTGGTAACTCCTCACATCGCCAACTCAAACGCATACCTCACCGTCACAGTATGCCCTCTTTTGATGCGACTTTTACGCACGAATTGCAAAGTTCGTGTGGGTATCATTATGTTAAACGGATTGTAATATATGGAAATTAAAGTTTCACTTATTCCATAGAGTGGCTACGAATTATCGATTGTTTCAACAAATGATAACACAAATGAATCTTTGTTTGATTTTTTGTTGCTTTGTTTTTATCGTCGTGGTATAATACAAATGAAAACATTAAATATAATGTGTTATCATTTGTTGGAGGTAGGACATTGGAACATAAAGAAATTATAAAAAATATAATTAGCGCCAATAGTGGTATTGCAAAACTATCAACTCTCACATCTGCCGGTGTGCCAAAAGAAAAAATATATAAACTATGCTCCGACGGCTTTCTTCAGCGTGTTCGCCAAGGCTATTATCAACTCACTAGTGAACTGATCCTCTCCGATGAGCAAGTAATTGCTTCCACTATTCCTGAAGCGATCATCAGCATGGAGTCAGCTCTATTCCGTTATGGTTACAGCGATTTTATGCCGAGAGTCTGGTCTGTTACCGTGCCTAGAAGTGCATCCCGCAGACTTAATACATCTGTGCCAATGAAGGTTTATTACGTCAAAGACGACATATATGACCTGGGCAAAACAACAATCACCGAAAATGGTGTAACTTTTCCCATATATGACCGCGAGCGCACCATTTGCGATATGTTTAAGCATCGTGGTAAAGTAGACAATGAACTATTCAGTAAGGCCGTAAACGCCTATGCTAATGATACAGAGAAGAACCTCAAGATTCTTTCCGATTACGCGAAGAAACTGAGGGTTTACAAAAAAGTGACAGAACTGATGGAGGTGCTACTCAATGGCTGATATTGTAGCATCTGTACTTGCACGCCTTAAAAACAAAGCCCAAGCTAGCGGCAGAAGCTATCAGCTTTGCTTGCAGCTCTTTTGCCAGGAAGAGTTTTTGAGACGACTTGAAAAATCTAAATATGCCGAAAACTTCGTGTTGAAAGGCGGCCTATTTATCTACTCTTTGACCGACTTTGACAGTCGTGTTACCGTTGATGTGGATTTCTTGCTCAAGAAGATGCCCAACACACCGGAGCAGCTGACAACTGTTATGGATGAAATCATCAACACACCTACCGGCAACGATTTCATCACCTTTGAAATCAAGGATGTTGCGCCTATCGCTCTCGCTAAGAAGTATGCCGGCATCGGTGTTTCCATCGTTGCTCATATCAAGAATACAAAAACACCCTTCAGTATTGATTTTGGTGTCGGCGATGTTATCGTTCCCAAGCAGGAAAAACGCAAAATCCCCACCCAACTTGATGATTTCGATGCACCGTCGGTCAACACCTACTCTCTTGAAACCACCATTGCTGAAAAGATTGATGCAATCCTCAGCCTGATGGAATTTTCAAGCAGAATGAAGGATTATTACGATATTTATTACCTCGCGAATAAGTTTGATTTTGACGGCGCTACCTTGACCGAAGCTCTTAAAAGGACCTTTGAGAACCGCTTGCACACCTTCACAGCAGAGCAATTCGAACAAGTAATGGCTTTTGATAGCGACGAGGCAATGCAAAAGAAATGGAATGCCTTTGTACGCAAAATCGAAACCAAAACCGACGATTTCAGCAAAGTCATCGAAACAATCAACCTATTCCTTGCAGAGCCCTTCAAAGCGGCAGTAGGAAACAACGGCTTTATCGCCAAATGGTCCGCAGCAGATAGTGAGTGGAAATAGTTAGGAGGATGTTTATGGATAAGAAAAAAGTATTTGTTATAATGCCTTTTCAAGAAGAATTTTTTGAAGTGTACGAAATGTTGAAAATGAAATTTTCCGAGCGATTTGAATTCAGTAATGCAGGTGACGAAGCTAATCAACAAAACATTTTAAAAGATATAATTCAGCCAATTTATGAAGCAGACGTGGTAATTGCAGACCTAACTGGATTAAATGCTAATGTAATGTATGAATTAGGTTTAGCTCATTCATTCAATAAGAAAACTATAGTTATCACAAAAGACGATTTGTCTCTATTGCCTTTTGATTTAAAACAATATCGCGCTAAAGACTACGATACACATTTTAAAAAATTCGAAGAATTATTAAACTATTTAGAAACGAACTTGGTTGGCGCAATAGAAAATACAGTCGCCTACAGTAACCCCGTAAAGGACTTTTTGGCTTTGGAAAAAATTGACAATATATCCTGGTTCTCAGACAAACCTTCTATAGAATTAGATGATGATTCTGATAAAGGTTTTTTGGACTTTTTAGCAGATATTGAATCTAACACTTTGGCTCTGACAGATACCATCAACGAAATGAATGCTAGTATGGGAGAGATGAATGCGGGTGTCACTTCTAGTACTGCAGAAATTGAACGTGTTAATAAAAATGGCGGTAGCGGCACAGTTTCATTTGTTCGTAAAGAATCAAAAAAAGTAGCGAAACATATTGATTCCTTTAGTTCCAAGCTAAGAGCAAGTAATTCCTCTGTGTCTTGTTTGTGGGACAAAATAGAGAAAAACACCTTAGGATTGCTAGAAAACAAATTTACTTCAAACGAAAACAACAGAGTTCATCTTATTGAGTATTTGAAGTCATTACACGGAATGAAAAAATCCATAGCAGAGAGCAATGTCTCGATGGAATACTTGAAAACTTCTATGGAAAATATATTGGGGATGGAACGTTCATTGAATCAATCCGTTCGTTTCCTCACATTTGACATAGATTCTTATATTGTAATTACGCAACGTATCGAAGCGTCTATAGATAAAATTCTGTCAAAAAGCAAATTTGTAGTAGGCGATATTAACTTTGATGAACAATCAAATTGAAGGTAGAACTATTATACCGAACATCAGCGAACATCGCAAAATATACAGGTGTTCTTTATTCTGTTCTAAGAAAAGAGGCGGTGGGAAATTCCCACTGCCTCTTTCTCAATTTAAATCTCCATAATCTCTACACCGCAAAGGCAAATGCATATTGCACGGTAGTTCTACGTCCCGGTGTGATACGGGTATGGCGTACAAATTTCAAAGTTCGTGTGGGTGTCATTATGTTGACCATCTGGCCACCGATGGAGCCGGCCTGACGAGAGGTCAGGTCGCCGTTGTAGCCCTGCTTCAGGTTGACGCCCACCTCGTTGGCGGCCTCCATTTTGAAACGGTTCAGCCCGTCGCGAGCCTGGGGAACTACGTTCTTCTTGCTGTTCATACTGTTCACACCTCTTTGTCACACTGCGCCGGTTTTGCCGCCGCAAAATCAAATTGCGTTTGCAAACCTATTGTGTGCCGTCCAGCGGAAAATACGCAAGACAAATTGTGACAACAAAGCGTGTTTTTT
>JAZRQG010000164.1:0-3075 GCA_045649625.1 Acutalibacteraceae bacterium
CGACCGGCAGTATCTTGTTCCACCGAACGACGGAAAGCTTCGAAGCGAGCGGGCGTGTTGTGGAAGTTTGGAATGATCTCAGCCAGCGACTGCGCCGGAAAATCCGATAACCAGTCCTGGAATTCACCAAAAGAACGACCCGCCTCGTAAAACAACTCCGGCTTTACGACCTGATCATACGCTACCGCACGATCCACATACTCGTACACGCGCCAAAAATGCTTGTTGCTGGCAGTGTAATAATACGGCTTCCCGTCATCCCCTACCAAAAACGACAACACCCGCCGGTTATAACAGCCGTGTGCGTCGAGCAATTTTTTCTTGATATGCTCAGTTACCTTGAGGATGTTATGCATAACCTCCTCCGGCTTTTTGAACACGAAGGTGTTAATTCTCTGAAAAACATATTCTTTCTGGCTGTCTGCTTGTTGCACAGCCACTAAATAGGTGCGGTTAATGTTACCCGAATGGATCTCCTCTGTATGCGCAATCACACCGGTAATGCCGAAATGATTCGCAATCGGCTGGAAGTCCATGCCATCCCTCTTTTCAAAAGTTCGGTATCCGTTTTAGTATAACAGATTTGACAAAAAAGTCAACTCTTTCGCCCTTTTGGGATAAATATCTATTCTTTATAGCCTAACGTGCCGTTGGCGGAAGCGGTAAGATACGCGTTGATAAACCCATCCAGATCGCCATCCATCACGGCATTGATATTGCCCATTTCATAGCCTGTGCGGTGATCCTTGGCGAGCGTATACGGCATAAACACGTACGAACGAATCTGATTGCCCCACGCAATCTGTGCCTGCACGCCCTTAATGTCCTCAATACGATCTAAGTGCTCCTGCTCTTTGATCTTCATCAGCTTTGCTTTGAGCATATTCAACGCGGTATCACGGTTTTGAAACTGGCTTCGCTCGGTCTGGCATGCGACAACAATACCGGTCGGGATATGCGTAAGCCGCACCGCCGACGAGGTTTTATTGATGTGCTGACCGCCCGCACCGCTGGAACGAAACACATCCATCTTAATATCCTCCGGACGGATCTCAATATCCACACTGTTATCAAGTTCCGGAACAACCTCCAAAGCCGAAAAAGACGTGTGGCGGCGGCCGGCAGCGTCAAAGGGAGATACGCGTACCAACCGATGTACGCCCGCTTCTCCTTTTAAGTAACCGTATGCGTTTTCGCCGTTAACCTGAATGCTGGCGCTTTTCAGACCCGCTTCGTCACCGTCCTGATAGTCCAAAATTTTATAGGTGAATCCCCGCTTTTCCGCCCAGCGAGTATACATCCGATAGAGCATTTCCGCCCAATCCTGTGCCTCGGTTCCGCCGGAGCCCGCATGAAAGGTAAGAATGGCATTGTTCGCATCGTACTCACCGGTCAGCAGGGTGGCCAACCGTTGAGCCTCTTTCTCGGCTTCGACGTGTTCCACGCCGACCGTGCACTCCTCCAAAAGCGACAAATCCTCTTCCTCGTCCGCCAGCTCAATGAGTGTCAGCGTATCGTGATACTCGCTCACCAATCGTTCATATCGTTCAATCGAATCCTTTAAATTGGCAGCACGTTGCGTCACCGCTTGCGCTTTCTCCATATTGTCCCAAAATCCGGGCTCGGCGGCACGCATATCCAGTTCGCTGAGTTCCTTTTTCATCGCCGTGAGACCCAGCGATTCGGATAGTTTTTCAATCTCCGGCAAAGTGGCTTCCAGCCGAAGCCGCAGTTCTTCAAATTGCAGCATATTCCAATTCCTTTCTGGAGGTCAGTGCTACTATTATATGCCACAGCGAACAGAATGTAAAGAATTTTTTAAAAAAGGGGTTGACGGCAAAACTTTTGGTTGCTATAATTATACAGCGTTTTTCCGCCTTGTGGAAAAACACATATCCTTGCCCCTTCCAAAGTGAGGGGGCCATAGACCAAGAGGAGGTGCAACTATGCCCACAGTAAAAGGTTCCTATGAAGCCGTCTTCATTTTCTCCTTAACCTTAGGAGAAGAAGGCGTCCCCGCCATGGTCGAGAAATTCAAGACCTTGATCGCGGAGAATTCAGAGATCGGCGAGATCGACGAATGGGGTAAGCGCCGTTTGGCGTACCCGATCGAAGACGAAACCGAGGGTCACTATGTGCTGTACAATTTCGTCAGCGGCCCCGAGTTTCCGGCAGAGCTGGAACGTAAAGCACAGATCACCGAAGGTGTTCTGCGTTCCATGGTCGTCCGCAAGGATAAGTAAGGAGGGTATTACATGAATTCTGTATGCCTGTTAGGTCGCCTCACCGCGACCCCCGAACAAAAGACCACCACGAACGGCGTGTCCGTAACCAGTTTCACCGTTGCTGTAGACCGCACCTATCAACCGAAGGGCGCGGAGCGTCAGACCGATTTCATCAATTGTGTCGCATGGCGAAACACAGCGGAGTTTATCTGCCGCTATTTTCAAAAAGGACAGCGCATTGCCCTGCAGGGTTCGCTGCAGAGCCGCTCTTATACCGATAAGAACGGCAACAATCGCACCGTATTTGAAGTAGTTGTCGATAACGCATTCTTTGCCGAATCCAAGAGCGGTGCCTCTGCACCGACTACGGGTTCTCAGGTCCCCACTTACAACGAAGCAGCACCGGCGTTTTCAACCGCCGCCAGCGGTGACTTCGAAGAAATCGTCACCGATGATGACCTGCCGTTCTGAGGACCGCGAACAAGTCTGAATTAAAGGAGGAACAACCCATGTCTGATAAAGTGGAAAAGACGGAAAAGTTTGACCGTCCCCGCTCCGGTATGCGCAAGGGCCGCCGTAAGGTGTGTGCGTTCTGCGCCGACCGTGTGGAGAGCATCGACTACAAGGATGTCGCTCGCCTGCGCCGTTACGTATCCGAGCGTGCAAAGATCCTGCCCCGTCGCGTGACCGGCACCTGTGCCCGTCATCAGAGAGAGCTGACCGTCGCGATCAAACGCGCCCGTCAGATCGCCCTTATGCCCTTCATAAGCGACTAATTAACAGTCACAACCTCCGGCTAAGCCGGAGGCTTGAATAAGCCCTAGAAGGGCATTTTACAGGCCACACCCCT
>JAZRQG010000165.1:0-1945 GCA_045649625.1 Acutalibacteraceae bacterium
TGGCCTCCGACTTTAAAGAACACTTGCAATTGTGCCGTAGACGATTACCGGACCGGCAATCGTAAACATCTTCGCCGCCATGCCGAGAACCAACCCCTCGGATTTGAACTCCATGGCGGGCGAAGACATGGAGTTGGCAAAGCCGGTGATCGGTACGATCACGCCCGCCCCCGCGTGCTTGGCAATATTGTCATACACACAAAGCGCCGTCAGCAGCACGCTTAAAAAGATCAACGACAGCGAGCCGATCAGACGGGCATCCTTTTGGTCCAACCCGGTTTTGGAAACCAGATCAATGATAATTTGAGCCGCAGCACACAAAAAACCGCCCGCTAAAAATGCAAGAAGACAATCTTTAAAAATTGGCGATCCCGTCGCGCGTTTCTCCGCCATCGCCTGATAATTTTTCGGTGTCATTTTCATTTCCCATCACACTCCATAGCGATAGTATAACAAATACGCGTGAAAATATGCAAAAAAGCAGCCTTGTCAACAGGCTGCTTTTGCATTATCGAATCTTACGCGCTTCCACATAATAGCGCTTTTCGTTGGCCTCGCCCATGGAGAACGTCTTGCGCGGGAAATGTCCGCCGGCACGAATGCCGTCGAAAAAACCGTCCTTCGGAATCCCTTGAAGCAAAATCCCCAACGAGCCGGGTGCTGCACTCAGATCGCGTACCGTCTGTTCGCCGTGAATATAATCAATAGTAGCATCGTGCGCTTGCAAATACTCGTCGAGATAATTCTGCAACACCGCAATCGGCAACATACCGTTTGCATTCGACAGGGCGTATCCCTCGTACCCGACAAACACGATCTCGCTGCCTGGGACAAGTGCCATCCCCTGCTTCGCAACGTATGCTTTAAAGCCTTCTATCAGTTCTTTTGCATCTACGTGAAAAACAACACGGTGGATGGGTTCAAACAAAATTGCCTCGTCGTGCAGGTTTTCGAGTTCTACGAGCGCATACCGCGCCGGATGCGTTTCCGCTTCAGCAGGCGACAAAGTGGCTTTCACGTTCTCCCAACAGATCTTCGCGGTAGCAAGCGAATGATTGCCGTCACCCACCGCGTATAAGAATCCGTCCGCCTTGTCGTACAACGCCTGAACAGCCTTGGACAACGCGGCTTTGGAAGTCTCGTCCTCCACCGCCCAGCCGCGCAGATGGCCACCATTTTGCATCAGCTCAATATCGTACAGCGGTGTGCCCGCTCGCTTGGCTTCTACCAACGGCTCGATCACCGTGCGGTCGGGGTCGTCGATCAGCACCAGCACGTGCGGTAACTCAAGCGGTGCATTCTGACGGATCTTCACACGCGGCGGCAAACGATCGGCAACGGTGCCTTCCGTCGCACGCGTGAGCAGGGTGCCGGTGGTAAAATCGTAACACTCCAGATCCAGTGCCACCATCAGTCCCAACCGTTTACCGGACGGCGTTTCGCGCTCCAGCACGATAAAGCCGTCTTTGACGGCGCACCGGAGCGTGCCGTCGTCCAGATACTGCTGCATCGTCGCGTTGACCTTTTCCGTATTGTCGCCCTGCTCCAAAAACACCTCGGGTTGAATCAGCCGCAACGTGGATGGTGCCTCTCCAACGGTAACTTCCACCGCGTGCCAGTAATCCGGCTGTGACGTGAATTGGTCGCACGCGACCACCGCCCACTTGGCACGGTCAACACCCTTTGCGGGCAAATAAATATCAGCAGGTTGCATTCCGGGAAATTTCATCATAAAAACTCCAATCAAAGCCTAAAAGCCGGCGCAGCTTCGCACCGGCTTTTATGAGTATTCTTAATACATACCGTCCATGCCGGCGGGTGCCGCAGGCGCCGCGGGCAACGGCTCTTTCTTATCCGCTACCAGCGATTCGGTAGTCAACACCATGGCCGCCACGGAAGCCGCATTCTGCAACGCAGAACGGGTTACCTTGGTGGGATCCACGAT
>JAZRQG010000166.1:0-6865 GCA_045649625.1 Acutalibacteraceae bacterium
GACTTGGTGTTTGTGGCGCTCGGTAAAAAGACGATCGTTCCCGTAGCGGCGGCAGACGGCACCATTACCACCAAAAAAGTGGTACGTGTCAAGCTCGTGCTGGACGAGCGTATCTGCGACGGACATTATTATGCGGAATCGTTCCGTATGCTCCGCCGTCTGCTCAAGCATCCCGAACAGTTGGAAGTCCCGCCCACGGAATTCCCCGAGGACGAGTGGATCTGATAGTATCAAAAACGGACGCGTTCGACAGAACGCGTCCGTTTTTCCGTTTACTTGATCGGTACGATTTTCATTTCAAAGGCTTTTACTAAGTCCCACACCTGCTCTTTGTTCGCTTGCGTAAACTGAATAGAACACTGATATCCGTTTTCCTCCCAGTAACAGGTACCGCCCCCCGGATTTAAAGGATTGTTCGGTAAATTATTCACCGTCACCTTGGTACCGTCTTGCTTTAGAAAGCTGTCATCCTCTTCCACACTTGGATATTTTTGCGTTTGACTCATGGAACAATAAATATAGTACTCCTCTCCATCCCGTTCAAGCGCAATTGTCATCGGATCATACGTTTCCATTTTAATAAATTTAAAAGCATAACCAACAGGTAAGACCGGTAAAAAGTATTGCCGGTCTTGCAGAATGATCTCAAAATTCTCCTCGTCAAAATACGATGAACCGTCATACTCTTTTTTTGTGAAGATCGACCGTAACGTCTGTTCATTCGCCGTTTTCACGAAATCGCAATATTCGTCCAAAGTGGGAAAAATCTTGTATTTCTGCGCATAGGTACGATAAATGGTGGTCGTTGTGCTTTGCGGAATCGTTGTGGTAGTCATCGGTCCGTTCCCCCGCGTACTCTCTTTCCCCTGAATAACGGTCGTTGCATCCGCAACGGTTGACGAACATGTCGTAGTGGTAGCGATATCAGCAACCGTTGTGGTTCCGGTTGGGTCCGTTACCGAACTGGTCGGTGCACACGCTGTCAAAAAAAGAGCAAGTACTATGCATAAAAGAAATACGCTTTGTCTCTTGATGTTCATCCCTATTGCCTCCCTATTTACAAATTGTTGATGTAGTTGTTAATCAGCGCCCGACAATTTGAACAATAAGCCTCAGGATTGCGTTCAGTAATATACTCTAACTTTTTAGAATCAGCAACATATTCTCTCATTACACATGTACTGTTGGAATGAACCTCCGCCCCGCCATCCGGACATCCGCCAAGGGTGTGTCCCATTTCGTGGGCAATCGCGCCTACGGAAGATGCATCTCGTTCATTCGCAGTTAAGGAATCACCATATGTTACCGCTATACGAATGCCATCCGTTACAGCGAAACTCCCACAATCAGTATGACCGCCAATAGGGCAATATTCGCAGATAAGATGTCCCGTCCACTTAATGATCCGCTCGGTTGAGGTAGGCGGGTTAATTCCAGTAGGCAATGTGTACAAATGATACGCCGCGTTGGTACAGTGATGCCGTCCTACATAATAATCACACGTACCTGATAGTGTTAAGTTGCAATATGAATTGATGTTCGTTCCTGCACCATGCGTGCACCGATCCTGTTCCGACTGTTGATGGGTAACACTACTTGTAATATTGAGTCCAAACACCTCTCGCATATAATTGGTGTATAAAGCTTGATAATTCGCAATTTTACTTGCCGGCGCATTGGCACCGGTTCCGCTATACCGAGTATTATACGCATTATCATAAAAGTGCTTCATCGTAATTGTTTTATAATTTCGATACTCAATCGTTATATGCGGTCGCTTGGACGAAATGGAAGAACTAATATCGCTACTATAATATCCCGTACGATTGGATGCGTTGGTATACACTGTTCTTGGTTTGATAACCAAGCCGTTGTTAGAAGCCGTCGTGCTGTACCAGCTACGAACCAACGTTGTCACATCGAAATCTTCAACGGAATAGGATTTGTCTGTTGTACGGGAACAGATACGGTTAGTAAAAGCAAAGTTCTTCTGTGCGTTCCAAGTAATATTGCTTGTTCCCCATACGTTGTTACCACAATCATACACATCAATGGTATTGTTCGATCCGCTTTGATAAGAAGTATTCGCATGATGGTTCAACGTCATAGTCGCACTGACAATAAAAGCCGTTGTGGGAATGGAACTAACTCTCGGAAATTTAATGTAGGTACGACTTTCAAAGGTTCCGGAACTGAGCACCACCGAACCAACATACAATCTGTCAGCATTGATATAATTGGTATTCGGATCACTTTGGTGAACACTGTTATCATGGATTTCGGTTTGCGTAAGAGGTGTTGTAACAGTGGGGTCAAGTGTTACCGGATATACCCGTTCTTCGGCGTTCAACCACTCGGCATCGGGGGTTAACCTATAAAGACATCCGCCGGTAACCGGAACAAGCTCTACGTCAACATCGGCGCTGTATCCCTCGCCGGAGTCAAACATATACGGCGCAGCAATCACAAAAATGGGATCTTCAGTCTTCGCGCTGTCCGCATAAAACCGCACTTCACCGGTAGACAACAGTTCCGGATACAGATTCTCATAATAAAACCGAAACACGAAACTCGATTGCTCAGGCGGCGCGCTGAACACTAAGCTTTCTTTTAGCTTCTTGCCGCGCATTTCATATGTTAGCTGAGTATTCGGGAACACCTGACCATAGGAAAGAACGCTATCGTTGCTGATGATTGAATATTCCTCTAACTGCGCTGTTTCCACGGCAGATGCCGTACTCACCACTTGGGCAACAGGCCCCGATTGCAATGGCATACCCTGCAGAGCAAATCCCAATGTGTGGTCTTTATAGGTAACGGTTATGGGACTGTTAACAGTCAGTGTGTTCGGCAAATTCACCTCAAACGCATTCGCAGCATTCTTGCGATACGCCACCGGCAACGCATTTGCGTTGGCAACATTCACGCCTGCATCGGCCAGCTGAGCGGCGGATACGGTTGTTGGCACCAGTGAGTTATCAATTTCTCGCCAGTTGCCATCTTCATCCTGATAGTGAACAGCCTCTCCATAAATTGCCGCAACATAATTCCCGTTCCCGTTTTGGAAAGTTTTTATTGATTCTTCCCGTAAAGAAACAACTTCAACGAGAGCGTCTTCGGCACTTATGGGTTGATCTGGAATCGTATCTGTGAGTGGCTTTGCTAATGCTGTCATTTGAAAAAGAAAAATCACAGCGAGGAAAAGACATAAGAATTTGATGTTTGTACGATGCTTTTTCATTAGACACCCTCCTTTGTTACAGGTTGACAATGGTTTATTTTCTTCCGGACACTATGAATTTATTTGCCCATTGGTAACACCCACTTTCCGTGTAAAAGCAAAAAAGCGCACAAATCATCCCTATCGGCAGATGATCTGTGCGCTTTCACAGTCTATTGATATGGCGCACAAATCGGTCGGTTGTACGTCACTTCTTACATATTTACTATAACAAATCAGCCGTTATATGTCAACCAAAGTTTACCGGTTAAAAGGGCTGTGTTCTGATGAACGCGTCCGTTTTTCCGTTTACTTGATCGGTACGATTTTCACTTCAAAGGCTTTTAATAATCCTGCTTAACTACTCGTTTCACTCATTGTATTGGTACAAGTACCGTCTGAATACGTCCCCACGGCGCATCATTTACAAACATCTGACAATAGCATATCAATACAACTTGCCCATCCGCTATATCCGGCTGATTTTTATAATATGCTAACAATTGTCCGTCTTTGACGTCTAACTCTTTCTTGATAATCTCACAACGTTCATACGAGTAGCTTTTGCGTAAGAAAGTGTCGCAATAGTTTAGTATTTCCTCATCTTCAATTTGTGGAGAAGAAACATTATCGAGTGCACCCAGTTTAGAAACGGCAATATGTTTGACCTTTCCACCACGCGTCATGCAAATCCCTACTCGGTCAAAGGTTTGATAACCGTGTATAGTTTTAATATATTCGGTGTAGTACAATTCTGTATCTGACAAAAAGAACTCCTCTTCGTATCGATTCCTGTTAATCAAGAGATCAGCAATACGTCTTGCGGTTACCCGAATTTCGTCCTCGGTTTTAGAAACGCCAGTCTCCGATGGTTCAAGACTTAAAAATGTCAATTTGCCGGTGGGATCATTAAATGAATATTGTGTTTTCTCGTTTGTATAGGTTTGATAAAATGGGGAAATATCAGTTGCAGAAAGATCCTCACGATAGGTGAGAAGTTTTTTATTCCCCTCCACAACATCTTGTGTCAACCCACAATTTTCCAGAAAACGTTGTGTGTCTTGGTCAAAGGATTCCCATCGCCTTCCAAACAATGAAAAAAAGGTACTATTGTCTTTAAATGAGGTGGTCTTGTTAGAGGACGATGAGTTTGTTTTATCTGCAACGCTCGCATTTGATACAGTCGTCACCGAGGAGCCCGTCATGGCCGTGTTGCTCGTTGTTGTCACCCTTTCTGTTGGCGCTTCACTCGGTGCACACGCCGAAAGAAAACTAAGAATAACAGCCCCTGCCAATAACAAAGACCAACTTCTGTGTTTCATATCCTTCCCCCCTGTTTGCTATCAGCAAAAAGCGCACAAATCATCCCTGCCGGCAGATGATCTGTGCGCTTTCACAGTCTATTGATATGGCGCACAAATCGGTCGGTTGTACGTCACTTCTTACATATTTACTATAGCAAATCAACTGTTAAATGTCAACCGTAGTTTACCGGTCAAAACGGATGCGTTCTGTCGAACACAGCTTTTTTATGTTGGCGTTTTTCTCTCCCTCCGTGTGTGCCTAACGTCACAGATCTCCCTCGTCAGAGGAAGGCGATGTGCCTGCACTGTATGGAAGAAATGTTCTCGTTGACAAACCTTTTTAAAAAAGATATACTTTAGGGGTATATCCAAGGGAAAGGAAGCGACGTTATCATGAGCGATTATCGCACCGAAACGCTTTGTATTCAGGGAGGCTATCAGCCGCAAAACGGCGAGCCCCGTGTTCTCCCGATCTATCAAAGCACTACGTATAAATACGATTCGTCCGAGCATCTCGGAAAGTTGTTTGATCTGGAAGCACCGGGACATATGTATACCCGCATCTCCAACCCCACCGTTGCGGCGGTGGAGGATAAGATCGCGGCGCTCGAAGGCGGTGTGGCGGCCATGTGCACCTCGTCCGGTCAGGCGGCTTCGCTGATGGCGATCTTTAATATTACGAGCGCCGGTCAAAACTTTGTGAGTCTGTCCACCATCTACGGCGGCACCACCAACTTGTTTGCCGTGACGATGAAACGTATGGGCATTGAGGTGCGTTTTCTCACCCCCGATATGACCGACAAAGAAGCAGACGCACTATTTGATGAAAATACACGGCTCGTATTCGGCGAGACCATCGCCAATCCCGCGCTGAACGTACTGGATATTGAGCGGTATGCAGCGCTCGCTCACCGTCACGGTGTGCCGCTGATCGTAGACAACACCTTTGCGACACCCGTTTTGTGCCGTCCGTTTGAGTATGGCGCGGATATTGTGATGCATTCCACTACCAAGTATATGGATGGCCACGCGACGGTGGTCGGTGGTGTGATCGTGGACAGCGGCAACTTCGATTGGGCGGCATCCGGCAAGTATCCGGAACTGACCACCCCCGACGAATCCTATCATGGCGTCGTATACACCGAGCAATTCGGCAAAGCGGCGTATATCACCAAAGCGCGCGTGCAATTGATGCGCGACTTGGGATCCACTCCCCAACCGCTCGCCATGTTCGTGCTGAATATCGGTTTGGAAACGCTCGCCCTGCGCATGGAGCGCCACTGCGAAAATGCGATGGCGGTCGCGAAATATCTTGAAAAACACGAAAGTGTCGCGTGGGTCAACTACCCCGGTCTGGAATCCTCCGATCAGCATGACCTTGCCGAGAAATACCTGCCGAAGGGTTGCTGCGGTGTTATCTCGTTTGGTGTCAAGGGCGGCCGCGCAGCGGCGGTCAGGTTTATGGATTCTCTGAAGCTTGCGGCAGTCGTGGTTCACGTGGCGGATGCCCGCACTTCCGTCTTGCATCCCGCTTCCACCACACACCGTCAGCTCACCGACGAGCAGTTGGTTGCTACCGGTATTACGCCGGATATGGTGCGTCTGTCGGTCGGTATTGAGAACATCGACGATATTCTTGCTGACCTGAAACAGGCATTAGCAAACATCTAAAGGAGGGCACCCTTATGCCCATTAAAATTCCGAATCAGCTGCCGGCGACCAAGACGCTGACCGACGAAAACATCTTCGTCATCACCGAAACGAGGGCGCTGACACAGGATATCCGTCCGCTCAAGATCCTACTGCTTAATCTGATGCCGAAAAAAATCGTCACCGAAACGCAGATGGCACGTCTGCTCGGTAACACACCGTTGCAGGTGGAACTGGAACTCATTCACACCAGCACGCATCATTCCCGCAATACGCCGGAAGATCATATGCTGATGTTTTACAAGACCTTTGACGATATCAAGGATAAAAAATACGACGGTATGATCATCACCGGCGCGCCGGTGGAGCATCTTCCCTTTGAAGAGGTGGAGTACTGGGACGAGCTGTGCACCATCATGGAATGGAGTAAGACGCACGTCACCAGCACCCTACACATCTGTTGGGGCGCGCAGGCGGCGCTGTATTACCATTATGGCATTGACAAGCAGCCGCTGGATAAAAAATTGTTTGGTATTTTCCCGCATACGGTCGAGCATAAACGGTCGATTCTGTTCCGCGGATTTGACGAGGTATTCAACGTTCCGCAATCGCGGCATACCACCGTCAACCGCGAGGATATTGAGGCGGTGCCCGAACTGAAAATCCTCGCCTCCTCCGAACAGGCCGGTGT
>JAZRQG010000167.1:0-3461 GCA_045649625.1 Acutalibacteraceae bacterium
AGCCGTACAAGCCTTTGACAGCCGGATACGGCGGACGCGGACGCGGCTCGCCGCGGTTCCCCTCGATGGAGGTCATCAATGCGGTTTCCTCACCGCACACGAATGCACCGGCACCCAAGCGGATTTCCATATCAAAGTCGAAGCCGGAGCCGAAGATGTCTTTGCCAAGCAAACCGGCCTCACGCGCATCGTCGATGGCGATCTGCAGACGACGGACCGCGATCGGATACTCTGCACGGTCGTACACGTAACCCATGGTAGCGCCGATCGCGTAACCGGCGATAGCCATAGCCTCGATCAAACAGTGCGGGTCACCTTCCAGAACCGAACGGTCCATAAATGCACCAGGGTCGCCTTCGTCAGCGTTACAAACAACATACTTCTGCGGTGCCTGATTGGGAGCGGTCAGCGCCCATTTGCGACCGGTGGGGAAGCCACCGCCACCGCGGCCACGCAAGCCGGAATCGGTGACGATCTGGATGACCTGCTCGGGCGTGTACTCGGTCACGCACTTGGCAAGAGCCTGATAACCGTCGTTGGCGATATACTCATCCAACGATTCGGGGTTGATAACACCGCAGTTGCGCAGTGCCACACGAACCTGTTTTTTGTAGAAATCAGTTTCGTTGAGCGCCTTGATACCGTCATCCTCAACCGTCTCATCATACAGCAAACGGGTGACGATACGGCCCTTCAGCAGATGCTCGGAAACGATTTCGGGAATATCTTCAACCTTTACGCGAGAATAGAAGCAGCCTTCCGGATATACGATCATAATCGGGCCGAGTGCGCAAAGACCGAAGCAACCGGTACGTACGACTTTGATTTCTTCGGTTAAATCGTTTGCAGCAATTTCCTTCTCAAGAGCGTCGATGATCTCTTGACTGTGAGAGGAGGTACAACCGGTACCGCCGCAAACCAATACATGAGAACGATACATTCTTTTCCCTCCTGCCTTACTTTAACAACTTGTCAATGGTGTATTCTGCAACCGGATTGCCGTTGACAATGTGATCAGTTACCACGCGAATCGCCTTTTCGGGGCTCATTTGACCGTAAGTAACCTTTTCTTTGCCGGGCGCGATCACTTCAACGATCGGCTCAAACTGGCACATACCGATACAACCGGTCTGTACGACCGATACGTTTTGCACGTTGCGCTTTGCGATCTCTTCCACGAACGCATTGAGCACCGGACGAGCACCGGCGGCGATACCGCAGGTTGCCATGCCGACGACGATACGAGTTCCCTCATGAGAGCCCTCACGCATCGCGATCTTTTCGCGGGCTTTATCCCGGATAGCTTGCAATTCAGCAATGGATTTCATAACAAAACCTCCTATAAACTACAAATACTTTTACGCTTGACTGTTCAGCGGAAGTAATCCTTCCGCCATGTTACCGTCGATCCACTCCATCACGTCCGGTTCCGATAACGGAACACCGTCCAGCACCTCACGCAACTCACGGGTGTCCAGCTCAAAGAACTGACCGTCAACCTCGTGCCGGTATACAAAATCCAGATATGGATTCAAGCGGATTAAGGTGGACACCGTACCGGCCATATCCCCAAGGGGCATTCGATCGATGTGTGTCAGACCGAAAGTTGCCGTGACTGTCGTACCCTCACCGAGTGTGGAAGAGAGGACAAGCTGGCCGCCCGCCATTTCCGCCGCCATACGGAAGAGGGGAACCCCCATGCCCACCTTGCGGGTTGTGCGGGTGGTATAAAACGGATCGCGCACCTGTGCTAACTGCTCGGGTGTCATACCGCGGCCGTTGTCCGCGATCACGAGAGTTAATTGGTCGTTTGCCGAATCCTCTTTCACCAGGAGTTCGATCAACGTGGCACCTGCGACGATGGAGTTCTGAGCAATATCCAGAACATTCAGCGATAGTTCACGCATATGTTATTTTCCGTACTTTTCCAGAATGCCGGGCACATCGTCAGCAGTCAGGTTACCGTATACATCACTGTTGACGGTGAGAACCGGAGCCAGACCGCAAGCACCGATGCAACGGCAAGCGGACAGCGAATATTTGCCGTCCGGTGTGCATTCGTCGGCATCGATTCCGAGCAACTCCTTAAGCTTGTCGAACACATCGCCCGCGCCCTTAACGTAGCAGGCGGTACCGAGACACACGGAGATGTCATACTCGCCTTTTGGGGACAGTGCGAACTGTGCATAGAATGTTGCCACACCGTACACCTTTTCCAACGGCACGTTCATACCCTCGGCGATCATGTCTTGAACCTCCACCGGCAGGTATCCGTAGATGCCTTGTGCTTCCTGCATAACGCCCATCAGGCGGCTGGGATCGTGCTTATTCGCATCGATGACCTTTTGCAGAGCAGCAGCTTGTTCCGGAGTACCTTTGAAAGGAAGTTTGCTGATTTTCTTTTGCATTTGCCTTTTCCTCCTTGACAGTATTCATACCTGTTCACTATTATATATGATAAATATTGATTTTGCAATGGTAAACTGCGAGTTTGTCAGGAAATTGTCAAACTTTTTTTGAAAGGCAGAGAAAAAGGGGAAATGTTTGACAAATTTTGGGTTGATCACTATAATTTAACTGCTCCGGAGGTGGTAAAATGAGGGATTCGTATCGTCTGACGCGTCGCTGTTGTTATTTGGGATCCATGATACAGGCGCTGGTGCTGAACGTGACGCCTTTATTTTTTGTGACGCTGCGTGAACAATTTGCCATTTCGTTTGAAAAGATCGGCCGACTGGTATTGATCACGTTTTTTATACAACTGTGTGTGGACTTTTTAGCCGTTTATTTTGTGGATAAGATCGGCTACCGTGCATGCTTGGTAATGGCAGAAGCGGCTGCCGTTGCGGGACTTGTCCTGTTCAGCATTTTGCCGTATGTACTGCCGGACGCGTATATCGGCATGGTACTGGCAGTGATGGTCTATTCCATCGGCGCGGGTCTTGCCGAGGTGATTATCAGCCCGATCATCGATGCTGTTCCGTCGGAGAAAAAAGCCGCGTCGATGACGATGCTGCACGCGTTCTATCCCATCGGCCAGGTGTTAGCAGTACTTGTGACTACGCTTGCCGTGTTTGTCTTTGGCGCACAGCAATGGCGCTGGGTCCTGATGGCGTGGGCGATTGTTCCGCTTGTCAATTTGTTATTTATTCTGCGCGCGCCGTTTCCACCGATGCTGAAAGGGACGGAGAAAATGCCGATGCACATCCTTTTGCATCAACCGTATTTTTGGCTGATGATGGTGCTGATGGTATGTGGTGGCGCTTCGGAGATTGCCATCTCCCAATGGGCTTCGTTGTTTGCCGAGGAGGGGCTCGGCGTCCCTAAATTGGTTGGCGACCTGCTCGGCCCCTGTTTGTTTGCTGTATTTATGGGCATCGGCCGTGTTTGGTACGGCAGAAGCGACGGACATATTCCAATGTATCCCTTGCTGATGGTTTGCAGTATATCCACCATACTTT
>JAZRQG010000168.1:0-9952 GCA_045649625.1 Acutalibacteraceae bacterium
TGGTCAGTCGTATTTCTGCGACGCTGCGCCGAGTGCCGGTGATCCGGTTCAGGTACGATAGACCTGATCAGCGGGGATTTTCATTTTGCTGTTAGGCGATTAAATCCCGGAAACAATTCGCTGCGCGAAATTCCCATAAAGGGAGGACGGTCGCACTACCGTTTGAGCAATTTTATTTAACGACGGAACTCTCAAACGTCGTGGGCATCTCATTGATTTTCGTCACGAGCTTCGGCAGATACCCTTGCCGTCGGTGGTAAACACATTTTCGTCAGGAAAACTCACCGCCCACAGACACGGAACCCTTTTCCTCTGTACCAAAATTCCTTTTTGGTACAGAGTTACTGCAGCCTTAGAGTATCGGCTGTCAGTTGACAGTCAGACCATACAGCGATCTGTCTCAGCTCTGTCTGCCGCCTGCTTCTGTTCGCAGCAGACCAGGTTTCGTCTGCTGTATATCGCATTTGATCCACTCCTGGGATCGCCATGCGAAGGGCTTTTCTGTGACCGGTTTCTTTCAGTCACATTGTTTTTGTTTTGACGGTCAGCATCCTCGCTTTGGTCAAAAACTCGGGTAGTCATTTGCTCAATGCTTTAATCTCGGATTACCCTTTACATTTCCTGTTTTCATAGTTCTTCATTTGAATTCCTCCTTCATAAATATAAAACAAGTATATTTTGAACCTCATTTGAGGTAACAAAAACAAAACAAAAAGTCGATACCTTACATACGCATAACAAGTAAGCCCTAATTGGTTATAGATTAGGACAAGACCCGTTAAGTAGTATGTATGGTATCGACTAAGCGACACGAAAAGGATGAGCGATCAATTGCGCTCAAATAAATAAGATGCGGGGGAAAATAAGATAACCTCGGGAAACAATATTCAGTTGTACTATAATTTTACCCTAAATTTTTCCTCTTGTCAAATCAGCCAGAGCCGTTTATATGCGTTTAGAACGGCTTAGAGTCGATTAGAGTCGAATATCATGCGGAATGAGTACGTTTCATGTCGTTTTCATAGCACTTTAGCATCGTTTCAGTGCACTTTTGAAAAAACTTTGAAAAATTTTTCGGTTTCGAAGCAATTATCGTACCTGCCGTAGGGTAAAACCGGAGGGGTAGAGAATTTACACTCTACACTTAAGTAATAATCGTTTTTGGTCCAAAAGTCAAGGGTTGCACAACAACTTTTTTGGCTCAAATTGGAAACATTTTATGACGAAAATGCACGTCCGGTATTACTGCCGGACGTGCTGTGTTATATCGTGTTATGAAAGATAATGGAAATTTTTCGTGAGAAAACGGGCGGTGGCGGATTATACTCCGACACCGCCCCTCAATCCTTTAATCGACAATAAAATAGTATTCTGCCTCTGCTACCGTAATCAATCCCAATTCGGCAGATAGATACAGGCGATAACTACCGGTCTTATTACCTGCGAGAGAGATTGAAATATCCTGAGTGCCGCTTTCAGTTGTAAAATCTACTTCTTGTGTAACCGCCGTACTGCTGTAATCTCCGTTTTCGGTCTTGACCATCAATACGACCTCTAACTTGTAATTACTCGGCAGGTCTGCCCAAGAAACCGTCGCTTTGACCATTTCATTCAAGGCATATAACTTTTTATCACCAACTATTTTCAGCGATACGGGTGCAGCTCCGACACCTTCAGCATTGACTTGCGTCTTTGCCACATATTGAACGTTCATTGGTGAAGATTCTACTTTAGATTTTGCAATAATCCATTCCACGTCAAAGGAAAACTCTGTAGAGCCAACCGGCAGCAAATTCGATATTAAGGATACCGAAATTGTTCCTTCGGCTTGATTCGGCACAGAATACACAAAATTCCCATCACAGTTTGCATATATAACGGTCGTTGCGTTCCCGCAAACAATCGACAAATGTGCATCTGCAGGTAGGTCGGATTTGGGCTTGAATACAAGTGCATCATCTCGACCATCCCATTTTGATGCTGCACCTTCCGATTCGGAGTGAACAAATGAGATTTCGCCGATTGCACCTCCGGCAGTCAAAGTGTAACTGCTTTCGTTTTTCAAATCAGCAATTTCATCACTCTGTTCGGTGGTAGATCGGGAATTGGTTTGGGAGATTGCAGACAACGTTGTTGTCACAGAATCGCCGCCAATTCCGTTTGCAGTTTGGGAAAAATCAACGATAAACTGTAAATCCGCATCGCTTGCGCTTAATGCAAACCCATTATTTGCGCTATTATCTCCCATGCGAACAAAAGAGGTCAATGCCAGCTCTTTTGTTCCCGCTGCCTCAATGGATGTCCAATAATAGGAACCGTTGCTCCTGTCTTGCAAAATAATCGTTGTTCCGACAGGAAGCTCCTTGTCAAAGGTCAGCATTAGCGGCTCATACTCAGCAGAGGAGTAGTTTCTTACTTCAAAATATACGGTGTAGGCTGAATCACGGCTAATGGTTGCCGACGTTGTTGTGATTCGCCCAAACTCCTGCTTTTCCGCAATGTTTGACTCGATTTCGAGACATTTCTGCGCATCGGGAAGTGTGAGTATAACTTTACTGTTTGCCGGAATGTTATTGATAGAATAAATTTCAGAATAACGATCCGCAGGTGACAGCACTGCCTGAGAGTCAGCGTTTTCTGTCTTTATGGTCGCTTTATAGTCTTTGGGGAAGAAATATCCGTCCTTTGCGGAAACCTCAATTTGGATTCCGTTTTCAGTTACGTTGCTTCCGTCTGCGGTTTTAATTGTATAAACTACGCCCTCGCCGCAGTTCACGACAAACTCTACGTTGCCCGCAAAGAAATAGACGCTGTCTGCGGTAGATTCGGGAGATGCTTTGTAGTTGTCACATTCACTGTATCGGGCCTGCACAAAATAGTTTGTAAGCGCCCTGTCCAGTTCGAACTGAACTGCATATTTGCCATCAATCAGTGTATCGGCACCCTTTTCCCAGCCGGTACTGTATTCCGTACCGCCCTCGTAATACACAATGCGATATTCGGGGTACGACTTATAGCTTCCATCATATAAGGAGTTGCCTTCCGTGCTGATGGGAGACGGATCCACAGGGAATATGCTAATAAGAGAGCCATCAGCATTCTTAGTCGTATCAAATATCGGTTTTGGAGGAGCAGGCTGCTCTGCCTTTTCAATCGTGTACGTAACGCTTGCGGTCACACCGTTTTCTGTTACACTGGCTTTATACCGACCTGCGTGGTAAGGAAGGTTATCGACAAGCTCGTCGCCGTCCAATGCTTCATGAACGTCCACAGGTTTCCATTTGTCCGACGTATACACGATTTCAGCAGGGTGTGTGTCCTGATCATATACTGTGTTTTCAGCGGACAGACGAGCTTCTTCACTGTATGTTCCACAGGAGCAATCCCTTTTCAGTGTCTTACCGCCGTCAATAACGGAGTAGGTATATTGGTGTGTCGCAGGATCGTGGTCACATTCTTTCCATTGGGCATACAGGGTAACGACTTCGCCTTTTTTCGTAGTCAGATTCGTAACCGTCTCCTCGTCTTGATAGATCTTTGAGGAACCGTCCGCATCTTTACACCAACCGACAAAATCATAACCGGGTCTGGCATATTGGTTCTTGCTTAATTCGATCGGCAGGTCGTAGGTGAAATTAAAGTTATCCATTTTACCGGTATAGGTTTCACCAGACGGAACGTTCGGATCATAGACTACGGTATAACCGTTGGCCTCCCATATAGCATAAATAGTCAAATCGCCAATGATCGTGCCGTCAAATATCTTTTCATCACCGACCTTATACCATCCACGGTCGTTTTCATAGGTTCCCTGGGGATAATTATCAAGATCGGGACGACCGTTCGAGGTATTCCAACCTTTGATGGTATATCCGGGGTGGCTGTAGATGTTGCCACTAATGATAACGGAATCGCCTTGCTTTACCTCTATTTCCTTATACTGTCCTGTCGTGATATTTGTCACGGGATCTGTAAAGTTTTCAAAATAAAGAAGTTTGTAATACTTTTCGGTTGTGGGTACTTCACGGTGATCCTTGAAATAATCGTCCTGTTTGGTTATATCAACCGTAATAATATCTTCAAGACGGGGGTTTGTCATTTCGCCCCAAATATCCATCTGACCGCCGGTAACGTATACTTCGCTCTTGATATGGGTATTTCCGTGATAGGATGTTTGGTTATTTTCATCAAGCTGCTCGGAGGTGGTGATCGTTACCTTACCGCCGTCAACCTTCATAAAGTGGCTTTGACCGTTATCCCCATCTGCTTGGCTACCGCTTTCCTCCAAACAGAAGATATTTAAAACCGTGGAGGTATTGCCGGTTACGTAGATGCCGCCACCGGAAGCACCTGATTTGTTTTCAATAAGGACAGGACATTCATAAGCACTGTCGCCATCACTGCCGTGCTCACAATTTGTAATGAGTTCTCCGTTTGCATCAAAGTGGTTCTTGTTGACGCCAACGGTAACGGTAATTTTTTCCGTGCCGTCTATTTTTCCAACAACGGCAAAGGCACCGCCGTTGCCTTTCGCAGTGTTTTTACTTACCGATCCACTCAGTACATCAACAGTAACGTCATGGCCATCTGCGCTGACGTAAATACCGCCGCCTGCGCCGTTTGTGGCAGTGTTATTGTCTACAGAGCCACCGATCATTCTATAGTTGCCGTTATTGACGGCAATACCACCACCGTTATTGGTTGCAGTATTGTTGATTACGCTACCTCCGGCAACTTTTACATTACCACCGTCAATATAAGCTGCACCACCGCTGTCATTTGCGGTGTTTGAAGAAATCTCGCCGGCATATACGGTCATAGTACCGCCACCAAGGTAGACAGCACCGCCGTCGTGCGAAGCCGTATTGTTCTTAATGTTTCCGCCGTTAACCGTCATCGTACCGCCACCCATATAGATGGCACCGCCGTTCTCGGTGGAAGTACAGTTTTCGATAGAAGCAGTTCCAGAAATCGTACAAGTACCCGCTGTCATATAGATCGCACCGCCATTTTGGGAAGAGCAATCCTTTATGGTGCCGCCGGAAATAGAGACAATACCATTGGGATCATCCATATACACCGCAGCACCGTTTTGTTGCGCATAGATAAACTTTGAAGTATCTGCTGTATTTACACCGTGGAGTATACCTCCGGTCATCGTAAAGGAACAGGGTTCGGTTCCTCCTGCCGCCATTAAGAACTGACCGACGATGTCACCGCCGCTGATGTTTGCTTTTGCATAACCCAACTTGCCGTCGGGGTTGTTCGTTTTACCACCGCCGATGGAGCCGGTTTCAATAAATCCGTCCGTTACTTCAACGATAGCTGCACCACCGTGACCGCCGACACTTCCGGTACCACCACCGATAGATGCAGCCGTAAGGTTACCGCCATAAATATTTACAGTAGCGTCGCCACCATTTCCTGTGCCGCCGCCTTCGCCACCACCGATGGAGCCGTCAGAGTTGATAGTACCGCTTTTCACGGTAATGGTAGCTTTTCCGCCGTTACCGGAAAGACTGTTACCGCCACCGATACCGCAGAAATCGCAATCGGTTCCTTCTTTGGTCAGTCTGACATTGGCATCATTATCAATGGTAATCGTAGCATCGCCACCGGCACCTTTTGCACTGTTGCCGCCGCCAATAGAGTTCGCTTTTACGGTACCGCCGGTAATATTAATGGTTGCACCGCCACCTGCATAGGAGGAGCTGTTGCCGCCACCGATACCGTTACCGTAAGCTCCATAGGCTTCCACCTCGCCACCGGTAATCGTAACAGTACCGTCACTACCGCTTGAATGAAATGTACTGCCGGAGCCAATAGCCACGCCTCCAACCGTATGATTGATTCCATCTTTGGCTGCGGTAATTCTTGCGTGGTTTTCCGCATAGATTTTACCGCCGGTAATCAATATATCCGCTTTACCAGCCGCAGCATTCCAGCCGATACCACCACCGATAGCGGCACCTGTTCCGTTGCAATGGGCAATAACTTCACCGCCGGAGATCTCCATTTGGCAGTATCCGTTACCGCCGGCACCGATAGCTGTACAGTTATCGCCCAGCGTGGTTACGACCTGTATCTTACCGCCTGCAATATGCAAATTCTGAACAAGAGAGTTTCCGTCCGTTCCACCAATGCCGGCATTCCAGTGGTTGTAGTTTGTTTTACTGTTTACAAATGCTTCAATTTCCTCGGGAGCAAGTTTGACCGGAACATACAGGCAGCCGCCCTCCACTTCACCGTCGCCATTGATGTTTGTAATTTTCAGAGAAGAGGCAACCGTTGCAGGTGTGTTTGTGTCACTGCCATTGTAGTACGAAATATAGCGGACGATATTCTCATCCCGCAAACGCAAAGTCACTTTTTTAACCGCCGAGCTCGTAGCAGGGATTCTGATTTCACCGGTTGATGGTGTATTTGTTCCACTGTTGCCGGGTGCCTGGTTATGGTTCGTGGGTGTACCGCCCATATTTACGCCTGCAAGGGTCACATCAAAGGGCGCATTGGGAAGATTGCCGCTGAAAACGATGTTGTTTTCGGTCTTTGTTCCGTTTTCCTTATGTAGAATCACATAAATATTCGTTGCCGTGTGTGTACCGGAAACGGAGTTGCCGTCGGAATCCTTACCGCTGTAGGTTGTGCCAAGGGAAATGGCACCCTTGCCGATGTCCATAATAATCAGTTTTCCAATGGGGCCGACCGCTTCGGTTTCCACACCATCAATGTTTACTTTGATGTATTTTCCTTCATCGTTTGCAGTGATGTCATAATACTTTTCGATGGCACCGTCAATTGCAGAAAAGGTGCCGTCAACAGTATCTGCTCTCAACCACTGATAGGATGTGGGTGTACTATCCGATTTAGCAATTAGTCTTGAGCCGTTGTTTTCGATGCTTACCACCGTTGTTGCAACAACAGATGAGACAAGAAAGGAAACGCATAGAGATAAAGCCAAAAGAAGCAATACGCCAAGGATTGCAAATATTGATTTGTGCTGTTTGATTTTTTGCATTGCGTATCACTCCTTTAGTTTGGTATTTTTTCCTCTGCTTTTGCCGGATATTCAATGTCATTCTTTTTAATAAACACATTGAAATCCTTATTTATATCGTAGCTTTTATCTTCCGAAATAAAGAAACGATATGTATAGGAGGAATAGGCTTCGGTGAAGTTTGTGTTGTCTGTAAATTGTACCGCACCATATTCTGTGCCACTGTAATTGTAAACCTTCCGAAGTATCGGATCGGTATTATCGGGGATTAAGCCTGCCGGGGTTATGACCGTCAAGGGCCCGGTCATATTATGTGTCCAGACCGTCAGCAATACAAATGCGTCATTGGATGTATCTAAGTGCATATGCACGTTTTCTTCCTTATCAGACACAGTAAACTCAGCTTTCAAGGTTTGCTTATAACCGGCTTTGCCTGTAGCCGTAACAGTATAGGTTTCGCCCATTGTAAGTCCTTTAAGTGTGATTGAAGTCGTATCGACACTTCCGCCTGACAACACCTGCTCACTGTCAGCGTATTTGATGTTTTCCTCGGGATAGCTATCTCCGCTTTTGCACCCAACCGTAATGGAATACTTGATGTCATCTTGTGAGAAACGCAGTTTATCAGCATTGTTTCCCAAAGCAAAAGAAATCTCGGTTGTCTGTGAGTTCAAAACATATTTAGCGGTATTTTCCGTCAGCAAATTGCTGGTAAAATAAAATTCCTTTGCAGACAACAGACCCATACCGCCGCTATTATAGATGTATTTAGCAAAAACGCCGCCAACCGTAAACAACAATACTATGAGCACAGTGATAATGATTGTGCGTTTCCGAATATGAGAATGTTTGTGTTCGTATTTACCTTTGTACATCCACCATACTCCTTTCGTTAATCCACTTGCTCTGCGCTGATTGTCAATTCAATCAGATCTACCATACCCATATATTTGAGCGCACCTTCTTCATCCCACTCTATAACGATCTCTATTTTGTTGTCCTTGGAGTTGGGTTCTAAATAGCAAGTAACGCTACATTCGTGCATGGATAACGTACTGCCGTCAATCGAAAAAGAATATGGGATGTTTTGCGTTTTATTTTTTATAGTCACAACACAGGCTACTGCAACCTCACTATTGTTTGTAACAATAATTTCTCTTTCTTCACTACCCGGAGCAACTTCGTCGATTATGATATTCTCAGAAAAGTATGCACCATCTTCTGAAACATCAAATTTTGCGACACGAGCTGCATCTTCTCCATAACCCGTCGCCGAATATTTGGCGTACAATCCTCCACACAAGTGGCAGGAGAACAGTGTTAAGCAAAGCAGAATGGCGGCTAAACACATCGGAATATTCATCTTTGTTTTGTGGTGTCTGACCATCGTTCTGCTTCACCTCTTTTCTAAGACTGGCGATCCTTTTTCAAACGCTCAATTTCTTCAATGATCTTCTGTCTTTCCTCGTTATCTTTTTTCTTCTCATTTCTGCGAGGAATCTCAATGAGCGCAATAGCTGCAGCAATAATGCAAATGATGCCGACCGGGGTTTTTAGAAATCCTACTACACTGCCTGCGTATGGAATCCAAAACAAGACCTCACCTTTTACGGCTGAAACGTTAATAGGTTCATCTGCGGTATTATTTGCATCCCCCTTAGTTGTTATTGTTTCGCCGTCTATACTTATGATTCGATGAACGACAAGGCTGTTTCCATCTTGAAAAACCACAATATCGTTCTGTTTGTACTGCTCCGTTTCTTTTACTACGATCAAATCGCCCTTGGAGAATTCCGGCTCCATACTGCCGGATAGGACGACTGCTGCACCATACCCGAATGGCGTCGGGAGCTGATTGCCAACGAGACTATTTGCGTTAGCAAGATACACATTAACGCCGATCATTAAGCCACAGAGAATGAGGAGCAGCAATCGAAACGTACTTTTTAATTTGAATTTGGGTTTGCTAAACTGTTTCAATTCTTATCTGCCTCCGCACTGTCACGCTGTTTCTCTTTTTTCTGATAGAACAAGAGGAATATCATCATTGCAAACGAACTGACCGCAAGCACGATCCACAGAGTGAGGTTCGTGTTATCACCTGTCTGTGGAGGAGTTATGCCGCTGTCATCATACGGGTTGGAACTTTCGGTAGCTGTGGTTTTTATGACAATGGTAAATGTCAGCTCTTGATCTACAGCAAGATTGCCGAGCATAGTATCCAACTCATCGTTTCCGCTTTCAAAAGGCCAAAGCCAATCGAGTGTATAATAGGTGTACTTTCCGGCTCCGAGTGTTGCATTATCCTCAGCGGTATCCAACACGGAGACTTTTGCATACTCGTCTTTACCGCCAACTACCCATTTGCCGTCATATCGGTTAAGTCTGCCGGTAATGGGAATCTCAATATCCGCGGGGGTAAAGCAGGCATCTATCTCAACTGTATAGTCGAGTGCCACATTTCCTGTATTCTTCAATTTGAAGGTATAGGAGTTTTCTGTGCCGGGGGCGATCACCTTATCACCATTGCCGCTGTTTACGGTAATGACTTGCTCACCGTTCACATAGGAAACACAGAATATTTCCACCTGTGTATTGGTACTCCAAACGGTATTATCGTCGCTTGCTTCAAAGCCGGGCTTTTTGGGCGGCTGTGTAGGTTGCGGTGTCGTGACCGAGGAGGGATCGGTGGTTATCTCTGTTGTATCAGTGTTGCTTGTAGGCTCTTGAGTGTCCTCGGTTTCATCAGTATCTTGGGTAATCAAAGAGATAGCGCCTTCATCGTCTAATAAGAAACTGTCAAGTCTGCTTAAAAAAACAATGGTAGTCGCTGCAACGCATACCAGAAGAATAAGAACAGACAACCATATCCATTTTGCTCTTCCGTTATTCACTTTTGACATAGGATGTCTGTACCTCCATTCCATAAATTGTCATTTTTCGGGCTTATCAAGG